>NZ_JAYDZY010000009.1:0-187435 GCF_035607575.1 Georgenia sp. H159 | reverse complement strand
AGGACCTCATCGGTGAACCGGCCGTACATGAACGCGTGGTCGGCCTTGCCGCCCTCCCAGCCGTTGGTCAGGAAGAACCCGTACTGCTGCCCCGGCTCGGGCTCGGGGTAGCTCAGCCCGAAGCCCATCTCGAGGAGGACGCCCGTGCCGTCGGCCGTCGGCACGTTGACCGGAAGCTTCCCGCTCGGGCTGATGTCGCCGGCGAGTGCGGCGACGGCTCCGTGGAAGTTGACGTTGTTCCAGCCGTAGATGTTGAGGACCGCGTCGGCACCCGGGAAGACGTTGATGTCGTAGGGGTTGCGCGTCGCGACGACGATGACCGGCGTGCCGGTCTCCGCCAGCGCCTCGACCATCTCCTGCTGGGCCACGTTGCCGCTGGCGTTGTAGGACGCGAAGACGACGACGTCGTGGTCCGCGGCTGCCTCGACGGCGCGGTTGCGGTACGCCTCGCTCGGCGAGCCTCCGTTCTCGTAGTCCTCGGTGACCTCGAACCCACGCTCGGCGAGCATCGGTCCCATCCGCTCCGGCCAGGCGCTTCCGGCGCCGACCATGAGCACGGAGTCCTCGTCCGGGTCGAGCGGCAGCAGCTCGTCCTCGTTGCGCAGCAGCGTGACGGCGCGCTCGGAGATCTCCTGCGCCGTGGCGCGGTGCCCCTCGTTCCCGACGACGTCCATGACGGCGTCGACGTCGACGTACGGGTCCTCCCACACGCCCCGCTCCTGCTTCCACTCCAGGATCCGCGTCACGGACTCCTCGAGCCGCTCGCGCGTGATCTCGCCCGCGGTGACGGCCTCGTTGATCGCCTCGAAGGTGGCGGGCACGTCCGGGGACATGAGCAGGATGTCGGAGCCGGCCTTGATCGCGAGGACGGCGATGTCGCCGTCGTCCAGCGGGTTGTCCGGCAGCTCCTTGAGGGCGGCCATGTCGAGGGCGTCCGTGGTGACGAGGCCCTCGAAGCCCATCTCGTCACGCAGCAGGTCGGTGAGGACCGCGGGGGAGAGGGTGCCGGGCATCTCGGCGTCGAGCTCCTCGACGATGACGTGCGCCGTCATGATCATGTCGGTGCCGGCGTCGATGGCGGCCTGGAACGGCAGGAGGTGCTGGTCGAGCGTCTCCCGGTCGTAGCTGACGATCGGCAGACCGGTGTGGGAGTCGGTCTCGGTGTCCCCGTGGCCGGGGAAGTGCTTGGCGGCCGAGGCCACGCCCTGCTCCTGCATCCCCTGGATCTGCGCCACGCCCAGGGCGGCGACGTTCTCCGGGTCCTCACCCATGGAGCGCACGCCGATGACGGGGTTGGCCGGGTTGGTGTTGACGTCGACGACGGGGGCGAAGTTGACGTTGACGCCCACGGCGGACAACTCGGCGCCGAGCACCTCTCCCTGCGCGCGGGCGAGGTCGGTGTCCCAGGTGGCGCCGAGCGCCATGTTGCCGGGCAGGACGGTCGTCGGGGCGCCCATGCGGGCGACGATGCCGCCCTCCTGGTCGATGGTGACGGCGAGCGGGATGCCCGAGCCGTCCTCGACGGACGCCTCCTGCAGGCCGTTGGACAGCTCTGCTGCGACGGTCGGGTCGTTGACGATGCCCGGGTTCGACCACGCGAAGTAGAGCACGCCGCCGAGCTCGAACTTCTCGACGACCTCCGCGGGTGTGTCGACGCCGTAGCGTTCCTGGTTCTGCTCGGCCATCGAGGCGTCGTCGGCGGAGTTGCCGTAGACGAAGGTCCACGTCATCTGGCCGATGAGCTGGTCGATCGTCATCTGCTCGACGACGTGGTCGAGCGGGTCGGTGGAGTCCGGCACCGCCATCGGTCCGGCGTTCGCGGGAACGGTGGATGCGAGTAGCATCCCCGCCGCAATGCTCGTGGCGACGCCCATTCTGGCGCCGACGGTTCTCGTGGACAACGTTCCTCCTTGAGTCGTCATCGTTTCGCGCACATGCACGTGCACGGCAACAGTTTTCGCACGTGCCATTGCGGCGGAAACTGCTGACGTCATCCAGCGTACGCCAGGCTGTGTCGTCCGTCACGCCCTCGGCAGGCACTTGGGTCCACCGCCTCTTGAATAGTACGGTTGGGACCGTGAATAAACCGCTCGGTCCGCTCCCCACCCGCGGCCTCGCCCGTGAGGAGCTCTCTCCCGCGCGCCGGGCGGTGCTCGACGCCCTCATCGACCTCGGTGGCCGTCGGACGGTGGCCGAGCTCGCGGCCGAGCTGGGCCAGCACCCGAACACCGTGCGTGAGCACCTCGAGGCCCTGGCGCGCGTCGAGCTCGCGGAACGCACGCTGCGGCACACCGCCGGGCGTGGCCGTCCCGCCGCCCTCTACCGCGCCACCCTGTCCGCGACCCCGGCGGGGCCCGAGTACGCGGTGCTCGCGGAGGTACTCATCAACTACCTGGCGCGGACGGTCCCGGACGAGGCGATGCGCGTCGAGCACGCCCTCACGGCCGGCCGGGACTGGGGCCGGGCGATCCGCGAGCGCCGGCTCGTCGACGCCAGCCGGGAGGAGCGGCTCGCCGCCGCCGGTCTCCGGCCCGTGGACGACTCGGCCCCCGCGTCGGCCGAGGACGGGCCAGGGCACGAGGACGCTCCCGGTCCCCGACCGACCTCTGGTGAGCCTGCCGCAGAGCGGACGGGCGGCCCGGCCGAGGACCCGCGGAAGCTCCGGGACTCGGTGTCGCGACTGGGGGAGATGCTCGACCGTGCGGGCTTCGACTGCCACACCACCGAGGACGCCGACGGCGGCTACACCCAGCGGCTGCGCCGGTGCCCGGTCCTGGCCCTTGCTCGCGAGCACCCGGAGGTCGTCTGCACGAGCCACCTGGGCATGGCGCAGGACATCCTCGGTCACGAGGGTGTGTCCGCCGACCGTGTCTCCCTCGAGGCGTTCGCCGAACCCGGCGCCTGCCTCCTCCGCATCGCGCCACCTGCCGCCGGCCATGAGTGACCGCGTGGGACCCGCGCGTGGCGTCCTGACACGGACGTCGTTCCGGCTGCCCTTCCTCCTCCTCGGCGGGCTCGCCATGCTCGCCGGGCTCGACGCCGCGCTCGCGCTGCTCGGGCTCCCGGACGTCGTCGTCGGCGCGCGCCTGGCGGACGTCCACGGCCCGCTCATGGTGCTCGGCTTCGTCGGCACCGTCATCGGGCTGGAACGGTCGGTGGCCCTGGGCCGCGGCTGGAGCTACCTCGCCCCCGCGCTCAACGGCCTGGGCGTCCTCGCCACCGTCTCGGCGCTGCCCGAGGCGGTCGGTGCCGGCCTCGTCCTCGCCGGGCAGGTGGGCGGCCTGCTCGTCTACCGCTCGCTGTACGCGCGCCAGCCGGCCGCGGCGGTGGCGGTCCAGGTCCTCGGCTCGCTCATGGCCGTGGCGGCGGCCCTGCTGTGGCTCGGAGGGGTCCCGGTCCCCGCGATCATGCCCTGGCTCGTCGGCTTCCTCGTCCTGACGATCTTCGGCGAACGGCTCGAGCTGGCGCGGCTGGGGACCCTGCGCCCACGCGACGGGACCGCCGCCCAGGTGATCGCCGTCGTCGTGCTCGGGTCCGCCGTCCTCTCGCTGCTCGCCCCCGAGGCGGGCTTCGTGCTGCTCGGGCTCGCGCTGGTCTCCGCGGCCGGCTGGCTCGCCGTCAAGGACGTCGCCCGCCGCACGATCCACGCGACCGGCCTGCCGCGGTTCATCGCCGGCTGCCTGCTCGCCGGCTACGTCTGGCTCGCCGTCGCCGGGACGATCTGGCTCCTGGGCGGGCAGGTCGCGGGCCGTGCCTACGACGCCGCCGCCCACGCCCTGTTCCTCGGGTTCGTCATCTCGATGGTCATGGCGCACGCGCCCGTCATCATGCCCGCCGTGCTCCGGCGGCCGCTGCCCTACCGCCGTGCCCTCGTCGTCCCCGCGGTCCTGCTCCACCTCACCCTCGTGCTCCGCCTGGGTGTCGGTGACGCCCGCGACCTCGAGTGGGCGGTCCAGGCCGGCGGAGTGGGCAACATCGTCGCGGTCCTGCTGTTCGTCGTCGTCGCCGCCTGGTCGGCACTCACGGCGACGACGACGGCGCGCCCACCCGCCGCCGCCCCGGCAGCTCCGGACACCGAACCCCGGCAGCAGCCCAGCGGTCGGCGCGAGGGCGCCGTCCCGGAGGACGTCCCCCTGGAGGGCGCGCACCCCCGGCACGTCGCAGCCGCCATCACGACTCGTGGAGCATCCTCATGAACCTCACCCGTCCGGCCTCCACGCGCCCGCCGATGGCACGCCGCCCCTGGCACGTGCGCGTCAACGCGCTCGTCGTCGGCTGGTTCCTCGCGGCGTTCGTCGTCGCCGTCGCGCACCGGTGGATCCCCGAGGCGAACTACCTCATGGTCCACCTCATGCTGCTCGGCGCGGTAACGACGGCGATCCTCATCTGGTCCGCGCACTTCGCCGACACGCTGCTCGGGCGGCCCGCGCCGGGTGGCCAGGGCCTCGTCTTCGCGCGGCTCGGCGTGCACACCGTCTCGGCGGTCCTCGTCATCCTCGGCGTCGCGACGAACCGGTGGTCGCTCGTCGTCGCCGGCGGCGTCGGTGTCACGATCGTCGCGGTCAGCCACGTCGTCGTCATCCTGCTGCAGCGCCGCGGTGCCCTCATGGCGCGCTTCGGCGCGCTGTCCCTCTTCTACGTGTTCGCCGGGCTGTGCCTCACCGTGGGGGTGTGGCTCGGTGTCATGCTCGCCCGGACGACGCCCTCGGCGCAGGTCGCGGGCCGCCTCTACACCGCCCACACGACGACGATGCTCCTCGGCTGGGTCGGTCTCACCGTGCTCGGCACCCTCGTCGTCCTGTGGCCGACGATGCTGCGGACCAAGATGGTTCCCGGTGCACCGCTGGCCGCCCGCCGCGCGATGCTCGTCCTCGTCGCCGGGCTCGCCGTCATCTGGGCCGCGGCCGCCCTCGACCAGCGCTGGCTCGTCGTCGTCGCCGTCGTCGTGTACCTCACCGGCCTCGGGCTCGTGGTCCGGCCGATGGTGACCATCGCGCGGGCCAAGCCGCCGCGGAGCTACGCGACCCTGAGCGCGGCCGCAGCCGTGTGCTGGCTGGTGGCCTGTCTCGTCGTGCTCGCGGTGCTCGCCGCGACCGCACCCGACTGGGCCGGGCTCCGGGAGTCCCTCGGTGTGCTCGCCGCCCCCTACGCGGCAGGCTTCGCGGGGCAGGTGCTCCTCGGGGCGCTGAGCTACCTCGCCCCCGTCGTGCTCGGCGGCGGACCGCGGGTGGTGCGCCGGGTGGACGAGGAGATGAACCGTGCCGCCGGTGCCCGTCTCGCCGTCGTCAACCTCAGCCTCCTGCTGTTCGTGCTGCCGCTGCCGAGTCTCGTCCGCGTCACGACGTCGCTCCTCGGCCTGGCCGGCCTGGCCGCCTTCCTCGTCCTGCTCGGGCGGGCCCTGTGGGCGCGCCGGCAGGCCGAGCGGGAGAGCTCAGGAGCGGTCATCGCCGCCTCCATCGCGACCGGCCCGCCGCCGGTGCCGCGTCGGCTCGGCGCGCTCTACGGCGTCGGTGCCGTCGCGCTCGCCGTCGTCATGGGGGTCGCGGGGGACCCTGCCGCCGCCGGCCTCACCGGTACTGCTGCCGACGACGGCGTGGCCGCCACCGGCCGGACGACGACCGTGCGCGTCGAGGCGCAGGACATGCGCTTCGTCCCCGACGTCGTCGAGGTCCCGGCAGGTGACCGGCTGGTCGTCGAGCTCGTCAACACCGACGACGACGTCCACGACCTCGTGCTGGACAACGGCGCCCGCTCCGGGCGGCTCTCGGCCGGCGAGTCGGTGGAGGTGGACCTCGGCGTCGTCGGCCGCGACGTCGAGGGCTGGTGCTCGGTCGCCGGGCACCGGCAGATGGGCATGACACTCGACGTCGTCGCCGTCGGAGCCGTCACCGCGACGGCAGGTGGGACGACGACGGACGGCGGGCCCGCGTCGTCGGGCCACGACGCCCACGACGCGGCGACGGGCGAGGCGGCCCGCGACCGGCTGGACCTCATGGCTGAGCCCGACGAGGACTTCACGGCCCACCCGGCCGAGCTCGCCCCCGCGCCGGAGGGTGACCTGCACGAGGTGACCTTCACCGTCGGTGAGACGACCAGCGAGGTGGCTCCCGGCGTCGAGCAGGAGCGGTGGACGTTCAACGGCACCGCGCCCGGCCCGACGCTGCGCGGCAAGGTCGGGGACGTCTTCGAGATCACGCTCGTCAACGACGGCACCATCGGCCACTCCATCGACTTCCACGCCGGGGCGCTGGCCCCCGACGAGCCGATGCGCACGATCGGCCCGGGGGAGTCGCTCGTCTACCGCTTCACCGCGGAACGGGCGGGCATCTGGATGTACCACTGCTCGACGATGCCGATGTCGATGCACATCGCCCAGGGGATGTTCGGCGCCGTCATCATCGACCCGCCCGACCTGGAGCCGGTCGACCGCGAGTACGTGCTCGTCCAGTCCGAGGTCTACCTCGGGGAGGTCGGCGGGACGGCCGACGCGGAGGCGATCGCCGCGGAACGGCCCGACCTCGTCGTCTTCAACGGCTACGCCAACCAGTACGACCACCGACCGCTGACCGCGCGGGCGGGTGAGCGGGTGCGGGTGTGGGTGCTGGCGGCCGGCCCCTCCCGCGGCTCGGCGTTCCACGTTGTCGGCGGCCAGTTCGACACCGTCTACGACGAGGGTGCCTACCGCCTCGGCGGGCCGGACGGGATCGGTGGGGAGAGCGCCGGTGCCCAGGTGCTGCCGCTCGTGGCCGCCCAGGGCGGGTTCGTCGAGCTCGAGCTCCCCGAGGCCGGCCACTACCCCTTCGTCTCGCACGCCATGGTCGACGCCGAGCGCGGCGCCCACGGCGTCATCGAGGTCACCGAGTAGCCGCCACGCGCTGGATCGCGGGCGGGGCGTCGCTCCGCCGCTTCTCGCCGACAGGCGGATCGTGTGCGGGGTGGCGCTCATCGGCGCCCGGGCCAGCGCGTGTGCCCGAACAGCGGCTGCCGACGCCGCCCGTCCGCCCAGGCCGGGTCCCACGGCCACTGACCGTCGTGGTTCGACCACACCACCTGCAGGCCGGGGACCGGCGTGGCTCCTCGCTGCCCGTAGACCAGCTGGGCGACGGCGAGATGACGGGGGTCGTTCACCCTGACGAGGCGGTAGCGGTGAGGGGACACCGAGGCGATGACGTCCCCCGCCGTGAAGCGGTGCCCGTCGCGGACGTGCTGCGCCAGCGGGTCGAGGACCACGGCGGCGTCGCGTTCGCAGGTGCCGCTGACGAGCAGCTCGGGGTGGTCGTGGAAGCGCGTCAGCCCGACGGTGTACGCGAACGACGGCCTGCCGGGGTGGCCCTCGACGAACTGGATCGTCCAGCCGTGCTGCTCGATCACCTCGCGGTGGCGCGCGAGCACCTCCTCCCAGGTCCAGCCGTCGCAGATGAGACACATGGTGACCTCTCCTCCTCGTCACCACGACGCTAGGAGCAACCCGGTGACGGCCACGGGGCGCGGACGGCGGGCTGTGGAGGGCCGGCCCCGGCCGTGGCGCGGTGGAGCGACGCCCCGGACACAACCCAGCTGTCGGCGAGTGGGGGCGGGCGGTTGCTCGTCAGCGCAGCTGGAACGGGAGCTTGCGCAGCTCCGTGGTGGTCTGCGCCAGGGTGTCGCGGGCACGGAGCCCGACCTCGTACTCGCGGTCGCGTCGCGCGACGAGCACGGCGGCGAGGAAGCGTTCGGGGTGCGTGCCCCACGGAGGTGGCGGCGCGACGAGCGGCTCCACGCGGGCAGCCAGCTGTTGTCCGAGACGTGTGCGTGAGACGGGGTCCAGGGTCCCCGTGCGGTCGAGGAAGCGCCGCGCGGCCAGGGACAGCCCGTCGGGCATCGCGCGGATGTCCGCGGTGCGGGCCCAGTGCTCGAGCTCGGGCGGCATGAGCAGCGGCGGCGCCGAGCGGTCCGCACCACGGGTGCGAACCGCGTAGGTGCCCGCGAGCAGGTCACCCAGCCGTTTGCCGCGACCGTTGAGCAGCGCCGTGACGACGGCGATGGAACCGGCGGTCAGCCACAGCTCGCCGAGCCCGGTGAGCGAGCGGATGAAGGCGTGCCGGAAGCGGATGGGGCCGCCGTCGTCGCGCACGATCCTGATGCCGGTGGCGACCTTGCCGAGCGAGCGCCCCCGGCTCAGGGTCTCGACCACGGTCGGGGCGACGATGACGATAGCCGCGATCGTCACGATCGTCACGATCGTGGTGCGGGCCTCGTTGACGTTGCTCAGCCCTGCAAGGATGCCGACGGAGACGGCGAGGAGGACGGCCCCGTAGCAGGCCGCGTCGATGAGGCCACCGACCACCCGGAGGAGGAAGGCAGCGGGGCGGACCTCCAGCGCGACGGCCTCACCGGTGATGATGAGGTCGTCGGCGAGGTGCGCCGTCTGCAGCGCCCGCCCCGGGGAGTGCGCGGCGTGCGTGGTCATGTGTGGCAGGGTACCCGCGTGGACATCGACGCCTTCGCCGCCGTGCACGGGCCGGAGTGGGACCGTCTGCGCGCGCTGTCCTCCCGGTCCCGGCTGAGCGGCGAGGAGGCCGACGAGCTCGTCACCCGCTACCAGTCGGCGGCCGGGCACCTGTCGGCGCTGCGCACCAGCGCGCCGGACCCCCTGCTCGTCTCCGAGCTGTCCGGGCTGCTCGCCACGGCGCGCGGCCGCATCGCCGGGACCCACGAGGCGCGGCTGTCCGACGTGTCGCGGTTCTTCCTCCTCATGCTGCCGGCCGCCTTCTACCGGGTGCGCTGGTGGACTGTGTGGGTGGGCCTCGCGTTCCTCGCGCTCGGCGCGGTGAGCGGCTGGTGGGTGGCCACCAACTCCGCGGCGCTCGCGTCGATGGGGACACCCGCCGAGCTCGAGGAGTACGCCGAGGAGGCGTTCGCGGCCTACTACTCCAACTATCCCGCCGGCGACTTCGCCGGGCAGGTGTGGACGAACAACGCGTGGATCGCCGCCCAGTGCATCGCGCTCGGCATCACCGGGTTCTTCCCCGTGTACGTGCTCGTGGCCAACGCGGTGGGTGTCGGGTCCTCCGGCGGCGTCATGGCGGCGCACGGCCACCTGGAGGTGTTCTTCGGGCTCATCCTGCCCCACGGGCTCATGGAGCTGACGGCGATCTTCATCGCGGCCGGCGCCGGCCTCAAGCTGTTCTGGGCGTGGGTAGCCCCCGGGCCGCGCACACGGTCGCGAGCGATGGCCGAGGAGGGGCGCTCGCTGTTCATCGTCGCGCTGGGACTGGTGCTCGTGCTCGCCGTCTCGGGGGTCGTCGAGGGGTTCGTGACACCGTCGGCCCTCCCCACCTGGGCGAAGATCACGATCGGTGCCCTCGTGCTCGCCGGGTACTGGGCCTACACGCTGGTCCTCGGCGGTCGTGCCGTGCGGGCGGGGGAGACCGGGGACCTCGAGGAGGACCTCGCCGGCCACACGCTGGCTCAGGCCGGCTGACCGCTCACCAGGCGGGGACGATCGTGATGCCCTCCCGGCGCAGCGCCCGGTGGAACGCCGGGTCACGCAGCAGGCGCAGCTCCCACACCCGCTTCCTGCCGTCACCCGGTCGCATCCGTGCGACAGAGCGGCGCGGCGCGGGGTGGACGATGAGCTCGGAGGTCCCGCGCGGGAGGCAGGCGAGCTGGGCGATCACCTCGGCGCGCAGCAGGCCGTAGCACGGGATCAGTCCTCCCGGCAGCCAGGAGCTGAGGAGCAGCTCGGGGATCCGCACACCGAGCTCGTCCGCACGCCGCACTGCACCGCGGTGGGCGGCACGCAGACCGCGCACCGCGAGCCCCAGGACGGTACCGAGCCTGCGCGGGAGGCGGAAGTCCAGGCCGTGCGCTGCGCAGAAGTCGACGGCGGTGCCCGCGAGGGAGCGTCCGTGAATGCCGTAGAGCGTCCCGGAGTGCGAGTCGAGGGCCGGTGGCAGCACGTTGCGGTCGCGCATCCAGCCGAGCTGGGCGTGGAGCTCGCGGGTGACGTCGGGGACTGTCGCACGGTGCTCGGCGACCGCGGCGTCGACGGGCAGGGTGCCGTCCGGCTCGGTGAGGGAGGGGACGTTCGACGCGATCGGGTGCCACCCCTGCTCCGCCCACTCGCGCCCGCTCGAGAGGGCGACGTGGAGCCGCGGTGCCCCCAGCCCGGCGGCACGCAACCGGTGGACGGCGTCGGCCGCCGCCGGTGCGACGGGGATGAGCGTCGTCGCCGAGACGACGCCGTCGCGCATGAGCTCGACGATGGTGGCGTTGGTGTCGGGGTCGACCCCCAGGTCGTCGGCCGTGATGACGAGCCTGCGGTCCATGGTGCCGAGAGTACGGCGGCGCGGACGGGTCTGCCCGTGGGGAGCCCTGGAGCGTGATCCCGGCACCGTGCGCCTGTTCGTGCCACCGTGCACCCGGTCAACCGGGCGCACGGTTCTCGAGCGGGCGCACGGTGGGGAGGGCTGGTGGGCTGTCGGTGGCGTCGACCGGCTCAGAGCCGTCCGGCGGCCTTGAGCGAGAGGTAGGTGTCGGCGAGCGCGGGGGGCAGGTCCTCCGGGGTCGCCTCGACCACCTCGACCCCGCTGCGGCGCAGCCGCATCCCGGCGGCGGCACGCTCGAGAGAGGCCCGTTCGGCGGCGGCGGCGTCGAAGATCTCCTCACTCGTCGTGCGTCGGACGCGGATCTCCTCCGCCTCGGGGTCCGCGGCGGAGGCGAGCACGACCTGGTGGTCCCTGGTCATCGCCCCGACGACGGGCAGCAGGTCCGACATCACCGCAGCGGTGTCCAGTGCGGTGAGGAGCACGACGAGGGAGCGCTGCGACAGCGCGTCGCGGACGGTCTGGGTGACGGCGGGCCAGCTGACCTGCACGAGGGAGGCCTCGACCTGCGCCAGGCCCTCGGCGAGCGAGGACATCAGCCGGGCTCCCTGGATGCCTGAGACCCGCGCCCGCACCGCGGAGTCCACGGCCACGACGTCGACCCTGTCACCTGCCTTGGAGGCGAGGGCCGCGAGCAGCAGGGCAGCCTCGATCTGGGCCTCCAGCCGGGGCGCCTCGCCGAGCCGGGCGGCCGACAGGCGGGAGGAGTCGATGACGATGAACACCCGCCGGTCCCGCTCCGGGCGCCAGGTCCGCACGACGACGTCGCCACCCCTGGCCGTCGCGCGCCAGTCGATGGCCCGCACGTCGTCGCCGATGACGTACTCACGCAACGAGTCGAACTCGGTGCCCTCGCCGCGCACCTTGACCGCAGCCCGGCCGTCCATCTCGCGGAGCCGGGCCAGGCGCGAGGGGAGGTGGCGCCGGGAGGCGAAGGCGGGCAGCACGCGGAGCCGGGCGGGCACGGGCAGGGAGCGCTGCCGGGCCGCGAGGCCGAGGGGTCCGTGGGAGCGCAGCGTGACGAGGTCGGCGGTCCGGTCACCGCGCCGGGTGGGGCGCAGCGCCGTGCGGACCCGCCGCGCCTCGCCCGCTGGGACGGTGACGCCGTGGCGGTTGCGGTCGGCGCCCGCCGACGGCACCCAGGCGTCGCGCACGAGGAGCCGCGCCGTGCGTCGGCCGGTGTTGGACAGGGTGAGGGTGGAGGTGGCGGGCTCACCGAGGCGGACGGAGTGCGGCACCGCCCGCTCGGGTCGCACGGCGAGGGGGGACGCGGCGAGGAGCAGGTCGATGAGGACACCGAGCCCGAGCAGCGCGGCCCAGGCGAGCACCGTCGTCGTCCGCGGCACGAGCAGCACCGGGAGGAGGCCGACGGCGGCGACCAGGACGGCCCGTCGGGTCAGAGCCATGCCGGCCCCCTCCGGTGTCGGCGCGGGGGTGGGGTGATCGTGGACCGGGTCCTCTCGGAGTGCACCGGGGCCTCAGCGGGGGACGGGGACGGTCCGCAGGACGCCGTCGAGCACCGTCTCGGCGGTCACGCCCTCGAGCTCGGCCTCCGCACGCAGCTGGACACGGTGCCGCAGCGTCGCGTGCGCGAGGGCCTTGACGTCGTCGGGCGTGACGTAGTCCCGGCCGGTGAGCCACGCCCAGGCGCGTGCCGTCGCCAGCAGCGCCGTCGCGCCGCGCGGTGAGACGCCGAGGGACAGCGACGGCGAGGTCCGGGTGGCGCGGCAGACGTCGACGACGTAGCCGAGCACCTCGGGCGCGACCTGGACGCGGGCCACCTCCGCGCGCGCGGCCGCGAGGTCCGCGGGGCCCGCCACGGGACGGACACCCGCGCCCGCGAGGTCGCGGGGGTCGAAGTCGTGGGCGTGCCGGGTGAGGACCTCGATCTCGTCGCCGCGCTCGGGGAGCGGCATGAGCAGCTTGAGGAGGAAGCGGTCGAGCTGTGCCTCGGGCAGCGGGTAGGTGCCCTCGTACTCCACCGGGTTCTGGGTGGCGATGACCATGAACGGGTCGGGCAGCGGACGGGGCGTCCCGTCGACCGACACCTGCCGCTCCTCCATCGCCTCGAGGAGCGACGCCTGCGTCTTGGGGGGCGTGCGGTTGATCTCGTCGGCGAGCACGAGGTTGGTGAACACCGGCCCCTCCCGGAAGGAGAACTCCGCGGTGCGCGCGTCGTAGACGAGGGAGCCGGTGACGTCCCCGGGCATGAGATCCGGGGTGAACTGCACCCGCTTGGTGCCCATGTCCAGGCTCGCGGCGAGGGTGCGCACGAGCAGCGTCTTGGCCACGCCCGGGACGCCCTCCAGGAGCACGTGCCCGCGGCACAGCAGGCCGATGACGAGGCCGGTGACGGCCGCCTCCTGACCGACGACGGCCTTGCCGACCTCCTGCCGGAGCGCGGCGAGCCGGGCCCGCGGCGAGTCCTCGGCCGGTGCCGGGACCGGCGCGGGAGTGACGGGTGCTGCGGCCACCGGACTGTCGGCCGGGGGAGGGAAGCCGGCGGGGGGTGGGACGGGCTGGTCGCCGGGGCGGTGGGTGGTCACGACGGGTGGACCTCGCTTTCCAGGGTGTCGAGCTCGCGGGTGAGGCGGATGAGTTCGGCGTCGGACGTCGGTGGTGGGCCGTAGAGCAGCGCCCCGACCGCGGCCTCGTCACGGCCGGTCGCCCGGGCGAGCGCCGCGACGAGGGCGTCGGCGCCCGCGGAGCGCGGGACGCCCAGCCGGGCGGCACTGCGGGTCGCGCAGCCGGCCCGGAGCCCGGCTGCCGCGTGCCCGTAGTCGCGGGCCCGCCGGTAGAGACGCCCTCGGCCGAGGGTCGTCTCGGTGGAGCGGACGACGACGGGCATCGGCTCGGTCACGACGCGGCCGAGCCTCCGCGCGCCCCACAGGACGACGACGGCGGCGAGCACGGCCAGCTGCCAGCCCAGGGCGGTGACGGTGGGCGGCAGGACGGAGGCGGCACCGCCGTCGTCGGCCTCCTCACCGAAGGTGTCACCGACGGTCGGCAGGTACCACACGAGCTCCTCGTTCGAGCCGAGCAGCCGCAGGACCAGAGCGGCGTTGCCGGCCTCGGCGAGCGACTCGTTGCTCAGCAGCGACCCGTCGGCGAGGGCCGCGACGCGACGACCGTCCTGCTGCCAGGTGGCGAGCGCGCCGGCACCGTCGGCGGTGGGGAAGCACAGCTCGACGTCGTCGCTCAGGGGCAGGACGGCCCCGGTGCTGCGGGACACCTCCCCGGCAGCGGTCGCGTGGGGGTCGTCGCACCGCGCGGGGACGGGTGCGGGGCTGCCGGCGGGGGAGGGCTCGACCCGGTCGGTGAGGGGCGCGAGGTCCGGCAGGAAGGTCATCTGCGTGATGACGAGGTCGGCGCCCGTGTCGCGGACCGCGGCGAGCTGGGCGTCGTCGAGCCGGCCGGTGGCGGTGACGAGGAGAGTCGTGCCCGGCCGCGCGACCCGAACGACGTCGTCCGTCGTCGAGACCGTGCGGACCCGTACTCCCCGCTCCTCGAGGATGGTCGCGGCGGCCTGGGCGCCGCCGGGCCGGGGGTTGTCCGGGGCGAGCGGCACGCCCGACGTGGAACCGCGACCCACGATGATCGCGACGACGGCGGCGACGGCGACGAGCGCGGCGACGACGAGGAAGAGGCGCTGCCTTCGGGCCGCCCGCCGAGCGGTCCCGCCGTCCCCGGCCTCGGTGCCGGCGGTGCTCTGGGCGTCGACGTCCGACGTGACGGTCACCGGGCCACCACCCACGTCGCGCCGGCGGCCGGCGGGCTCACCGGTCTGCTGCGCACGACCGCGGAGGCGAGCTCACGCAGGCGGGCGTCCTCCGCGGGCCCGGGGGCGGCGGAGCCGTAGCAGACGTCGTCGAACAGGCGGCCGGCCCACCTCAGCTCGGCGGCGCAGTCGGGCAGTCGCTGCGCAGCGGCGTCGCTCGCCTCGTGAGCGGTGAGCCCTGGCCGGTCGTCGAGCACCGTGCGCTCGTCCAGCGATCGGATGATCGCGCGGAAGCGCATGAGCACGGCGAGCGCCCAGTCACGGCGCGCGGCGGCCGCGTCGGCTGCCGCGGCGAGGTCGGCGCTGGTGGCGTGCTCGTCGTCGAAGACCGCGTGCGAGCCGCGGCCGGGACGTCGGCGACGGCGCGTGCGGACCGGACCGGCCAGGTACAGGGCGACGGCGAGGAGCGCGACGGCACCGACCACGACGATGACGGGCACGAGGTTCGCCGGGGCGCTCGCGTCGATCTCGGTGAGGCGCTGGAGCTGCTCGAGGAACCAGGTCCACAGCCGTTCGAGCAGGCTCGGCTCGGTGCTGTACACGCTGCGGGAGAGCTCGTCCTGCGCCCAACGGCGCGCCTCCTCGGCGTCCGGCTCCACCGGGACACCGGCCCACCGGGCGACGTGCGCTGCGCTCATCCGGCCTGCGCCGCGCGGGCGAGCTCGACGTCCAGGCCCTCCTTGCGCATCCGGACGTCGACGTAGAGCAGGGCGAGGACGGCGGCCATGACGGGGATGGACAGGGCCGAGCCGACGAGCTGCCCGATCGAGGAGAGGACGAGCGGGACCATGAACCCGTCGGTGGCGAAGATGGTGCCGACCATGGAGAAGGGCACCGACAGGATGCTCACGAGGATCCCGACGAGGACGACCGTGAGCAGCATGATCCCGAAGAGGCGCCAGAAATGGCCCTTGGTCAGCCGCCAGGAGCGGGCGATCGACGCGAACACGCCCGTGCCCTCCAACATGATCGTGCAGGGCGCGAACATCGTGCGCACAGCGATGAAGGCGAGGAGGACGAGCAGCGCGAGGAAGAGCACCGGCACGAGGACGAACAGCAGCGCCCAGTTGTCGCCGCCTGCCTCGACCAGGGCCACCGACAGCCCCACGACGGCGACGGTGGCCGCGGCGACCGCCGCGATGCCGGCCGCGCCGAGGAGGAGGGACAGGGCGACCAGTCGCCACAGTCGGCCGCGCGCGCGCCGCCAGACCTCACCCAGGCTGACCTTGCGCCCGATGACCGACTCGCTCACCGAGATGATCGCCAGCCCCTCGAGGATGAGGGTCGCCAGGCTCACGGCAGCAGAGCTGAGGAGCAGGCCGGCGAAGGTCCCGACGCTGAAGAACGCGTCGACGTCGGCGACGCCGGCCTGTGCCGCGCGCTCGATGCGTCCGACGAACGCCGCGGTGAAGCCGAGCTGGACGATCGCCCCGACCCCGACGACGATGATCGCCAGCCCGAACATGACCATCGGGTTGCTGCGGATGGCGCGGAAGGCACCGTCGTAGATCTCGCCGAGGGTCAGCGGCCGCAGCGGGACGATCCCCGGCTGGACAGCCGAGGGCACCGGGACGAAGCCGGCGCCGTAGTAGCCCCCGGTCCCCGGTGGCTGGCCGTACTGGCCGTACTGCCCGTACTGGTCCGGTGCGGGGGGTGGCGGGGTGCCGTACTGGCCGTACTGCCCGTACTGCCCGTACTGGTCCGGTGCCGGAGGTGGCGGGGTGCCGTACTGCCCGTACTGGTCCGGTGCGGGGGGTGGCGGGGTGCCGTACTGGCCGTACTGCCCGTACTGGTCCGGCGGCGGTGCGGGCGGGACACCGGGGGACTGTTGCCCGGATGACTCGTGGCCGTCGGCGCCTGGCTGCTGGCTCATCGATCCCTCCCGCTCTGGTTCAGCGGTCATCGTGTCACGTCCGATCCTGTGCACGTGCGGACCCACGGCACGCGACATGACCAGCGGCGCACCGGATCTGCCGCGGTCAGTGCGACGATAGTGGCCATGAACGCTCGAATTCTCGTGGTCGACGACGACACTGCGCTCGCCGAGATGATCGGAATCGTCCTGCAGGGCGAGGGCTTCGACACCGTGGTGTGCCCCGACGGCCCCCAGGCGCTGGAGATGTACCGCGCCGAGCAGCCCGATCTCGTGCTGCTCGACCTCATGCTGCCGGGCCTGGACGGGATCGAGGTGTGTCGCCTCATCCGCGCGGAGTCGGGCGTCCCGATCGTCATGCTCACCGCGAAGTCGGACACGATCGACGTCGTCGCCGGGCTCGAGGCAGGCGCGGACGACTACATCCCCAAGCCGTTCAAGCCCAAGGAGCTCGTCGCCCGGGTCAAGACGCGCCTGCGCGGCACCACCGGCCCGCAGACCGAGCGGCTGGCCATCGGGGACCTGTCCATCGACGTCGCCGGCCACCAGGTCACGCGCGGGGAGGAGCCGATCGCGCTCACCCCGCTGGAGTTCGACCTCCTCCTGGCGCTGGCGCGCAAGCCGTGGCAGGTCTTCAGCCGCGAGGTGCTCCTCGAGCAGGTCTGGGGCTACCGCCACGCCGCCGACACGCGGCTCGTCAACGTCCACGTCCAGCGCCTGCGCGCCAAGATCGAGAAGGACCCGGAGAACCCCGAGGTCGTCGTGACCGTCCGTGGGGTGGGCTACCGGGCGGGTAGCGCGCAGCGGTGAGTCGATGAGCGCAGGCCCGCAGGACCTCGACACCCGCCCCGGCGGGGGGCTCGGGCGCGCGGTCGACCGGTGGCGTTCCTCGCTGCGCCTACGCGTGTCGACGCTGACGGTCCTCGTCGGGGTCGCCGCCCTCATCCTGCTCGGCGCCGTCGTCAACGTGACGATCCGCGACGGGCTGTTCGACTCGCGCCGCGACGAGATCCTCACCGACGCCTCGGCCCGCACCCGCTCCGCCCAGCAGTCCTTCGACGCGGTGATCGCCAACACCGGCCCGCAGGTGCAGCAGCTGGCCAACGAGCTCGTCGCGAGGAGCCAGGGGACAGGGGGCGGCGTCGTCGGGACCATGCTGCTGCGCAGCCCCTCCGAGACCGCGCAGGTGCTCATCAACGAGGCGGTCATCGACGAACGGCTGCTCGACAAGTCGGTCCTCACGAACGAGATGCGTCGGGCGGTCGCGGAGGGTGGGCAGCACTGGCAGTCGATCTCCCTGCCGCTCGCGATGGGCGGCGGTCCCGCGATCATCGTCGGTGGAGAGGTCAACCTGCCGGTCGTCGGCACCCACGAGCTCTACACCGTCTACACCCTGGGCCCGGAGGAGGAGACGCTCACCCTCGTCAACCAGGTGCTCGCCGCCGGTGCCGTCGTGCTCCTCATCTTCCTCGGCGCCATGACGTGGTTCATCGCCCAGCGGGTGCTGGGGCCCGTCCGGCAGGCCGCGCGCACGGCAGAGCGGCTCGCCGACGGGCTGCTCCACGAGCGGCTCGACGTCCGGGGCACCGACGAGCTCGCCACCCTGGGGCGCAGCTTCAACGAGATGGCGGAGAGCCTGCAGCACCAGATCGAGCGCATGGCCGAGCTCTCCCGGCTGCAGCAGCGGTTCGTCTCCGACGTCTCCCACGAGCTGCGCACGCCGCTGACGACCATCCGCATGGCGAGTGAGGTCCTGCACGCGAACCGGGAGAGCTTCGTGCCGGCCATCCGCCGCTCCGCCGAGCTGCTGCAGACCCAGCTCGACCGCTTCGAGCAGATGCTCGCCGACCTCCTGGAGATCAGCAGGTTCGACGCCGGTGCCGCACTGCTCGACGTGGAGGAACGTGACCTGCAGGACATCGTCGCGCGCGCCGTCGAGCTGGCCGCGCCGCTCGCCGAGCGTGCCGGGTCCCAGATCACGATCACCGGCCCGGGTCGGCCGTGCACGGCCGACATCGACGGCCGGCGTGTCGAGCGGATCGTGCGCAACCTGCTCGTCAACGCCGTCGAGCACGGGGAGGGCGAGCCCATCGACATCTCGGTGGGTGTCGACGACACAGCGGTGGCCGTCGTCGTGCGCGACCACGGCGCCGGCATGACGCCGGAGGCCGCCGGACGCGTCTTCGACCGGTTCTGGCGGGCGGACCCCGCACGGGCACGTACCACCGGAGGCACCGGGCTGGGGCTGTCGATCTCCCTGGAGGACGCACGGTTGCACGGCGGCACGCTGGAGGCGTGGGGCCGGCCGGGGGAGGGCGCCGCCTTCCGGCTCACCCTCCCGCGCCGCGCCGGGTACGTCGTCGCCGTGTCCCCGCTGCCGCTGTACCCACCGGGCGAGACACCGGAACCGACGCCGGACGCCACCGACCCCGCGTCCCTGCCGGACCTCGAGAGCATGGGGGGCCGATGAGCGCCCGGGCGCCGCACGACGGCCGGTGGACGAGAGGGCGCCGGCGGACGCGCGTCGTCGGGGGCCTCGTCGCCGCCGTCCTGGCGCTCGTCGGCTGCGCCGGCATCCCGGACTCGGGGCCGGTGAACGCGGCGGACCCCGTCCTCCCCGAGGACAGCTCGGTCGCCCTCATCGCCTACGGACCCACCCCCGGCGCCACGGCGAACCAGATCGTCCAGGGCTTCCTCCGTGCTGTCGCGGCTGGCGGCAGCGACGAGTTCGCGGTCGCCCGGGAGTACCTCGCCGGTCCGGCGGCCCAGACCTGGAACCCGCGCGCCCAGGTGCGGGTGTTCACCGCCCGGGACATCACCTACTCCCAGGCCGACGACGGCGCGGTGCGAGCCAGCGCCACCGCCGCCGCGAGCATCGACGCGCAGGGCCGGTACACCGAGGCGGCCCCGGACACGCAGATCGACCTCGACTTCACGCTGGCCCGCACACGGGACGGGCAGTGGCGGATCGTCGACCTCGACGACGGCATCCTCATCTCACCCGCCGACTTCGCGGCCCAGTACGGCCAGTACAAGCTCTACTTCCTCAGTCCCGACAACGAGGCGCTCGTGCCGGAGACGCGCTGGTACCCCGACCGCGGTGCCGCGACACTCATCGCCCGCCACCTCCTCGAGGGGCCCTCACCGTGGCTCGCCGGAGGGGTGGCGACCGCCTTCCCGACCGGGACGCGCCTCGTCGAGGACTCGGTGACCGTGACCGACGGCGTCGCGCAGCTCGACCTCTCGTCCGAGCCGCTCTCGATCGACGGCGCCCAGCGCAGCCTCATGGTCGCCCAGCTCCAGGCGTCGCTGCGGTCGGTCCCCGCGGTCCAGTCGGTGAACGTCACCGTCGGCGGCAGCCCGTTGCCGGTCGACGCCGATCAGCCGTCCCTGCTCCGCAACCCCTACGTCACGGGCAACCCCGTCGTCATCGCCGAGGGGCAGCCCCAGCGCTTCACCGGCTCGGACCTGGTGCCGCTGACCGGCTCGGGCCTCGCGGCCGACCCGCGGATGCCGGCGCTGCCGTACGACGACGCGCCCGGTCGCCCGGTCGTCCTCGACGGCACCGACCGGCTGGTCACCCTCCCCGGGGACGACGACGGCGTCGTCCTCGCGACCGGTGACAACCTCGTCGCCCCGTCGATCGACCGGCACGGCTGGATCTGGACGACGCCACGGATCAGCGACGGCTCACTCCAGGCGTTCCTGCCCAACGGTCGGGCGAGCGACGTGAACGCGAGCTGGCTCGACGACGCGACCGTCCGCTCACTGAGGGTCTCCCGCGACGGGACCCGCGCCGTCGTCGTCTGGGAGAGCGACGGCATCTCCCACGTCGAGGTCGCCGCCGTGCTCCGCGAGAGCGACGCACGGCCGGTGGCGCTCGGTGAGCCGGTCCGGATCGGCGAGTCGCTCACCACCGCGCTGGCGGTCACCTGGGTCGACGAGCAGACCATCGGGGTGCTCGGCTCGAGCGGGGCGGACTCGGCGCCCGCCGTGCACCTCGTGACCATCGGTGGGCCGACCACCGAGCTGCCCGCGGTCCCCGACGCCACGAACGTCGCCGCGGCCACCGGGGACCGGACGCTCGTGGTCGGCACGGCGGCGGGAGAGCTCTACGAGCGCAACGGCCTGGGCTGGACGCTCGCCGCGACGGACGTCTACGACCCGGCGTACCCGGGCTGAATCCCCTGGCGCGGCCGGGCGCCGCGCGCGACGCGCACCACGACCGTCCCGGCCGTCGGCGCTGCTCCCCAGGCCGGTGCGGAGCCGCCGGCCACTCGTCGTCGGTGGCGGCGCCCACAGTGCGCGGACGGGCGGTGCAGCCTGGGGGCATGCCCGAACGCTCGCCCTCGGCCCGGGCACGGTGGGTCCGTGCGGTCGCCGACGGGCTCTCCCTCGTGCTTCCCACCGACTGTGCGGGCTGTGGGGCGTGGGACGTCGCGGTCTGCCCCGGGTGCCGGGACCTCGTCTCCCTCACCCCGGTCCGCAGCGACCGGGACGCCCCCATGCTCAGTCTCCCGGGCGACGCCGGGCCCCTCCTGCCGGTGTGGTCGCTCGCCGACTACGCCGGACCGGTCCGCGGACTGGTCCTCGCGTGGAAGCGGACGGGCCGCGCGGACGTCGGGCGGGTGCTGCTCGACCGGGCCCGGCGCGGCGCCCAGGTGTGGGCGCACGACCCCGACCTGCTGCTCGACGGTGACGTCGTCGTCATGCCCGCACCGTCGGGGTGGAGGCGACGGACACGCGGGTTGCTCGTCGCCGCTGACCTGGCCGACGCCGTCGCCGCCGGGATCGCAGTGTCCGGGGCGATGGAGGCCGGGCGCAGCGTGCGGTCCGTCGACGCCCTGCGACGGTCCGGTGGACGGGCCCACCAGACCGGGCTCGGGGCGCGCGCCCGCGCCCGCAACCGCACGTCCGGCGTGCGTCTGCTGGCCCCGCCGGGCCGGGAGGACGTCGTCGTGCTCGTCGACGACGTCCTCACCACCGGCGCCACGCTCGCCACCTGCGCACGGGTGCTGACCCGCGCCGGCGCGCGGGTCGCCGGGGCCCTCGTGCTCGCCGCGACGCCGCCTCCGGGGCGCGTGGGACCAACAACGCAGGTCGCCCCGGCGAACGTCGACTAACGTTCGTGTATGGACGCACTCTCGCCCCGCCGACGGACGTCGGGGGCCGGCGAGCTCCGAGGGAAGGAGGTGCCACACCACTTCCTCACCCGCCCGAGCCGGCGGGACGCATGAGAAACCGACCAGGTTTCACTCTCTCTACGGAGGTCACCATGGACATCGCTGTTGTTGCCCGTAACACCGAGGTGGCGGACCGCTTCCGCACCCACCTGGAGGAGAAGCTCCTCAAGGTGGAGCAGCTTGCGCCGCGCGCACACCGCATCGAGGTGGAGATCACCCGCGAGCAGAACCCGCGGTTGGCAGACCGGGCTGAGAAGGTCGAGCTCACGGTGGTTGACCGAGGGCCGATCATCCGCGCCGAGGCGGCTGCGGACGACCGGTACGCGGCGCTCGACCTGGCAACGGCGAAGCTCATCGAGCGTCTCCGGCGCTCGCGTGACCGGCGCAAGAACCACCACCGCCGCGGGGGCCCCACGCCCCCGGCCGCGGTCCCCGACACGCTGGCGGAGCCGGTGGAGGAGGAGCTGCCGCACGCTCCCACCCCGCCGACCGAGCCCGGGGTGGCCGTGGAGGCGCAGCTCGGTGACTCGCCGGTCATCGTCCGGCAGAAGCTCCACGACACCGTGCCGATGAGCATCGACCAGGCCCTGTACGAGATGGAGCTCGTCGGTCACCCGTTCTTCCTCTTCATCGACGAGGAGACCATGCAGCCGTGCGCGGTCTACCACCGGCACGGGTGGACCTACGGCATCATCCGGTTGAACGTCGAGGTGCACGCCGCCCAGCAGGAGGCGACCGCCTGACGACCTCGACGACGGCGGGTCGCGGCTCCGTGGAGCGGTGGCCCGCCGTCGCCGCGTCGGTCGAGCTGCGCCCATGACACGAACGCTGAGCCTCACCCAGGCACGCCGCATCGCGATCGCGGCGCAGGGCCTGGACCGCCCGCGCCCCCCGGTCGTGGTGATGCGGCACGTCAGCGGCACCGTCGAGCGGCTGGGGCTTCTCCAGATCGACTCGGTCAACGTGCTCGCCCGGGCGCACCTGCTCCCGCTCTTCGCGCGCCTGGGGCCCTACGACACCGCGCTCGTCGACCGTGCCGCGGGCCGGGCACCCCGGCGCATCGTCGAGGCCTGGGCGCACGAGGCCTCCTTCGTCCCGGTCACGACCTTCCCGCTCGTCGCTTGGACCCGACGGCGCTGGGCCGGGATGGACCCGGTGGCGCTGGAGGAGCGTCACCCCGGCCTGCTGCGGGCGGTGCGGGACATCGTCGCCGAGCGCGGCCCGCTCACCAGCCGGGCCGTCGAGGCGTACGTCGAGGACCACCACGCCCAGCGCTCCGACGGGTGGGGGTGGCGGTGGAGCGCGGCCAAGGTGGCACTCGAGACCCTCTTCGACGCCGGCGAGCTCACCGCCGCCCGCCGCAACGCGCAGTTCGAACGGGTCTACGACCTCACCGAGCGGGTGCTGCCCCCTCACGTCCGCTCGCTGTCCCCACCGGCGCCCGAGGACGCCACCCGCGAGCTCATCCGCATCGCCGCCCGCGCCCACGGGATCGGCACGGTGCGCTGCTTCGCCGACTACTTCCGGCTCGGCAGCCGCGCCACCCAGCAGGCCGTCACCGAGCTCGTCGACTCCGGTGAGCTGGTGCCCGTCACGGTCACCGGGTGGGACCGCCCCACGTGGCTGCACGTCGGGGCCCGCGTCCCGCGCCGGACGGCGGCCCGGGCCCTGCTCGCCCCCTTCGACCCCCTCGTCTTCGAGCGGCGCCGCCTCCTCGAGCTCTTCGGCATGCACTACCGGATCGGGATCTACACGCCCGCCGACCGGCGCACGCACGGCTACTACGGGCTGCCCTTCCTCCTCGGGGACCAGCTCGTCGGGTGGGTGGACCTCAAGCACGACCGCCGGGCGGGGCGGCTCCTCGTGCGGTCCGCCGTCGCGGAGCAGCCCGCCGGCCGGTCGACGTGGCCCGGGCGTGCCGTCGTCGTCGGGGAGCTGGCCGCAGAGCTCACGACGATGGCGACCTGGCTGGGGGCCGACGCCGTCGTCGTCGCCGACGACGCGGGTGGTGACCTGGCGCGTCCGCTCCGGGCGGAACTCGACTGACTTCGGCGGGCGAGCCAGGACGCTTACGATGGACGGCAGGCGTGCGCGGAGTCTGCGCGCCCGACGCCGTGCAGCGGCGCCGACTGTCGAACCGGGAGTGGAACCGCGTGCGAATCCTCAACAAGATCCTGCGCATGGGCGAGGGGCGGATCCTCAAGCAGCTGTCCGCGATCGCCGACCAGGTCAACGCGTTGGAGGAGACCGTCAGCGGCCTGACCGACGCCGAGCTGCGGGCCGAGACGGACCAGTTCAAGGAGCGACTAGCCGCCGGCGAGACGCTGGAGGAGATCCTGCCGGAGGCCTTCGCCACCGTGCGGGAGGCCGCCCAGCGCACGCTCGGGCAGCGACACTTCGACGTCCAGATCATGGGTGGTGCCGCGCTGCACCTCGGGAACATCGCCGAGATGAAGACCGGTGAGGGAAAGACGCTCGTCGCGACCCTGCCCGCGTACCTCAACGCGCTCACCGGCAAGGGCGTGCACGTCGTCACGGTCAACGACTACCTCGCCGGCTACCAGGCCGAGCTCATGGGGCGCGTCTACCGCTTCCTCGGGCTGACCACCGGTGTCGTGCTCTCCGGCCAGCGGCCCGACGAGCGGCGAGCGCAGTACGCGGCCGACATCACGTACGGCACGAACAACGAGTTCGGCTTCGACTACCTGCGCGACAACATGGCGTGGTCCACCGCCGAGCTCGTCCAGCGTGGCCACAACTTCGCCGTCGTCGACGAGGTCGACTCCATCCTCATCGACGAGGCCCGCACCCCCCTCATCATCTCCGGGCCCGCGTCCGGCGACTCGAACAAGTGGTACGCCGAGTTCGCCCGCCTCGCGACACGCCTCAAGCGCGAGACCGACTACGAGGTCGACGAGAAGAAGCGCAACGTCGGCGTGCTGGAGCCGGGGATCGAGAAGGTCGAGGACTACCTCGGCATCGAGAACCTCTACGAGTCGCTCAACACCCCGCTCATCGGCTTCCTCAACAACGCGCTCAAGGCCAAGGAGCTCTTCAAGCGCGACAAGGACTACATCGTGCAGGACGGTGAGGTCCTCATCGTCGACGAGCACACCGGTCGCGTGCTGGCCGGGCGCCGCTACAGCGAGGGCATGCACCAGGCCATCGAGGCCAAGGAGGGGGTGCAGATCAAGGCGGAGAACCAGACGCTGGCCACGATCACGCTGCAGAACTACTTCCGGCTCTACGACACCCTGTCCGGCATGACCGGTACGGCCGAGACCGAGGCCGCCGAGTTCTCCAGCACGTACTCGATCGGCGTCGTGCCGATCCCGACGAACCGGCCGATGCAGCGCATCGACCAGTCGGACCTCATCTACAAGAACGTCCAGGCGAAGTACAAGGCGATCGTCGAGGACATCGTCGAGCGCCACGCCAAGGGCCAGCCGGTCCTCGTCGGCACGACGAGCGTGGAGAAGTCCGAGGCGCTGTCGGCGCTGCTCAAGCGCAAGGGCGTCCCGCACGAGGTGCTCAACGCGAAGAACCACGCGCGAGAGGCCACCGTCGTGGCCATGGCCGGCCGCAAGGGCGCCGTCACGGTCGCCACCAACATGGCCGGCCGCGGGACCGACATCATGCTGGGCGGCAACGCCGAGCACCTGGCCGTGGAGGCGATGCGTCAGCGCGACCTCGACCCGGAGGAGAACCCGGAGGAGTACGAGGCGGCCTGGCCCGAGGTCCTGGAGCAGGCCAAGCGGTCCGTGGCCGCCGAGCACGAGGAGGTCGTCGAGCTCGGCGGGTTGTACGTCCTCGGCACCGAGCGCCACGAGTCCCGCCGCATCGACAACCAGCTCCGTGGCCGCTCCGGCCGGCAGGGCGACCCGGGTGAGTCCCGGTTCTACCTGTCGATGGAGGACGACCTCATGCGGCTGTTCAACTCCGGGCTCGCCATGCGGGTGATGGACGGCTCCGCCTACCCCGACGACATGCCGCTCGAGGCGAAGATCGTCTCCCGGGGCATCGCCTCCGCGCAGGCGCAGGTCGAGGGGCGCAACTTCGAGATCCGCAAGAACGTCCTCAAGTACGACGACGTCCTCAACCGGCAGCGCACGGTCGTCTACGACGAGCGCCGGCGGGTGCTCGAGGGCGAGGACCTGCAGGAGCAGGTCCAGGGCTTCCTCGACGACGTCGTCGGCTCGCTCGTGCGCGAGTACACGCTGGCGCCGGACTCGGGTGAGTGGGACCTGCACGCGCTGTGGACGGAGCTCAAGGCGCTCTACCCCGTGTCGATCACCGCCGAGGACGTCATCGAGGAGGCCGGCGGCCAGAACCGGCTCACCGCCGAGATGCTCGTCGAGGAGCTGCGCTCCGACATCCACCTCGCCTTCCAGCGCCGCGAGGAGGAGCTGACCCCGGACGTCATGCGCCAGCTCGAGCGGCGCGTCGTGCTCTCCGTGCTCGACCGCAAGTGGCGCGAGCACCTCTACGAGATGGACTATCTCAAGGAGGGCATCGGCCTGCGGGCGATGGGCCAGCGCGACCCGCTCGTGGAGTACCAGCGCGAGGGCTACCAGCTCTTCCAGGCGATGAATGAGGGCATCAAGGAGGAGGCGGTCCAGTACCTGTTCAACCTCGAGGTCAAGGTCCAGCAGCCCGGTGAGCCCGACGGGCAGGCGCCAGCCGGGGTGACGGCCGACGCCGCGGCGCAGACCGCCGCCGGCGCGCGTCTGGGTGCGACGGCCGGGAACGGCCTCGCACGTGACGGCGCGGCGCCTGAGGGTGCGGCGGGTGGCGGTGCCGCTCGCGAGGGCGCGGCAGGCGACGGCGCAGCAGCACAGGACGCGGCCAAGGTCAGCGGCCGGAGGGCGGGTGCCAAGTCGGTGACCGCCAACCGGGGTGGTGGAGCAGAGCTCGCCGCCGCGGCGCGCGAGGCCGCGAAGGCCGAGGACACGCCGTCCGCGTTCGGTGGCGGCCCGCAGATCGTCGGGCTCGACGAGCCGCAGCGGCCCTCGGCGCTGACCTACTCCGCACCGTCGGCCGACGGTGACAACCGCACGACGGTGCGCACCGAGGGTGCCAAGGGCAAGGCCGCCGGGAGCGGTGACGCGGCCGTGGAGGCTGCCGCCTCCGGCAGCGGGAACCGCGAGGCCCGGCGCCGCGCCGCCAAGGCCGCCAAGAAGCGCCGCTGACCCACTGCCCGGCCGCCGGTCCCCACGGGGCCGGCGGCCGAGTCGTTCCCGCCCTGCGGCGCCGGTCCGGCGGTTCGTCCGGGTGAGCCATGCCTCACCGGTCGCGGAATACTCCGTGGCCGGGGCTCGTTAGGGTCGATGTACATGCAAATGCATCGATCTGAGGGGTTGTCTCCATGCAGTTCGGAATCTTCACGGTCAGCGACGTCACGACCGACCCGACGACGGGGCGCACCCCGGACGACACCGAGCGGGTCCGGGCGATGCTCCGGATCGCGGAGCACGCCGACCAGGCGGGGCTGGACGTCTTCGCCACCGGCGAGCACCACAACCCGCCGTTCGTGGCGTCCTCGCCGACGACGATGCTCGGCTACCTCGCCGGTCGGACGAAGAACATCACCCTGTCCACGGCCACCACGCTCATCACGACGAACGACCCGGTGAAGATCGCCGAGGACTACGCGATGCTGCAGATCGTCAGCGAGGGCCGGATGGACCTCATGATGGGTCGCGGCAACACCGGGCCGGTCTACCCGTGGTTCGGCAAGGACATCCGTCAGGGCGTGAGCCTGGCGATCGAGAACTACGCGTTGCTGCGCCGGCTGTGGGAGGAGGAGGTCGTGGACTGGCAGGGCAAGTTCCGCACCCCGCTGCAGGGCTTCACCGCCACGCCCCGCCCGCTCGACGGCGTGCCGCCCTTCGTGTGGCACGGGTCCATCCGTACCCCGGAGATCGCCGAGCAGGCCGCCTACTACGGCGACGGCCTCCTGCACAACAACATCTTCTGGCCCATCGAGCACACCGAGCGCATGGTCCGGTACTACCGCCAGCGCTACGAGCACTACGGCCACGGCCGGGCGGACCAGGCGATCGTCGGGCTCGGCGGCCAGTTCTTCGCCCGGAAGAACTCGCAGGACGCGTGGAACGAGTTCCGCCCGTACTTCGACAACGCACCGGTGTACGGGCACGGGCCCTCGATGGAGGACTTCACCAGCCAGACGCCGCTGACGGTCGGTTCCCCGCAGCAGATCATCGACCGCTACGCGACGATGCGGGAGCACGTGGGCGACTACCAGCGCCAGCTCTTCCTCATCGACCACGCCGGGCTCCCGCTCACGACCGTGCTCGAGCAGATCGACATCCTGGCCGAGGACATCGTGCCGGCCCTGCGCGAGATCAACGAGTCCAGCCGCCCGGCCCACGTGCCCTCCGACCCGCCGAGCCACGCCCAGCGGGTGGCGCAGGCGCGAGCCGACGGCACGGCCGCCGGCCAGCACGTCGCCGGCGAGGACCGCTGGACCGGTCGCACCGCCGAGGACGACGCCGCCGCGACCGCCGCACGCGGCGCCTCTCTCGGCCGCTGAACACGACCCGCAGGAAGGAACCCTCATGAGTACACGCACCATTGCCGTCGTGTCGGCCGGTCTCGGCCGGCCCTCCTCCACCCGCATGCTCGCCGACCGGCTCGCCGGTGCCGCGACCGCGGCGCTGGCCGAGCGCGGCGTCGAGGCGGAGGTCGTGACCTTCGAGCTGCGCGACGTCGCGCACGACGTCACCAACGCCATGCTTACCGGCTTCCCGACCGGTGACCTGCGTGGGGTGCTGGAGACCGTCACGGGTGCCGACGGACTCATCGCCGTCACGCCGATCTTCACGACCAGCTACTCCGGCCTCTTCAAGTCCTTCCTCGACGTCGTCGACAAGGACGCACTCACCGACATGCCGGTGCTCATCGGGGCGACCGGCGGCACGCCGCGCCACTCCCTGGCCACCGAGTACGCGATCCGCCCGGTGTTCACCTACCTGCACGCCGACGTCGTGACGACCGCTGTCTTCGCCGCGACGGACGACTGGGCAGGCGAGGGGGACGACGTCAACCCGCTGCCGAGCCGGATCCGTCGGGCGGGGACCGAGCTGGCGGAGAAGATCGCCGGCCGTCCCGAGTCGGGTGAGGTGCCCGACGAGTTCGCCGACGTCCCGTCGTTCGCGGAGCTGCTCGGCCGCTGACCGGGCGGGAGCACCTCCGGTGAGGCGCCGGCGGCGCTCTGGCGCCGGTGCGGCGTGCGGCCGGGCGTGGCCGGACCAGCACCGGTGGCTACCCGATCTCCAGGGCGGTGGCCCGCCACCGCCCGCGATGGCACTCGACCCGGACGGCCGCCGCCCGGATCCGTACGCCGTCGTGCACGACGACGGCTGCCTCGTGCACTCCCGGCCGGACCTCGCAGCACCGCACCCGGCGCACCCGGGCGCACAGCGCGGGGTCCGGCCGACCGAGCACCCGCACGGCGAGGCCGGCACGCCGGGCGAGCGACTCGTAGAGCTCCGCGCTGAGCCAGCGGGCGAGCTGCGCCGTCGGACGGCTGCCGGTGAGCACCTCGACGGCGGCCCGCGCGAGCGTCGCGGCCCACGGCGCCACCGGGGGAAGGCCGGCGAGGTCGCTCGGTGACGGGTCGACGGCCTCGGCCGGCGTCTCGGCGCTGAAGCGGACCCTGTCCCAGGTGCGGGTGGCATCCGGGCCGCGCGCCGGTGCCGGGGCTGCGGGGCGGACCGCGGGAGGTGCGAGCGTCGTCTGGGCGGTCATGTCGTGTCCTTCAGTCGGGGGCCAGGAGCGTCTGGCCCGGGTGGATGAGGTCGGGGTCCGCGCCGATGACGGTGCGGTTCGTCTGGTACCACCGCGGCCACTCGGCCGCGACCTCCGAGGGAGTCGCGCACCCGCCGAGGTGCGTCGCGGCGATCGCCCACAGCGAGTCGCCCGGGCGCACGACGTGGTGGCCGACGGTGGCCGTGCCCGCGTCGGCAGGCCCGGACCGGACCACCTCGGCGCGGACGGTGTCTGGGCCGGCGGCCGGTGGACGTTCCGTGCCGACGGCCGGCTCGTCCGCGGCGAGCGGCGGGACGGGTGCAGGGCTCCGGGCGGTCGACGGCGAGGTGCCCGCGTCGGTCGCGTCGGGGTCGCCGGGACGGTCTCGCGCAAGGTCCCGCTCGAGGGGGACGAGTCCGGGCCGGAGGTCGAGCGGGACGGCGTCGTCCGACCACGGCGGCGCTGACGGGCTTGCGGGTGCGGGCGGGTCCAGCGCGCCCGCGGCCGCCGGGAGGCCCGCCAGCGCGAGTCCCGCCCCCACACCCACCACTGCGGCGCGGCGCAGGACGGGAGCGCCGACGCGGCCGACGACGGCTCGCAGGCGCCCCGCCGCCGGCCGGGTGAACCTGCTGGGAAGCAGGAGGTCGGCGAGCAGCAGCATGAGGGCGGTGACGCCGTACCAGAGTGCGACCAGCGCCCCGGTGGTCGCCGCTCCAGCCGCCACCACGTCCTCGACGCGGGACGGCGCTCGGCCGAGGATCTCCGCTGCCCAGGTGCCGAGCAACCAGGCGGTGGCCAGGCAGGGCGGTGCGAGGGTGGCGGACCCCAGGATCCACATCGCTCGGCTCCTCGGATGGTGACGCTTGATGCTGTTTGATGACGCTTGATGTGCTGTGGCACACATCGTGCTGCCGCCGCGCCCGCGTGTCCAGTGGGCCGGCGAGGGATGTGGACGGCGCCTGGTCGCGCCCGTCTGGGCGCCACTACCGTGGGGCCATGCGCTGGGAGTCCCTCTTCGACGACCTCGAGAACCAGTTCGCGCAGGCGGCTCGTGCTGTCGACGACGAGGAGGTCCTCGACCTCACCGAGGCCGAGATGGCACAGGTCCCGCTCATCGACCGCCTGCGCGCCCGGCACGGGCAGGACGTCACGCTCCGGCTGGCCGACGGCAGCGACGTCCATGGCACCGTGGTCGACGTCGCGGTCCAGTGGCTGCTCGTCGCCGACGGCTCGCGGCGGGTCCTGGTGCCCGCGGCGTCCGTCGTCGCGGCTCGGTCACTGGGGCACGCGGCCCCCCGGGCGCCCGTGGTCGAGCGGCGGCTGCGCCTGACGCACGTGCTGCGCGCGCTGGCCAGGGAGGGCTCCGCCGTGGTCGTCCGGACGACGGCGGGCGACTACCGCGGGACCATCACGCGCGTCGCGGCCGACCACGTCGACGCCGAGACCGACACCGGCACCACCGTCACCGTGGCCCTCGCGCACGTCCTCGCCGTGCTCACGCCCTGAGCGAGGGCGTCAGTCGGTGGGCTCCTCCGCGCCCGCGACGACCGACCGTGTGCGGGCGTACTGGCGCTGGATGTAGTCCTCGAGGACGACGGCCTCCACGCGCCACATCCCGCGCCCACCGACCTGGATCGCGGGCAGCTCGCCGGACCGGACGAGTGAGCGAGCCTGAGCGACGGAGATCGAGAGCTCTTCGGCGACGTCCGCGAGCGTGAGGAAGCGGGCCATGCCCCACAGTCTCTCACCGCCTGCAGCGCCGTCGCCGCAGGCTGTGCACAACGAGGACGCGGCACATCGCTGTGGAGAACCTGCCCACGACAGGCGCGGAGGGGGCACCATAGGCCCAAGCACGTCGAGGGGGGAGCCCGATGAGCGAGGACGGCGCGCAGCGTCTGCGGCGCCCCGGCTGGCGGGACCCGCGGCTGGGGGTCGGGATCCTGCTCGTCGCTGCCTCGGTCGCGCTCGGCAGCTGGGCGGTCGCCCGGGCGGATCGCACCACCGACGTGCTCGTCGCGGTCGAGGCGCTCACCCCGGGCGACCGGCTCGCCGACGCGGAGCTGCGCGCACAGGCGGTCCGGCCGGACGGGTTGGGCGACACCTACCTCTCCGCCGACGCCGATCTGCCTGGTGATGCGGTCGTCACCCGCGTGGTCGGAGCCGGCGAGCTCGTCCCCGCCGGCGCCGTCGGCAGGGCCGCCGACGTCGACGTGCGCCCCGTCGTGGTCCCGATGAGCGGGACACCGCCGAGCGGGGTGGTCGAGGGTGCCGTCGTCGACCTGTGGCTCACGATGCCCTCGGCGCCGGGGGAGCCGGAGGACGCCGAACCGCAGGCCCCGGAGGTGCTCGCCGAGAGCCTCGTCGTCGCCGACCTGCTCGAGACCGACACCCTGTTCGCGGGAGCGGGAGGGTCGGCTGTGCAGGTCCTCGTGCCCCAGGGTGCCCTGCCCGCGGTGCTCGGTGCGCTCGCGGGCGACGGGGAGATCGTCGTCGTTCCGGTGCCCGGCGGCGGCCCGTGACGACCGGCGTGCTGCTGGCGCTGACGGGGCCCGAGGAGGCGGAGCTCGTCTCGCTGCTCGACGCCCCGGACACCGGGCTGCAGGTGGTACGCCGGTGCGCGGACGTGCCCGAGGTGGTGGCCGCCGGGCTCGCCGGGCTCGGCTCGGTCGCGGTGATCTCGGCCGACCTTGCGGGGGTGGACCGGCCGGTGCTGCGCCGGCTCGCGGGAGCGGGCGTCCGTACCGTCGTCGTGGCGCCCGCGGAGGACGTGGCCCGCTGCCGGGCGCTGGGGGCGTCCGTCGTCACCGAGGCCGAGCTCGGCGCGCGCGAGTGGGCGGGCGTCGTGGGGGACCTGGCCCGCAGCGAGCGTCCCGACGAGCCGGCGGGGCCGCCGCCCGAGACCCCGGCCGAGGACGCGTCGGCTCCGCGGGGTCGCCTCGCCGTCGTGTGGGGGCCGCGTGGCTCTCCGGGGCGGACCACCGTCGCGGTCAACCTCGCCCACGAGCTGTCGGGCCGCGCCCGCACGCTCCTCGTGGACGCGGACACCGAGGCCCCGAGCGTCACCCAGGCGCTCGGCGTCCTCGACGAGACGGCCGGCATCGCGGCCGCGGCGCGACTGGCCGGGGACGGGCGGCTCGACGCCGACGCGCTACGGTCCCTCGCGCGCCGGGTGGGACGAGGTCCGCGGCTGCTCAGCGGCCTCACCCGCGCCGACCGGTGGCGTGAGCTGCCCGCGGCGTCACTCGACGTCGTGTGGGACGGGGCGCGGGCGCTCGCCGAGTGGAGCGTCGTCGACGTCGGTGCCGGGATCGACGACCCCACCGGAGGCTTCGCCGCCGGGGTGGCGCCGAGACGGCACCAGGCGACCCTGTCCGCGCTGGCCGCCGCCGATGTCGTCGTCGTCGTGGGCGCGGCCGAGCCGGTCGGGATGCACCGCCTCGTCATGGCCCTCCAGGAGCTCACCGAGGCGGGGGTGTGCGTGCCTCACGCGCAGCGGATCGTCGTGGTCAACCGGGTGCGTGGCTCCGCTGCGGGGGCGAACCCCGAGCAGGCCGTCATCGAGTCCCTCGCACGCTTCGCCGGGGTCACCGACCCGCTGCTCGTCCCGGACGACCGCCCCGCACACGACCGCGCCGTCCTGCGCGGTGCCGTGCTGGCGGAGGTGGCGCCGGGCAGCCGCTCGCGTGCCGCGGTGCAGGAGCTGGCGGACCGCCTCCTCGGATCTCCGGTGGCGCGCCGACCCGGGCGTGGTCGCCGTCGGGGCGGGCGCCGCACGGCCGCGCCCGCTGGACCGCCGGCAGGGGCCCGGTGACGACCTGCCCACGGGTGGCGGACGTGATCATCGGTCGCTCCTCGGCGCGGGAGGAGGCGGGTTCGGTGTCCGGTGCGGGAGAATGCCGCTATGCGGATCTATCTCCCGGCCACGAGCGCCGACCTCAGCCGACCGGCAGGGGTCCCGCCGCGCTGGGGACACGCCGTGACCGCCGAGTTGCGCCGCGCCCTGCCCGACGAGGAGGAGGAAGCCCTCGAGGCCACCGCCATGATGGCCGCTGCGGACGAGAGCATCGTCCACCTGCGAGCGTCCTCCTCTGCCGTGCCGCGCAGGGTCGTCATCGCCGCCGACATCTCCGAGTCGGCTGTCGTCGTCCCCGAGCGGGCACGCCCGTGGCGGGTGGGTGACGACCAGCTCCCCAGTGCCGTCGACGTCCGGATGACGGTGCCGTGGGCGGACGTGGCGAGCATCCACGTCGACGGTCCGGCGGCCACCGAGGACGTCGCGGCGGCCGTGGACGACGACGACGCGCTCGACCGCGCCGCCGAGCACGACCTGCTCTGGCACGACATCGTCGAGCGAGAGGTGCTGGCGCGCGAGCTCCGGCGGTGACACCGGGCGGCTGCGCGCAGCGGATCAGGCACGCACGGTCAGCGTCGAGGCCCCCGAGGGTGTCCGGCGGACCTCGATGCGCTCGGCGATCCGCTCCTTGAGCTCGCTCACGTGGCTGACGATGCCGACGGCGCGTCCGCCGGCCTGCAGCCGCCCGAGCTCACCCAGCACCCCGTCCAGGGTGTGTGGGTCCAGGGACCCGAAGCCCTCGTCGACGAAGAGCGTGTCGAGCGAGATCCCTCCGGCCTCGCTGGTGACCACGTCCGCGAGCCCGAGGGCCAGGCACAACGAGACGTAGAAGGTCTCACCACCGGACAGGGTGTGCGGGTCGCGGGACGCCTCGGTGACGTGGTCGTGCACGGCGAGACCGAGCCCGGCCTTGCGCGTGCGTCCCTCCCGCTCGTCGATGCGGTGGAGCGCGTACCGGCCGTCGGACATCGCGGCGAGCCGCTCGTTGGCCGCGGCGACGACGTCCTCGAAGCGGCGGAGCAGGACGTAGGTGGACAGCGTGGTGGACCTGGCGTTGCCCTCGCCGGCCGCGGCGAGCTCGCCCATCCGCAGGACCGGTGCGGACTCCTCGGTCACCGTGCGGTGGCGCGTGAGCACACCGACGAGGGAGGACCTGCAGCGGTGCAGGCGGGCGTGTGCGTCGGTGGCACGGCCCGCTGCCTCGGTCGCGGTGATGAGCGCGGCGTGACGCTCCTCGTGCGCGGCCTCGGCCGCCGACACCGCGGGGACCTCCTCGCCCGTGAGGGCGGCGATCGCGGCCTCAGCCAGGCCGTCGCGGACCCGTGAGGTCGCGGTGGCATGGTCCGCGACCTCACGCTCGAGCTCGGCCATCCGCGCGGCCGGCAGCCGGGCGGCGGCCGCCTCGGCGGCGCCGGCGAAGCCGGTGTCCTCCAGGGCCTGCGCGAGCGTGTCCAGCGCCTCCCGCCGGCGTCGGCCGGCCTCGTGCTGCGCCTCGCGGGCGCGGACGAGGCGCTGCGCGACCTCGAGCCGGCCCTCGAGCCGGTGGACCCGCTCGGCGACGCTCGGGGCGTCGGCCGCCGCGCCACGGCAGCGGGCGCGGTCCGCGTCGAGTGATGCCCGGACGCCCCGCAGCTGCTCCGTCACGGTCGCGACGGCGGTGTCCTCCTGGGCGACGCCGTCCCGGAGGCGCTCGGTGTCGGCGTCGAACGCGGCAAGCTCCCGCTGCCGCAGCTCCGCGAGGTGAACGGCCTGACGTGCGTCGGCAAGGTCCTGCTCCGCGACTGCCAGGGCCTCCTCGGCCTCGGTGAGTGTCGCGCCACCGGCGGCGTCATGCGCTGCACGGAGGCGAGCTTGGGCCTGCGCCCGCTCCTCACGGGCGGCGGTGAGGACGCTCTCTGCCTGCTGCCGACGTTCCGCGGCGGCCTCGACGTCCTCGGCGGTGGCGTCCTCGGGGGAGCGGGGCGCGGGCGCGGGGTGCTCCGTGCCGCCGCACACGGAGCAGGGCGACCCGGGCCGCAGCTCGGCCGCGAGACTCCCGGCCATCCCGGCGATCCAGCGTCGACGTACGGCGTGCTCCTCGTCGGCGGCCGTGGTCGCGCCGAGGGCCGCGGCGGCGACGGCGCGCTCGGCCGACTCCAGCTCACCCTGGCGGTGCTCGACCGCGCGGGCGGCATCGCGCACGGCACGGCGGTTCGCGGCCGCGGACTCGGCGGCGGGGACGGTGAGGGCGGCCCGTTGGATGCGGTCCAGTGCCGTGGCGAGCTTCTCCCGCTCGACGGGGCGGGCAGCGAGGTCGAGCCGCCGGCTCGCGAGCGCCGTGCGCCGGGCGCCGAGCGCGTCCTCCTCCTGGTCGAGCGCCACGGCGCGAGCGGCCAACGTCGTCTCGAGCCGGCGGAGGTCGACGAGCCCGCCCAGCTCGGCGGTCAGCTGGTCGCAGACACCCGTGACGTCCGCGAGCTCGAGCTCGCTGAGGTCGGCGTCCGGGCCGGAGGAGGTGGCGCCGCAGATCTCCGCCAGCGCCCGGTCGGCGTCGGCCACCGCGGCCTGCGCCGCCTCGTGGCTGCGCAGCGCACCGGCGGCCTCGGCGGCCCGGCGGGCAGCGGTCAGCTCCTCGCGGCGGGCTGCAACGGCCGCCTCCCGCTCGGCCAGGGTCGCCTGCTCCGCCAGCAGGGAGCGGCGGCGGCGGACACGCTGCTCCAGGTCCCGCTGCGCGTCGAGAACGGCCTGGGCGGCGCGTTCGGCGGCCCGGGCCTCCTCCTTCGAGGCCTCGGCGGTGCGCTCCTCCTCCGCGGCGCGCGCGAGGATCGACGCGGTGACCTCCTCGAGAGTGGCGGCGTCGAGCTCTTCGGCGGCCTGCCGGAGGGTGGGGACGGCGGGGTCCTCCTCGGGCAGCAGCGAGGTGAAGGTCGCGACGGCGGTGGTGACCTCCTGGCACGCGTCGGCCACCGCGCGTCTCGCGGCGCGCGCCATCTCCGTGAGCCTGTCCTGCACCTGCTGGTAGATCGCGGTGCCGAAGACGTCCTGGAGCACGACGGCGCGCTCGTCCGGCTTGGCCCTCAGGAACGTGGCGAAGCGTCCCTGGGGCAGGACGACGGTCTGCGTGAACTGGACCCGGTCGAGGCCCACGATGTGCCGGATCTCCGTGCCGACCTCCTGGGCGGAGGTCGCGAGCGGCTCCCCGCCCTCGTCCGTGGCCGACTCCAGGCGCCAGAGCCGCGCCGTGGCGTTCTGCTTGGTCGTCCCCTCACCGCGTCGCTTGGGACGCTGGAACGCCGGGGTGCGCCGCACCCGGAAGACCCCCGCACCGGTGGAGAAGACGACCTCGATGACCGGTTCGACTCCGCGAGCGTGGGCCGAGGGGAGCCGGTCGTCCCGCGCGGGGCTGCCCAGGGTGCCGTAGAGCCCGAAGGTGATGGCGTCGATGAGGGTCGACTTGCCCGCTCCCGTGGGCCCCTCGAGCAGGAAGAGGCCGCCTGCGGAGAGCTGGTCGATGTCGACCTCGTGCCGCTCCGCGAAAGGCCCGACGGCCTCGAGGGCGAGACGGTGGATGCGCATCAGGCGCTCCTCTCCGCTGCGAGCGCGGTCTCGTACGCCGCTCGCAGCACGGCCGCCTCCGTCGCGCTCGGGGCGGCTCCGGTGACGTCGTGGACGAACTCGGCGGCCACCTCGAGCGGGTCGCGCGCCGCCGTGACGGCGCGCGGGGGGCCTCCGGTGAGGGGCACGGCGGGCCGGTGCTGGACGACGAGCGCGTGCGGGAAGCGCGCCCTCACCCGGGCGTAGAGGTCACGCGGGCGGGCGGAGTCGGTCACGGCCACGCGCACCCAGTCAGCCGCCTGGGCGTCGAAGCGGGCGGAGAGGAGCTCCTCGAGCGTGCCCGTGGCGTCCGAGAGCCGCCGCGGGCACGGCGTGGGCACGAGCTCGACGTGCTCGACACCGTCGGCGCCGAGCTCGAGGAGCACGCTGGACTTGGTGTGGTGCATCTCGGAGAAGGAGTAGGCGAGCGGGGAGCCGGAGTAGCGGGCCAGGGGACCGCGCTGCCCGTCGGTGAGGGCAGGACCGACACGCTGCGGTCCGTGGAGGTGTCCCAGGGCGAGGTAGTCGGGTGCGACGTCGTCGGCGGTTCCCGCGGTGAGCACGGACAGCGGCACCGAGTCCACGCCACCGACCCGGATGTCGCGCTCCGACTCCGAGGCCTCCCCGCCGACGACGAAGGCGTGGGCCATGACGACTGCGGGGCGCCGTGGACCGTCGGCCCGGCGGCGGCCGAGGTCATCCCGCACCCGGCGCATCGCTGCCGCGGCCACCGCCTCGTGGGACCGCGCAGGCAGCGCGGGGTCGCCGTCGTCCTCGGTGGGCGGACCGGCGAGCCGGTGGCGGGTGGTGTCCGGGTCGAGGTAGGGCAGGGCGTAGACGAGCGCGGCGGACCCGCCGTCCGCCGACGCGAGCTCCACGGGGGTCGCGAGGTCCTCGACGCGGGCCCGGACCGTGAGGCGGTCGCGGAAGAGGGGTGCGGCGAATCCCAGGCGGGTGGCGGAGTCGTGGTTCCCGGGGGTGAGGACGACGCGGGTGAGCTCGGTGAGCCTCAGCAGCGCGTCGGTGAGGAGGTCGACGACGACGACGGGCGGGATGGCGCGGTCGTACACGTCACCGGCGACGAGGACGGCGTCGACCTGCTCCGCGCGCACGACCTCGACGAGGTGGTCGAGGAACGCAGCCTGGTGCTCGACCAGGTCCACCCCGTGCAGTGTGCGCCCGAGGTGCCAGTCGGAGGTGTGCAGGATGCGCATGTCCCGACGGTAACCGCGGCCACCGACATCGCCCGGGACGCTGGCGACGGGGTGTCACTCACTGCGACGTGGGGAGCGCCGCCGGCGTCGCCACCACGGGCGCCGGTCACCGGGCCGAGGGGTGGTCCCGTCCTCCGGTGGGGACCCCGGAGCGGCGGCCTCGCGTCCCGCGCGCCACTGGGCGACGACGGCGTCGACGTCGGCCGGTGCGACGGGCAGGACGGGTCCGGAGGGTGTGCGGATCCACGCGGCGACCCGCGCGTTGACCTCACGCACCGCGGCACGCACGGCGTCCTCGTCGCTCAGGTCGCGCACCGTCTCGGGCAGGGCGGCGAGCTCCCGGCGCAGCTGCAGCGCGGGCGGGAGCAGGCCGTCGGTGGGCAGGTCCTCGCTGCGCAGCTTCTGCCGGATCCACCAGTCCTCGTCGAGCGGCCTGTCGAGGCCCGGCAGCGGTTTGCCCGCACCGGGGAGGTTGTCGAAGGCGCCGCGCTCCTCGGCCTCCCTGATGAGCCGGTCGACCCAGGTGTGCACCGGCACGTCCGCCGGCTTGCGGTCGGTCATCCCCCCAGCGTGCCAAGGCGCCCGCGTGCGGGCTAGTGCAACTCCTCGACGAGGACTAGCGTTCGCCCCACCCGGTCGAGGAGGACGTCATGGACCAGGCGCCCTGGGAGCCGCCGCTGGCCGGCACGGAGGCCGAGCACGTGGTGGGCTCGCTCGAGCGGATGCGTGCCAGCTTCCGGTGGAAGGCCGACGGTCTGGACGCCGACCAGCTGCGCCGTCGCGTGCTGCCGACGACGGAGCTCACGGTCGGCGGCCTCCTCAAGCACCTCGCCGTCGTCGAGGACGACACCTTCGCCTGGCGTCTCGCCGGCCACCCGCCCGAGACCTGGCTCCTCGCCCCGGAGGGGCAGGACCCGTCGTCCTGGCAGTTCACCGCGGGCCCCGAGGAGACGGCGCAGGACCTCTACCGGCTGTGGGAGGACGCGGTGGGCAGGTCGCGGGAGCGGCTCCGGGGGGCCCTGGCCGACGGCGGCCTCGACCAGCCCGCCCACCTCGAGCACGAGGACGGCCACCCCAGCCTGCGGCGCCTCGTCCTCGACCTCATCGAGGAGTACGCCCGGCACACCGGGCACCTCGACCTGCTCCGCGAGGCCATCGACGGGCGGGTGGGGGACGACCCCCCGCCGGACTGGCCGATGCTGCCCGCCGACGACGCGGGCACGGCGACCGCGGGAACGGCGGGCTAGTCCGGCGGCGACGGTTGACGGCGCCAGCCCGACGGCGTCGGCCGATCCGGCGGTGCGGCCGGCGGGCTGTCACCCGGTTCGTCGCCCCTTTCGATCGTCCTCCGCCCCTCTGAACACCTCCGGATGAGCGAGATGGGCGACCCACCGGAGATGGCCCTGCTCCACCGGGCGTCCCCGCGCACCGGGTGTCGGCGACCTCGGCGACGGCAGGACGGCAGGACGGCGGGCCGGGCTCAGCTCGTCGGGCGGCCGGCCATGGCGTTGCGTGCGACGTCCGCGATGATCGCGGCCAGCTCGCCGGGCCGTGACCACATCGGCCAGTGGCTCGTCGGGAGGTCCACCCAGGTGATGTCACGGAGCTCGCGGATGCCCGCCAGCCACGCCATGCCCTCCTGCGCCGCGTACTGCTGGTACTCCGCGGCGGAGTAGCTGGTGCAGACGATCGTCGTGGGCACCTCACGCCGGGCGTCGTCGGACAGCGTCACCCCCTCCCGGACGACCGCTCCCGGCTGGGGGACGGCGCGGTCACGGAAGGTCTGCAGCTGCTCCGGGCTGAGGCCGTCGAGGTTCTCCTCGGCACTGAGCTCCTCCCAGTCCAGTGGCATCTCCTCGCCCTGCACCTCGGGGTTCATCGCGCCGACGCCCGGGGCGGTGTCGACGTAGACCATGGCCGCGATCCGGTCGGGGACCCGGTCGCTCACCGCGTACCCGGGGAAGCCCGCGCCGCTGTGGACGACCAGAACCGGCGGGCGCTCGGCCGCCTCGACCGCCTCACGGATCGCCGCGACGTGGTCCTCCATGGTGACGCGGCCGCGGTTTCGGGCATCGGGGGACAGGCCGGGGAGGGTGAGCGCACGGGCCTCGACCCCGGCGTCCCGCAGCTCCTCGACGACCTCGTCCCAGGCCCACGCACCGAGCCAGAAGCCGGGGACGAGGATGACTGGGGCAGGGGCGGTGGGCGCATCGTGCGACATGGCGTCTCCCTCGTCGGCGTGCGTCGAGGGTAGTGCTCGGGTCCCGCCCGCGGCTAGGAGTCGGCGGGGTCAGTCCGCCTGGGCGGTGAGCATCTCCAGCACCTCGTCGTGGAGGGTGCCGTTGGTGACGACGGCGTTGCCGCCGAACGGCCCCGGAGCCCCGTAGAGGCTGGTGAACCGGCCGCCCGCCTCGGTGACGATCGGGACGAGCGCGGCCATGTCGTAGACCTCGAGCTCGGGTTCGGCCGCGAGGTCCACGGCGCCCTCGGCGACGAGCATGTAGGACCAGAAGTCGCCGTACGCGCGGGTGCGCCAGCACCGCTGCGCGAGGTTGAGGAAGGCCCGCAGCCGCCCGGCCTCGGCCCACCCGTCGAGGGAGGAGTAGCTCAGGGAGGCGTCCTCGATACGCGACACGCTGGAGACGTGGAGCTGACGCGCGGTGGACAGCGAGCGGCCGGTCCAGGCCCCGGAGCCAAGGGCCGCCCACCAGCGGCGGCTCAGTGCCGGTGCGGAGACGACACCGAGCACCACCTCGTCGTCCTCGACCAGCGCGATCAGCGTGGCCCAGACCGGGACACCGCGGACGAAGTTCTTCGTCCCGTCGATGGGGTCGATGATCCACTGGCGCTGCGAGTGGCCCGTGGTCCCGAACTCCTCGCCGAGGACGGAGTCGCGGGGACGGGTGCGACGCAGCTGCGACCGGACGATCTCCTCGGCGCTGCGGTCGGCGTCGGAGACGGGCGTGAGGTCGGGCTTGGTCTCCACCACGAGGTCCAGCGCCTGAAACCGCGCCATCGTCTGGGCATCGACCTGGTCGGCGATCACGTGGGCCAGGCGCAGGTCGTCGTCGTACCGAGGCCGGGAAGTGGGCATGGCTGCCACGCTAACCGCGCGGGCACAGCCGGGGCGGGAAGCGCGCCGGGCGCCCGGCGCGCTCAGAACTCCGCGGCGGCGCTCGCCGTCCGGGAGGACAGCAGCCGTCGGAACGACTCCAGGCGCGCCTCGCCCGCGGGTCCGCCGTCGCCGCGTGCCACCCACGCGTCGAGCTCGCAGTCCGGGGAGTCCTCCTCGTGGTCACAGCCGCGCGGGCACTCGGCGGCCACCTCGGCGAGGTCCGGGAACCCGCGCAGCAGGTCGTCGGGGCCGACGTGCGCGAGCCCGAAGGAGCGCACACCCGGGGTGTCGATGACCCAGCCCCCGCCGGGCAGCTCGAGCGCCACCGCCGAGCTCGACGTGTGCCGTCCCCGACCGGTCACCACGTTGACCACGCCGGTGGCCCGGTGCGCTCCCGGGACGAGGGCGTTGATGAGCGTGGACTTCCCCACGCCCGAGTGCCCGACGAGGACCGACTCGTGCCCGGTGACCAGCTCGCGGACGGCGTCGAGGCCGCGGACCTCACCGTCGACGACGGACGTCACCAGGGCCGGGACCTCGAGTGCCGCGTACTGGGCGAGGAAGGGGCCGGCATCGGCGAGGTCGGCCTTGGTGAGCACGAGCACCGGCTGCATGCCGGCGTCGAAGGCCGCCACGAGGCAGCGGTCGACCATGCGCGGTCGCGGCGGCGGGTCGGCGAGCGCCGTGACGATGAGCAGACGGTCCGCGTTCGCGACGATGACCCGCTCGACGCCGGCCGCCTCGCTGTCCTCCGCGGAGCGCCGCAGCGCGGTCGTACGGTCCTCGACGCGCACGATGCGGGCGAGCGAGCCGGGCCGTCCGGTCGTGTCGCCGACGACGCGCACCCGGTCGCCGACGACGACGGCGTTGCGGGCACCGCGGCCCAGCTCGCGCGCCTTCATCGCCGCCAGCCGCATGCCGTCGGCGGTGAGCAGCGTGTACCGGCCGCGGTCGACGGCGAGCACCCGGGCCTCGGTGGCGTCCTCGTGCTGGGGGCGTTGCTTGGTGCGCGGGCGTGAACCGCGCTTGGACGGGCGGACGCGGACGCGTTCGTCGTCGGTGCCGATGTCCCGCTGCCGGCTCATCACCCCGTCCTCAGCCGCGGCGGCCCGTCGCGACCATGTCGGTCCACATCCGGGTGAAGTCCGGCAGCGTCTTGGCCGTCGTGGCGACGTCCACGACCTCGGTCCCCGGGACGCGCAGACCGACGATGGCGCCGAAGGTCGCCATCCGGTGGTCGTGGTAGGTCTCGAGGCGGGCGGGGTGCAGCTGGCCCGGCTCGATCTCCAGCCCGTCCGCCGTCTCCCGTGCGTTCCCCCCGAGGCGGGTGATCTCGGTGACCAGGGCGGCCAGCCGGTCGGTCTCGTGTCCCCGGAGGTGCGCGACGCCGCGCAGCCGGCTCGGTCCGTCGGCGAGCGTGCACAGGGCCGCGATCGTCGGGGTGAGCTCGCCGGCGGCGTGGAGGTCGACGTCCAGGGGACGGATGGAGCCGTTGCCGCTGACCGTCAGCCCTGCCGGGCTCAGCTCGACGGTCGCCCCCATCTGGACGAGCAGGTCCCGCAGGTGGTCACCGGCCTGTGAGGTGCGCGTCGGCCAGTCGGGGACCTGGACCCGGCCGCCCGCCACGAGCGCGGCGGCGAGGAACGGCCCGGCGTTCGACAGGTCCGGCTCGACCGGGACCAGCCCGCCCGCGACGGGACCGGGCTGGACCTGCCAGCGGGCGGGCTCGCCGTCGTCGCCGAGTGTGACGTCGACGACGACGCCGCGCTCGCGCAGGACCTCGACGGTCATCGCGGCGTGCGGCTGGCTGGGCATCGGGCCGACGCGGCGCAGGTCCAGCCCACGCGCGAGGCGGGGAGCGATGAGCAGCAGCCCGGAGACGAACTGGCTGGACGCGCTTGCGTCGACCGTCACGACGCCTCCCGGCAGGCCGCCGGTGCCGTGGACGGTGAAGGGCAGCGTGCCGCGGCCGTCGTCGTCCACCTGCGCGCCGAGGTCACGCAGGGCCTCGATGATCGGACCCATCGGGCGCTTGAGCGCCTGGGGGTCCCCGTCGAAGGTGACGGTCCCGTCGGCGAGCGCCGCGAGCGGCGGCACGAAGCGCATGACGGTCCCCGCGAGGCCGCAGTCGACCCGGGCCGGGCCACGGAGGGGGGCGGGGTCGATGAGAAGGTCCGGCCCGTCGGCGGCCGGTCGGCCGTCTGCGTCGACGTGCTCGACCCGCACCCCGAGGGCACGCAGGGCCTCGACCATGAGCGCCGAGTCGCGCGAGTGCAGGGGGCGGTGCAGCTGGGTGGGCTCGGCGGCCAGCGCAGCGAGCAGCAGGTAGCGGTTGGTCAGCGACTTCGAACCGGGAACCGGGACGACGGCGTCGAGCGGCCCGGACGCTACCGGTGCCGCCCAGGCGATGTCGGACGTGGTCTGGGTTGACATGCCCCCGAGGGTAGCGGGCGGGTCGCTCGGCCCGGACCCCCGGGGCGGGGTGGTCGTGTCAGCCGAGCTTCGCCCTGAGGTCGGCCTTGCTCTCCTTGGCGGCCGCCTTGAGCTCACGCAGGGCCGTCTTGTGGCCGCGGGTATTGGCGGCGCGCCAGGTGAGGGAGGGCTTGCCGTCCCTGTCGAGCCCGGCGATGAGCAGCCCTCCGACGAGGCTGGCCCCGGTGAGCAGGCCGCGCCGCATCTCCTTCTTGCGCTCCTTGCCCGTGGCGGTCCAGAAGGGGTTGTTGACGAGGGTCACCGGCACCGTGACCGCCGCGAGGGTGAGGGCGGCCGACCGCGGGTTGCGGTTGGTGGCCAGCATGAGGCCGGCGAGCGCGGTGATCCCGCCGCTCACGCGGACGAGCAGGCGCGTGTCCGAGGCGATCGAGGGCGGGATCCCGGCCTTCTCGAGGGCGGGCTCCACCTTGCGGAAGCGCTCGACGTGGGAGTCGGGGTGCAGCAGCGCGTCGACTCCGGACGCGACGAACGATGAGGCGAGCAGCGGGCGGGCGAGGCGGCGGGAGATGCTCATGGACCATTGCTACCGCAATCCCGGCCGTGCTGCGAGTGCTGTGGGTCACCCGCCTGCGACGGCCGCGGAGGCGCCCCGCGCCGCGCGCGTGCCGGGGGGACGCGCGCGGCCGTCCGTCGCTCCCACGCCCGGGGCGTCACGCGGTGGCCGGACACGGGAGTGCCCACCGGAATAGCGCGCCCGACCAGTCCGTTGGATCCGGTATGACCTTGCCGCCCCTCGTCCGTGCCGGCGGACCGCCGTCGGCCCGCAGCGCGCACTCCGGCCCGGGCGGACTAGGCTCGTGGGTGATGACCGAGGACCGAGATCTGGAGCGCGCACCCGAGACCGAGAGTGACGCGGACCGAGCGGCGCGCTTCGAGGCCGAGGCGCTGCCGTACCTCGACCAGCTCTACGGCGCCGCGATGCGGATGACACGCAACCCGGCCGACGCGGAGGACCTCGTGCAGGAGGCGTTCACCAAGGCCTTCGCCGCCTTTCACCAGTACCGGCCGGGCACGAACCTCAAGGCCTGGCTGTACCGCATCCTCACGAACACCTTCATCAACACCTACCGCAAGAAGCAGCGTCAGCCCCAGCAGTCGGACGCGGAGAACGTCGAGGACTGGCAGATCCACCGCGCCGCGTCCCACACCTCCACGGGTCTGCGCTCTGCGGAGATGGAGGCGATGGACCGGCTGCCGGACTCCGAGATCCGCGACGCCCTCATGGAGCTGCCCGAGGACTTCCGCATCGCGGTGTATCTCGCCGACGTCGAGGGGTTCGCCTACAAGGAGATCGCCGAGATCATGTCGACCCCCATCGGGACCGTCATGTCGCGGCTGCACCGCGGGCGCCGCCAGCTGCGTGAGCGGCTCGCCGACCACGCCCGGGACCTGGGAATGACAATCGAGGCGACACCGTGACCGACGAGAACCTGGCCGACCCGATCGCCGGCTGCAACTGTGAGGAGCTCCTCGAGCACCTCTTCGAGTTCGTCGACTCGGAGATGACCGACGGAGACCGTGAGCGGCTGCGCCGCCACGTCGAGGAGTGCCCGACCTGCCGCGAGGCCACGGACGCGGAGACCCGCATCCGGGTGCTGCTGCGTCGCTCCTGCCAGGAGGTCGCCCCCACCACCCTGCGGCTGCGCGTCCTCACCCAGATCAGCGTGCTGCGCTCCGGCGGCACGGTGCGCTGACCCCGGGCATGCGAAAGGGCCGGCCTTCCGGCCGACCCTTCCTGTCACGGTCTCAGGCGTTGGGGCGCTTACCGTGGTTCGCGCCGCTCTTGGCGCGTGCCTTGCGCTTGCGTCCGCGCTTGCTCATGTTGGCTCCCGGGGTTGTGCCGTTCCACCCGACGGGTGGGTTCACAGTCTCCTATTCTCGCACACGTGCCGCGTCGGCCGGCACCGGGCGGTGTCGCCGTGCCGGCGTGGCAGGGTAGGGCCATGCTCGCCGCCTACGCCGCCGGCCAGGACGCCTCGGACCCGCTGAGCGGGCTCGTCGTCGCCGACCTCGAGGACCCGGGGCCGCCGCACCCCGACTGGGTTCAGGTCCGTGTCCGCGCGGCAGCGCTCAACCACCACGACCTCTGGTCGTTGCGTGGCGTCGGGCTTCCCGCGGACCGACTGCCCATGGTGCTGGGCTGCGACGCGGCCGGCGTCGACGCCGAGGGCCGCGAGGTCATCGTCCACTCGGTCGTGGGTGACCCGCGGTGGCGCGGGGACGAGACGCTCGACCCCGCACGCACGCTCCTGTCGGAGAAGTACCCGGGAACCCTCGCCGAGACGGTCTGGGTGCCGCCGGGCAACCTGCTGCCCAAGCCGTCGGAGCTGAGCTGGGCGCAGGCCGCGTGCCTGCCCACGGCCTACCTCACCGCCTACCGGCTCCTCTTCCACGCCGCCGAGCTCCGTCCCGGGCAGCGGGTGTTGGTCCAGGGCGCCGGGGGCGGGGTGTCGACCGCCGCCGTCGTGCTCGGCCGGGCCGCCGGCCTGGAGGTGTGGGTGTGCGGACGGGACGCCGACCGGAACCAGCGCGCGCTCGACCTGGGCGCGCACGCCGTGTTCCCGAGCGGCGCGCGGCTGCCCGGACAGGTCGACGCCGTCGTCGAGACGGTGGGGGAGGCGACCTGGGCGCACTCGCTGCGCGTCCTGCGCCCCGGCGGGACGATCGCTGTCGCGGGGGCGACGAGCGGTGCGATGCCTCCCGCCGAGCTCAACAGGGTGTTCTTCCGGAGCGTGCGGGTGGTCGGCTCGACGATGGGCACGTTCGAGGAGCTCCGCCTCGTGGCCGCGCTGCTCGTCGTCTCGGGTGCGCGTCCGGTCGTCGACGACGTGGTCCCGCTCGCGGAGGCAGGCCGCGCCTTCGCACGCCTGGCCGAGGGGGAGGTCTTCGGCAAGCTCGTCCTGGAGGTGGCGGGCAGCTGACCGGCCGTCAGTGCGGGTCGGCGGCCAGACGCAGGACGCCGAGGCCCACGATCGCGGCACCCTGGTAGCAAAAGGTCTGAGCGCCCAGCTGCACCCGGGTGAGGCACCGCGCGCCCCACGTGAGCAGGTGCTCACTGACGAGCTCGCCGTGCCAGCGTGCGGCGTCACCCGCCGCGGGCACGGCCGCGAGGGCTGCATGGGCACGCAGGACGCCGGGCAGGTCCGGCGTCCACCCGCCAGGCAGCAGACCGGCGCCCGCGACCTGCCCGAGCAGACGGCGCAGGGCACGCTCCGCGTCGGCGGGCACCCCGGTGGGGGCGACCGGTGGGCGACTGGGCGGGGCGGCCGACGGCGGGCGGCCGGGAGTGCCGCGGGTCCCCACCGGGGACCAGTCGTGGACCCCGCGGAAGAGCCGGGCGTGGTCCAGCCGGAGCCGGTCGGGGTGCTCGCCGGCGAGCCTGGACTCCTCCAGGAGAGCCACACCGCGTAATGCCTCGGCGTCGTGGATCGGCCACGGGAGGTCCGGGAGCGCCGCGTGGAGAGCGGGGTCCGGTGGCCCCTCGACGAGCTGGGCGAGCGTCGTCGCGGCGCGGCCCACCCGGGCCCGTCCACTGAGCACCTGCTGGCTCATCGCACTCTCCCGACGTCGTCGTCCCCTATCGTCACGCCGCGGCGCGGCGGTGTCCTGGGTCCTACGGCCCTGGCCCTGCGGCGTCGTCGTCAGCGGCACCCGCGTCCCGGTGCCGGCGATATGGCGACGACGGGCGCCCGCCGCTGGACTACGCTGGAACGTCGCAACCCCCGCTGTCTCGCGCCCTCCGGCGCCGAGCCGCTCGTCCCCGAAGGAGCCCACCGGTGTCCCCGACCAAGCCACGCAAGCCCACCGCGGCCGAGAAGGCCAAGGCCGAGGCGGACAAGCGCAGCGTGGTCGCCCGGAACAAGAAGGCCCGCCACGACTACCACATCGACGAGACCATCGAGGCCGGCCTGGCGCTCACCGGCACCGAGGTGAAGTCGCTGCGGATGGGGCGGGCCTCGCTCGTCGACGGCTGGGTCGAGATCGACGGGGGCGAGGCCTGGCTCCAAGGGGTCCACATCCCGGAGTACAGCCAGGGCACGTGGACCAACCACGCGGTGCGCCGCAAGCGCAAGCTGCTCCTCCACCGCACCGAGATCGACAGGCTGGCGGGCAAGAGCCGGGAGAAGGGGCACACCGTCGTCCCGCTCGAGCTGTACTTCATCCGGGGCAAGGCCAAGGTCCTCATCGCGCTGGCCCGCGGCAAGAAGGAGTACGACAAGCGGCACGCGCTGCGCGAGAAGCAGGACGAGCGCGAGGCGCAGCGTGCGATGAGCCTGCGCACCATCAGGTGAGCGCACGGGTCCGTCGCGCCGGGCCCGTCGCCGCGCTGGCCCTGCTGCTGACGGCCCTGCTCCTCCCGCTCGCCGCTCCCGCGTCCGCGGACGACTCGGTCGGTCAGATCAGCCGCATGGACGTGAGCGCCCGCGTCGCGGCCGACGGCGGCGCGGTCCGCGTCGCGCTCGACTTCACCTACGACTTCGGCGACGACGAGGCGCACGGCCCGTTCCTCGTCCTCGCTGAGCTCCAGGAGATCGCCGACGACCCCGACCGCTACCGGAGGACGGCGGTCAGCGACGTGACGGCGGAGTCGCTCACCGACGCACCGGACGACCTGCGTGTGGAGCGGGAGGGCGGCGCCGTCCAGCTGTACATCGGCGACGAGGACGTCGAGGTCACCGGCGTGCACGACTACCGCGTCGCGTACACGGTCGACGGGCTCCTCACCCCCGCCGTCCCCGGCCCGGACGGCACCGTCCGCGACGAGCTGTTCTGGAACGTCGTGGCACCGGGCGGCTTCGACGTCGAGATCCACAACCTCACCGTGGCCGTCACCGGCCCGGCTCCCGCCGCGGCCGCTGCCTGCCACGTGGGGCGCACCGGCTCGGACACGCCGTGTGACGATCCCGGCCGGCCGGGGCGCGAGCGGGTCGACGTCGCGCAGGAGCGGCTGGACGAGGGTGAGGGGCTGAGCGTCGTCGTCGGGTGGCCGGAGGGGACCGTCACCGGTGCCGAGCCCGCGTACCAGCCGCGCCGCACCTGGGCCAACACGATGCAGCTCACCCCGGCCACCGGCGGTGCTGCCGGTGCGCTCGCCGTCCTGGGGGTCGGTGGCGCCGTCGTCTCCGCCACCCGCCGCGGCCGGGACCAGGCCTACCTGGGGACGACGCCGGGGCTGACGCCGGCGTCCGACCGGCCCCACCGTGTGGGTCCCGCTCGCCGGCGCCAGCCGGTCGCCGTCCGCTTCACCCCGCCCGACGACGTCCGGCCGGGTGAGATCGGCACGCTCCACGACGAGGTGGCCGACCCCCGCGACGTCGCGGCCACGCTCGTGGACCTCGCGGTGCGGGGCTTCGTGCGCATCGAGGAGGTCGCACCCGAGAAGCCGGAGGACGACGTCAGCGACTGGCGGATCGTGCCGCTGCGGGACTGGGACGGGCAGCTCGAGCCCTACGAGGCCGACCTCCTCGACCGCGTCCTCGGCGCGGGTCGCGAGCCCGTGACGCTCTCGGAGGCGGCCGAGGAGTACGCCGCGGCGGTCGGCACGACCCAGGAGGCGCTGTACCGGACGGTCACCGAGCACGGGTGGTTCACGGGCAACCCCACCGCGGTGCGGACCCGCTGGGTCGTCGCCGGTGTGGGGCTCCTCGTCCTCGGGCTGGTGACGACCGGCGTGCTCGTGCTGGTGCGCTGGCCGGCGGTGCTCGGCCTGCCGCTCGTCGTCACCGGGCTCGTCGTGGCGTTCGCGTCCGCCGCGGCCCCGGCCCGCACCCCGGCCGGCACCGCCGTGCTCGCGCAGACGCTCGGCTTCCGTCAGTACCTTGCCACCGCCGAGGCCGGCCAGATCCGCTACGAGGAGGGCCAGGACGTCTTCTCCCGCTACCTGCCCTACGCGATGATCTTCGGGCTCACCGAGCGTTGGGCGACGACCCTCGCGGAGGCGGCAGCACGCGGACAGCACGTCGCGGCTCCCGACTGGTACGTCCCGGTCGCCGCCGGCGCGGGCTGGTGGACGAGCCCGGAGGCCTTCACCGGGTCGGTCGGGGCCTTCGCCGACGCCGCGACGTCCGCCGTCACGTCCGCCTCCAGCAGCGGCGGCTCGGGCTTCTCCGGCTCTGTCGGCGGCGGCGCCGGTGGGATGGGCGGGGGCAGCTGGTAGGCACTCCTGCGGAGACGCGGTGGCCGGGCTAGGTTGGATCGTGTCCGACACCGACTCTGCAAGGGGAACGACCATGGGTCTGCCGATCAAGCTCCGCCACGTGCCGCCACGCCTGGCTGCGGGCGCGTTCATCCTCAACTCCGGCCTCAGCAAGCGCGAGCTCGACGAGGAGTCGGCGGCCGGCCTGCAGGGCATGGCGGCCCACGCGTTCCCCCAGCTCAAGGACATGTCCCCGCAGGACTTCGGCAAGCTCGTGTCGACCGGTGAGACGGCCCTCGGCGCCGCGCTCCTCCTGCCCCTGGTGCCGTCGTGGCTCGCCGGGCTCGGGCTCACCGCGTTCTCCACCGGCCTGCTCCGGATGTACCTCAAGCTCCCCGGCATGACCGAGGACGACGGCATCCGGCCCACCTCCGACGGAACCGCCATCGCCAAGGACGTCTTCATGCTCGGCATCGGCCTCGGGCTTGTCCTCGACGCCGTGACGTCGAAGAAGTAGCCGCCGGGAATAGACCTGACCAGGGGCTCGTTGGGACGTATGATGGACCAGCCGGCCCCGGTCGGTGATTGACAACTCAACAGGGGGATGATCGGTTTCGACGACGGTCGTCGTGCCAGAGGAAGCGGGTCGAGGATGCAGAGTTATCTCGATAACGCCCTCTGCAAACCAATAGGTGCCGATTCCAAGCGCACCGACTTCGCACTCGCCGCCTGAGCGAGTCCTGAAGTCCGTCAGCCCGGGCTAGCTCTCGACCCGGTTCCTGGCGTCAGCTAGAGAGCCACTGCTCGCAGCCCTCGTCATCGGGGCTGCGGGGACTTCCAGATGACTGAGCCCGTCAGCGACTTGTCTGCGTGATCGCTGGGGCCGAGAAAATCGCAGCAGACTGCACCCGGAGAAGCTCTGGTTCTGCGCCGTCGGACGCGGGTTCGATTCCCGCCATCTCCACCATCCCCAGCCGAAGGCCGCCTCCTCACGGAGGCGGCCTTCGGCATGTCCGGGCACCCATCGCTGAGCTCAGCCGGCGAGCACCTCCCGCAGACGCGCGGCGAAGGCCTCGGGCTCGCCGGTCTGCCCGAACTCCCCTCCGAGGAAGCCGCCGTGGTTGCTCGGGAAGACCGCGAGGTCCACGCCGAGCTGCTCGGCCAGCGCCGCCGGTGCACGCCACGTCATCGTGTCCTTGCTCTCGATCCCCACCGCGAGCACGAGCCGCACCGGCGCGGCGGCCAGGGCGGCGACGTCGGGCCGGTACCCCGTGATCGCATCCGCGGCGCCGGACAGGAGCGGGTCGTCCCGGGAACCGTCGTCCTCGGCCGGCATGCCGAACATCGCGGGATCGGTCGGCTCGGTGCCGAAGCCGTCGGGGAACTCGCCCTGCCAGGACGTCATCGTGATGAACGCCGCCATGCCCCAGCCCCACCCGCGCTCGTCGTAGGTCTGTCGCACGCGCTGCCACGCGGCCGAGGCGTTCTCCGCGTCCGGGAGGACCGGCAGCATCGGCGGCTCGTGGGCGACGACGGCGCGGACGTCGTCCGGGTGCGTCGCCGCCAGGCACAGGGCCGTCACCGCGCCGCCGCTGGAGCCGAACAGGTCGACCGGCCCGGCGCCGAGGGCCGCGACGAGGCGGTGGACGTCGTCGGCCTGCTGCTCGGGGGTCTGGGTGGTGCTGCCGTCCTGACGGGTGCTGCGGCCCAGGCCGCGCGGGTCGTAGGTGACCACGGTGCGGTCGGCGACGTGGGAAGCGAGGGTGGTGAACCCACTGGCGTCCATCGGCTGGCCGATGAGCAGCAGCGGTGGTGTCCCGTCGGGGGTGGGCAGCGGGCCCCTGACGTCGTACGTCAGCGTCGCGCCGGGGACGTCCAGGGTTCTCGTCTCGGCCGTGGTCGTTGTCATCGCGTCACTCCTTGTCGTGGGCGGCACCTGCCGCTGTGCTCGTGCTGCCTACTGACCGGCGAGGGGAGGCAATGTCATCGGGTGAGTTCGACGGCTCGCCGGCGACCGCCGCCGTCGGGGTCCGGTTACGCTCGGGAGGTGCCGCAGCCCAGCCAGGTCGACGACGGCGTCCGCGACCTGGTCGCCGTACCCGGCGGGCACGTCGAGCTCGCCGACCGGCGTACCGAGACGCGGTGGCGCGTCGCCGTCGCGCCCTTCCTCCTGGGCAGGGTGCCGGTCACCCAGGCCCAGTACCGGCAGGTCCTCGGTGCGTCGCCGAGCATGTCCGACGGCGCGGACCTTCCCGTGGAGACGGTGTCCTGGTTCGACGCCGTGCGGTTCTGCAACGCGCTGTCCGTCGCGGAGGGGCACGAGCCGGCGTACGTCGTCGACGGTGAGGACGTGACCGCCGTCGAGGGGGCGCTCGGGTACCGGCTGCCCCGGGAGGCGGAGTGGGAGCACGCGTGCCGGGCGGGGACGACGACGCCGCGCTACGGCGACCTTGACGAGATCGCCTGGTACGCGGACAACGCCGGTGGCCACGTCCACCCGGTCGCCACCCGGGCGCCCAACGCATGGGGACTGCACGACATGCTCGGCAACGTCTGGGAGTGGTGCGTCGAGCGCTACGACCCGGTCGTCTACGGCGAGTACCGCGTCCTGCGCGGCGGCGGGTGGAGCGACCCGGAGTGGAGCTGCCGTGCCGGCGTGCGACGGCGCAGCCACCCGACGTTCGCCATCGAGGACCTGGGCTTCCGCGTGGCACGGTCACGGGCCGTCGACCGAGGTCAGCCCTCCTCCTGACGGGTGGGCGGGTGCTCGTGGCGCGTCGCGACGTAGCGCAGGACGTCCCGGCGGACGCCCTCGCCCACCTCGTGGTCCCGGAGCAGGAGGTCCCGGACGTATCCGGCGCGTTCGGCCGTGCGGAGCGAGGCGACGTTCCACGGCTCGATGTAGAGCGCTACTCGCGCGAGGCCGGGGAGGCTCCAGCCGAACGCGGTGAGCGCGCGCAGGGCGTCCGCGGCGAGGCCCCTGCCGCGGGCCGAGGGCGCGATCGAGTAGCCCGCCGAGCCGTGCCCGCGCGGGAGCTCACGGAGCCACAGGCCACAGTGGCCCACCGGCGCACGGCTCGCCACGTCGGTGATCGTGAAGGAGAACCCGGCTCCCTCGGCGTGACGTCCCTGCTGGCGACGCACCCAGGCCGCGGCGTCGTCGTCGGTCGCGTTCAGCGGCAGGGTGCCGGTCATCTGCACGTACGGGTCGGTGGAGAGCTCACGGGCCATGGCGACGTCGTCCAGCCGTACCGCGCGCAGCAGGACGGCCCCGTGCTGCGGCGGGATGGCGGGCCACGGCGGGAGAGCTGGTCGTGCCATGCGGCCAGTATCCAGCCGGCCCCACCGGGCGACGTGCCGCACGCCTTCCTAGACTCCCGGCATGGCCGAGGTGCGGATCGGCGTGTCCGGGTGGCGCTACGCGCCCTGGCGCGGGACGTTCTACCCGCGCGGGCTGGCCCAGCGACGGGAGCTCGAGTACATCGGCACGCGGTTCCCGACCGTCGAGCTCAACGGTTCGTTCTACTCCCTGCAGCGGCCCGAGTCCTACCAGCGCTGGCGGGAGAGCACGCCGTCGGGGTTCACCTTCGCCGTCAAGGGCGGCCGGTTCATCACGCACTTCAAGCAGCTTCGCGACGCCCAGCTGCCGCTGGCCAACTTTCTCGCCTCGGGCGTCCTCACGCTCGGTGACCGGCTCGGCCCGCTCCTGTGGCAGCTGCCCGCGCGCCAGCGGCTCGACCTCGACCGCATGGCCGAGTTCCTCGACCTGCTCCCGCACAGCACGGGGCGCGCCGCGGAGCTCGCCGCGGGGCACGACGAGCGGCTCGAAGGCCGGGCGTGGACGGTCACCGACACCGACCGCCCGCTGCGGCACGCCCTGGAGGTGCGGCATGAGAGCTTCGCCGACCCGGCCTTCCGCGACCTGCTCCGGGCCCACGACGTGGCACTCGTCGTCTCCGACGGCGGGGCCACGTGGCCCATCTTCGAGGAGCCGACGTCCCGGCTCGTCTACGTGCGCCTGCACGGTGCGGCGGAGCTGTACGTCAGCGGCTACGACGCCGCCGCGCTGCGGGAGTGGGCCGCCAAGGTGCGGCGGTGGCACGACGCGGGCCACGACGTCGTCGTCTACTTCGACAACGACGCCAAGGTGCGGGCACCGTTCGACGCGCTCGCGCTGCGCGACCTGCTCGGGGACATCGCCGTCGGCCCGGCTGCCGCGGACCTGCGCACCGGCACGGACCTGGGCACACTGGGCGGATGATCAGCGACAGTCTCGCCCGCGAGCTCGAAGACGCCGGCCTACGCTGGGACCCGGCGCCGGGGGACCGGTTCCGGATCAAGGCCGAGGCGCTCTCCGAGGACGTCTTCATCCTGTCCCACATGGTCATCGAGCCGCGGACCTACCCCAGCGGCACGGTCCTCAACTTCAACGGCACCACCGAGTGGGCGCTGGACAACATGTCGAAGGACGACGCCCTGTGGCTGCCGAGGGAGGACCAGCTGCGCGAGTTCCTCGGCGGCACCTTCCGCCGGCTGGAACGGGTCGAGGAGGAGTACGTCGTCACCACGTCCGGCCCGGACGGCGTGGTGCGGACCCACCGGTCGGCCGACGTCGAGGACGCCTACGCGCAGGCACTGCTCGCGCTCGTGCGCCGTGCGGTGGGCGCCTGAGGGTCACACGCGTGCGTACCGCGCCCGGCCGAAGGAGTAGAGGCCGTACGCGGCGATACCCGCGCCGACGGCGGTGAGGAGCACGGTCCCCGCGGGCAGCTCGAGGAGCGAGCGCAGAGCGGCGTCCAGGCCGCCCGCCTCCTCGGGGTCGTTGGTCACCGCGGCGAAGACGAACAGAGCGCCCACCACACCGAGCGCGGCGCCCTTGGCGACGTAGCCGACGCGACCGGCCACGACGACCGCGCGGGGCGGCTGCTCGCGTAGGTCCTCCAGGAACTTCCGGGACCAGCCCTTGACGACGTGGTAGACACCGATGCCGATGATGCCCGCGCCGACGGCCGCCACCGCGACCTGTCCCAGAGGGTGCTGCATGACCGAGGCGGTGAGGCTGTCCGTCCGGTTCTCGCTCCCGCCGCCACCGGTCCTCGTCGCGATGCGCGCGGCCACGCCGGTCAGCACGAGGTACCCCACGCCCTTGCCCGCGCTCTTGACGGTCTCCTTCGTCTCGCCGGCGGTCACCGCCTCCGCCACCTGCCACAGGGCGAGCAGGGCGAAGCCCGCGACCACCACCCACAGCAGCACCGAACCCAACGGGCTTGAGGACAGCTGCTCCAGCGCACCGGTCTGGTCGGCCGACCCCGACGACGTCCCCCAGGCGAGGCCGATCGCGATCCAGCCGAGGATCAGGTGGAGCACGCCGCTCGCGACGTAGCCGAGGCGTGCTCCTGCCTCGACGACGGGATGGTCACCGGTGCGCGCCGCAGCGCCATGGAGGGAGGAGTCCATGGCCACAACCTGGCACCGTTGGGCCCGGGCCGCGAATCATGTGGGGGACGCGTGCGTCCACGACGCCACACGGCGGACGGCCGCGCGGACCCGAGCCGCCGTCGGCGAGGCGGTTGACCTACACGTGTCGCCGGTGAGGCGTTCGCCACGCTGCCGTAATCAAAACGTGACATTGGGTCCGGTGCGGCGCTATGGTCTCAAGGTCCCGCGCCCCCTCCACGCGGGACCCTTGGACGGTTCCCCTCCCGCCGCCGCCCGAGGACGACGACGAAGCGGTGGGAGGGCGCCGGACGCGAGACGCCTCCGGAGCCCAGGGAGTGAGAAGGGTCCGCCGTGACCGAACCTGGTCCGCGCCGCCACCGCACCTCCGTCATCAGTGCCCCCGTCCAGCGACTGCTCGGCGCGCGCGCCCGGGTCGCCCCGAACCTGCAGCGCCGCTACCGCGCCGGGCTGGCCGGTGGCCTCGCCTTCGTCCTCGTCGCCGGCGTGAGCGCCGCTGCGGTCGTCGACGACCCGACGGCTGCGCGAGCAGACCTCTCGGCCCTGGGGCTCGAGGTCGAGCACCCGGCGTCGCCCGGCATCGCCGTGCCGGAGACCGAGGAGCTGGCGTTCGGCGAGCTCGAGGTCGACGTCGAGCTCCCCAAGGACGACGTGTGGCACCTGCGCGAGGTCCAGGTCGCCGCGCGCAACGCCGAGCGCCAGGCGCTGGCGGAGCGCGAGGCCGCGGCCGCCGCCGCCGCGGCGGCCGAGCGTGAACAGCAGGCACAGGCGCAGGCGCAGGCGCAGGCGCAGCCCACCCGCCAGCAGCGGCGCGCGCAGGCCGAGCAGGCGCCTGCGCAGGAGAGCGCACCTCAGCCGCAGGTCGCCTCGGCCGGGTCGGGGGGCGAGCGGGGATCGATCGCCTCCATGGTCAACGGTCTCCGCGCGCAGAACGGGCTGGGTGCCCTGGGGCGCAACGGCACGTTGGACTCGGTGGCGCAGAACTGGGCGGAGTGGATGGCCGCGAACCAGACCCTCCAGCACAACCCGAACTACCGCTCGCAGATCGGCGGCGGCTGGTCGCGCTCCGGGGAGAACATCGTGCGCAACACCGGAGCGCAGTCCTGGTCCTCCGGTGACATCACCTCGTGGATGTTCAACTGGTGGGCCAACTCCGCGCCGCACCGCGCCAACATGCTCAACACCGCCTACTCGCACGTGGGTGTCGGGTACGCGATGGGCTCCGGCGGCCCCTACGCCGTCCTCGTCTTCGGAGGCTAGCGACTCTGCCGCGGGGGTACGGGCGCGCGGCACGCACCGTCCGACCGGTTCGTCCCGGCTCACCGGTCCAGGTGCTGCCGGCTCGGTCGGTTGCGTCCACCTGCCGGCCGTCGTCAACGCAGGTTGACGGCGGGCGGACGTCAACGTAGATTGACGGAGTGGCCCGCCCCGAGGAGGTTTCGATGAGTGCACTCGCCCGTGCCGTCGATGACGACGGTGATCTCTTCGCCGCACTCGACTCACTCGTCCGGCTCCGCCGGGAGGCGGACCAGCGCGAGGCCGTGCTCGTCCGTCGTGCCAGGAGCGAGGGCCTGACGTGGGCCGAGATCGCGTTCCTCCTGGGCGTGTCGAAGCAGGCGGTCCACAAGAAGTACGGCGGCTCCCGGCGCGAGGCGCGCCGACCCGGCTGAGGGGGGTGCGACTCCGAGGTCAGTGGAGCGTGACGACGTCCCCCGTCTCCACCGACCGGTAGGCGGCGTCGATGACGGCGATCGACTGACGGGCGTCGTGCACCGTGTAGTCCGGCACCTCACCGGCCACGAGTGCGTCGACGACGTGCCCGAGGTACAGCTCCAGCGCCACCTGCCCGGCGTCGGCGACCAGCGCTGTTGCGCCGTCGGGCCCGAAGACGTCGACGGCGGGCTTGTCGTCGTCGGCGACGGCGTGGCCGTGGGAGCCGATCAGCCGCAGCGAGCTCGTCGTGGGGGTCGTGCCCGGGGCGTACGGGACCCGCCCGAGCGTGATCGTCGCGGTGACACCCCGGTCGAGCAGCAGGCTGACCACCGCGCTGTCCTCGACGTCGTGGGCGGCGTGCAGGTCGGAGAAGAGCACCCCGGTGAAGGCGTGCACCTCTCGGACGGGCAGACCCGTGAGAAAGGCGACGGCGTCGGTGCAGTAGCCGAGGAAGTTGAGGACCTCGCCACCACCGGACAGGGCCGGGTCGACGACGAGCTCGGGCCGCTCGACCGACGTCGCGACGTGCGTGCCGGAGGCGAGCAGCTCCATGTCGACGTGTCGCGGGAGGCCGACGTGACCGGCGTCGACCCAGGCCCGGGCCCGGCGCAGGGCCGGTGCGTGCGTGCGGTTGACGACCGCGCACACCCGCCCGGTCCGCTCCGTGGCGGTGACCAGGGCGTCGGCGTCGTCGAGGGTCGTCGCGACGGGCTTGTCGACGAGCACGTCGATCCCCGCCAGCAGCGCGGCCAGCGCCAGCCGCGCGTGCCGGGTCGGCGCACCGCACACGACGACGAGGTCGACGAGGGAGGGGTCGAGCACCTCGCCGACGTCCTCCGTGTACCGGACACCGGCGCGGTCGGCGGCCGCGCGGGAGTCGGCACGCACCCAGTCGGGCGCCGAGGGCTCCTCGGCGACGGCGACGAGCTCCACCCGGTCGTCCGCGCCGAGGATGCGCAGGTAGTCCGCCGCGTGCCTCACCGCGGAGAGGACACCGATCCGCAGGGCCATCAGAGCACCTCCTCGACGGGTGCCTGGGCACCGAGGACGGGGTCCCCCTCGATCTCGGTCACGTGGACGCGTCGCCCGGTGACGAGCGAGCGCTGCGCGGCCAGCGCGCCGGCGAGTGCCGCCCGCACCTCGGCGGTGTGCACGACGGGCTCGGCTGCACCGGTGACGACGTCGGCCCAGTGGTCGAGCTGGCTGCGCAGCGCCCCCTCGAGGGAGAGTGGGGCGGGCGTGGCGGCGTCCGAGGACAGCCCGGGCTCCGCCTCGGTCGAGTGCCGCAGCGTCCCCTCGGTCCCGACGAGCACGACGCGGCGGAGCATGTCCCCGCGCCGGCGCAGGGCGTAGCAGAGCTCGAGCGTGGCGAGGGCGCCGTCGGCCGTCCGCAGCTGGACGTGGAAGGAGTCGGGGGAGTCCATGTCGGGGGAGAAGGTGCGCATCCCCCGCGCGAAGACCTCCGTCGGGGCAGAGCCCAGCAGCCAGGTGGCGGCGTCGACGATGTGGGTCCCGTTGTGCACGGGGTGCCCGCCGGAGCGGTCGGGGTCGAGCTGCCAGCTGCGCCAGCCTCCGGGCCAGGCGTGGCCGGTGTACCACGTGATGTGGAGCAGGCGCGGGTCGCCGATGCGCCCGGCCCGCACGGCTGCGCCGAGACGGGCCATCGCGGGCTGGAACCGCACCGTCTGCCCGACCATGAGGCTGGTGCCGGCGGTCGCGGTGACCATGGCGTCGAGGTCCCGCAGGGTGAGCGCCGCCGGCTTGTCGACGTGCACGTGCTTGCCGGCCCGGCCGGCCGCGATGGTCACCGGCGCGTGGCCCGGCGTCGCGTTGACGACGTCGACGGCGTCGACGGCGGGGTCGCCGACGGCCGCGTCGACGTCCGTCGTGGCGCGGGCACCGACGAGACGCGCAAGCTCCTCCGCCCGGGCGAGGTCCGAACCGGCCACCCACCGCACGCGCAGCCGGGGCACGTCCCGCAGGGCGAGGAGGTGCTCACGGGCGAAGGCACCCGTCCCGACGACGGTGACCTCGGCGGCGGTCACCGGTCCGGCCCGCCGCTGGTCCCGGGAGCCGCCGGGGTGCCCGCTCGCGGGCGGGTCCCGTCCAGCGCCCGGAGGATCGGCTCGTCGTGACGGTCGACGGCGTGGACGTCCCAGGAGACAGTCGGCCGCCGTCGGCCGGGTGCGGCCCCCGTCGCCTGTGGCCGGGTGGTGATCGCCATTGATTGACCTTTCGCCAGCGTTGCGTCCACGGTCAACGCACTACGTCAGACATCAGACGTTATCCGTCTCATGGGAGAGAACTCACATCCAGCACCATCCTTCACCCGTTCGCGCCCCCGGCACGCGGTCAGCGTTGCTGCAGTCGTCGTCGACGGCATGCTGCTCCTCGACGCCGTCGACGCGACCGTACCCGCCCGCGTCTGACGGCCGGCCCCGGCCGTGCACCGCCGACCGGGGCGCCGACAGTACAGTTCTCGCCGCGAGCACCGCCCGTGGCCACCCGAGCGAGCTCGCGGTGGACAGAGAGGAACAGCATGAGTGACGTCGTCGTCGGGGTCGACCTCGGAGGCACCAAGACCGCGGCCGCCCTGATCAGCGCCGCGGGCGCGGTGGGCCCGGTGCGGTCCGTGCCGACACCCGCCCAGGACGGCCCCCAGGCGGTGCTCGACACCGTCGCCGGACTCGTCCGTGAGGTCGTCGCCCACGGGGGCCGCCTCACGGCGCCCGACGGCACGACGACGGACGCCGCGCAGCCGGCCACCCTCGCCGGGCTCGGGGTCGGCACCGCGGGCGTCGTAGACGCGACGGCCGGCACGATCCTCTCCGCGACGGACGCGATCCGGGACTGGACCGGCACCGACGTCCGCAGCGGCCTGAGCGCGCGCCTGGCCGACCTCCTGGGTGCCGGGCCGGTCACGGTGGAGAACGACGTCGACTCGCACGCGGGCGGGGAGGCCTGGCTCGGCGCCGCGGCGGGGCTCGACAGCGTCCTCATGGTCGCCGTCGGGACGGGCGTGGGAGGCAGCGTCGTGCTCGGCGGACGTCCGCTGCGCGGGGCCCACCACGTCGCGGGGGAGATGGGGCACATGCCCAGCCCCGACGCGGTTGGCCTTCGGTGCGGCTGCGGCAGGGAGGGACACCTCGAGGCGATCGGCTCGGGCCCCGCCCTGCACCGTCACTACCTGCGGCTGGGCGGCTCGGCGGACGCGCCGGACACCCGAGCCGTGTACGCGCGCGCCGCCTCCGGCGAGGAGCTCGCGCTCCGCGCCGTCGCCGACTCCGCCCGCGCCGTCGGACGCGCCGTCGCGGGGGTCGTCACGGTGCTCGACCCGGCCGCCGTCGTCGTCGGCGGGGGCATGAGCCAGGCCGGTGCGCTGTGGTGGGAGCCGATGGTCGCCGCGGCGCGCGCCGAGCTCATCGAGCCGCTCACCGGCACCCCGATCCGGGCCTCGGCCCTCGGGCCGGTCGCCGCCGTGCTCGGTGCCGCCCGCACCGCGCTCACCCAGACCGCCTGACCACCGGAAGGACCGTCATGTCTCCCGTCCTCGAGCGCCTCCGCGGACGCCTCATCGTCTCCTGCCAGGCCTACCCCGGTGAGCCCCTGCGCGTCCCGGAGGTCATGGAGCGCATGGCCCGCGCCGTCGTCGCCGGCGGCGCCGCCGGCGTCAGGGCCCAGGGGCTGGAGGACATCCGGCTCATCGCCGCCTCCCTCGACGTCCCCGTCACCGGGCTGTGGAAGGACGGGCAGGACCCAGTCTTCATCACCCCCACCCTCGAGCATGCCGTCGCGGTGGCGGACGCGGGCGCGGACATCGTCGCCCTCGACGGCACCCGACGTCCCCGGCCGGACGGGCGGAGCCTCGCGGGGACGATCCGGGCGCTGCGCGAACGCGCCGACGTGCTCGTCATGGCCGACTGCGGCAGCCTCGACGACGCGCTCGCCGCCGAGGACGCCGGCGCGGACGTCGTCGGCACCACGCTCGCCGGGTACACGGGTGAGCGTGAGAAGACCGACGGGCCCGACGTCGAGCTCATCGACCAACTCGTCGCTCGCTGCGAACGTCCCGTCGTCGTCGAGGGGCGGGTGCACACCCCCGACCAGGCGGCGGACGCGATCGCGCGGGGTGCCTTCGCCGTCGTCGTCGGGACCGCGATCACCCACCCCACGACCATCACCAGCTGGTTCCACGCGGCTGTCACGTCGCGGTAGCGCCCGCCCGTCCCGACACGCCCCGTCATGTGCCGGAGGTCCCACGCGCCGGCACACCCGCGTCGCTACCGTGGTGTCTCCCCGGTCCAGGAGCCGCCATGATCCGCCTTGCCGTCCTCAACGCCGCGACGAGCCCGAACCGGCTCGGCAACGCCATCACCGACTGGGCCATCGCCTGCCTCGGCGCCAACCGCGCCTTCGTCATCGACCGCATCGACCTGCGCGACGTCGGGCTGCCCCTGTTCGACGAGCCCGACCTCCCGCGGTACGGCCGCTACCAGCACGAGCACACGCAGCGGTGGTCGGAGCGGATCGCGGCAGCCGACGCCTTCGTCATCGTCAGCCCCGAGTACAACCGCGGCTACTCCGCCCTGCTGAAGAACGCGCTGGACTACCTCGTCCACGAATGGGCCTTCAAGCCGGTCGGCATCGTCAGCTACGGCTCGGGGATGTCCGGCGGTCTGCGCGGGGCCGAGGCGCTGCGCACCGTGCTCGGCGCGCTGCAGATGTACGCGGTCCGCGAGATGGTCGTTGTGCCCTACGTCACCGAGTCGAGCGTGCGGGACGGCAGCCTGCGGGCCTCCGAGGGCATGGTCGAGGGCATCGAGCTCATGATGGACGCCCTCGTGCGGATGGACGCCGCGATGCACCTGCTGCGTGCCCCCGACGAGGAGCTGGGGGACCAGCAGGGGCGGCAGGACGGGCCCGACGACGCCGCGAGCCGCTGGCGGCCGCGGGAGTCCGACACGGAGGACCAGTGGGCCGCGACCACCGACCTGCAACGGCCGCCGGGATTCGTCTGAGAGACGGCAACTCCCTCCCCATCCGTCACAGTCGGGGGCCAAATCCGCGTGGACACGCCGAAAATTCGGCGCGGGAGGGCGACAACACGCGGTGTGACGCCGTAATGTCGGGCGCGTCGTACCCATAAGGGTGCGTACGCCGACTGAGAGAGGGATTCCATGTCCGTCAACCGCACCGAGCTCGTCGCCGCCGTGGCCGAGCGCTCCTCGCTCACCAAGTCCCAGGCCGACGCCGCTCTGTCGGCCCTGCAGGACGTGCTTGTCGAGTCTGTCAGCAAGGGCGAGGCCGTCAAGATCACGGGCCTCCTGGCCGTCGAGCGAGTCGAGCGCGCCGCGCGCACCGGCCGTAACCCGCAGACCGGCGCCGAGATCCAGATCCCCGCCGGCTACGGCGTCAAGATCTCCGCGGGCAGCGCCCTGAAGAAGGCCGTCTCCAACAAGTGACGTCCTAGCGACGACGCACAGGCGGGCAGGACGGTAACGTCCTGCCCGCCTTTCGTCGTCCCCGCCCGGGATCCTGGCGGGACGCCACCGCGCTCGCGGCTAGGCTGGCCGTGGTGCGCCAGCACCCCGAGCCGACGCGAAGGAAGAGGTACCCGGTGGAGGTCGTCATCAAGTCCGGCGCCGAGGAGGCCGCCGTCCCCGCGGCAGACGCCATCGAGCGGCTGCTGGCCGACAAGCCGGACGCCGTCCTCGGCCTCGCCACCGGCTCGAGCCCGCAGGCGCTGTACGACGAGCTCGTGCGCCGGTATGAGGCCGGCCGGATCTCCTTCGCGCGAGCGCGAGGCTTCATGCTCGACGAGTACGTCGGGCTGGACGCCGGCCACCCCGAGCGCTACCGCAACGTCATCGAGCGGGAGCTCGTGGGCCGCGTCGACTTCGCGCCCGACGCCGTCCAGGGACCCGACGGGCTGGCCGACGACCCGCAGGCGGCAGCGGTCGCCTACGAGCAGGCGATCGCCGACGCCGGCGGGGTCGACCTGCAGGTCCTGGGCATCGGCACGAACGGTCACATCGCCTTCAACGAGCCCGGGTCCTCCCTCGCGTCGCGCACCCGGGTGCAGCCGCTCACCGCGCAGACCCGTGAGGACAACGCGCGCTTCTTCGACGACGACGTCGACGCGGTGCCGCCCCTGTGCCTCACCCAGGGCCTGGGCACCATCATGGCGGCCCGCCACCTCGTGCTGCTCGCCTCGGGGACGGGCAAGGCGGCGGCCGTGCGCGAGCTCGTCGAGGGGGCGGTGAGCGCCTCGTGGCCGGCGACGATCATGCAGCACCACCCGCACGCCACGGTGCTGCTGGACGAGGCCGCCGCCAGCCGGCTGGAGCGCGCCGACTACTACCGCGAGGCCTACGCCGCCAAGCCCCAGTGGCAGGGCTTCTAGGGCGACCGACACCACCCATCTCCTGCCGGGACCTGGTCGGTGGGTCGTCCTAGACTGGTCGTCATGAGTTCCACCGAGCCTCCCAGCAGCCCGAGCGAGCCGTCGACGTCGTCGGGAACGAGCGTCCTCGAGCGCGAGGAGCTGCGCGAGCAGGAGCCCGGTGACAACGACCGCTACGCCCACTACGTGAAGAAGGACAAGATCATGTCCTCCGCGGTGTCCGGGCAGCCGGTCGTGGCGCTGTGCGGCAAGGTGTGGACCCCGGGCCGGGACCCCAAGAAGTACCCCGTGTGCCCGATGTGCAAGGAGATCTACGAGAGCATCCAGGGTGGCGGGTCCGGCTCCGGCCGCGGCCGCTTCGGCGGCTTCGGGCGTGGCGGTCGCGACGCCGGCGGAAGCGGAGAGTGAGCGCCGCCAGTCAGCGCCGGCCGGTCACCATCGCCCCGCAGGGCACTCCTGCGGCGGTCTCGACCGCTGCCGCCGAGCACCTCCCGCCCGCCTACCCGGCGCGTGCGGCGTGGGGGACCGCCTCGCGGCTGCGTGCCTGGCAGGCCGAGGCGCTCCAGAGCTACCTCGACGACGACCCGAGGGACTTCCTCGCCGTCGCGACCCCCGGCGCCGGTAAGACGACCTTCGCCCTGCGCGTCGCCACTGAGCTGCTGTCGCGCGGCGAGGTCACGGCGATCACCGTCGTCGCGCCCACCGAGCACCTCAAGGGCCAGTGGGCCGAGGCGGCGGCCCGAGTCGGGATCCAGCTCGACCCGGCCTTCCGCAACGCCCAGGAGCGGCACGGCGCCAGCTTCGACGGGGTGGCCCTCACCTACGCCCAGGTCGCGGCCAACGCCGAGCTGCACAAGCGGCGCACGACGGCCGAGCGCACCCTGGTCATCCTCGACGAGGTCCACCACGGCGGGGACGCGCTGAGTTGGGGCGACGGGATACGCATCGCCTTCGAACCGGCCCGCCGCCGCCTCGCGCTGACCGGGACCCCGTTCCGGTCCGACACGGCCGCGATCCCCTTCGTCAGCTACGAGCGGGATGCGGACGGTGTGCGCCGTTCGCGCGCCGACTACTCCTACGGCTACTCCGACGCCCTGCGGGACGGCGTCGTGCGCCCGGTGATCTTCCTGTCCTACTCGGGGCAGATGCGCTGGCGGACCAGGGCGGGTGACGAGGTCAGCGCCTCGCTCGGGGAGCCGCTGACCAAGGACCTCACCGCCCAGGCGTGGCGCACGGCGCTCGACCCGGCCGGCGACTGGATCCCCGCCGTCCTCGCGGCCGCGGACCGCCGGCTCACCGAGGTCCGCCGGGGCGTCCCCGACGCCGGTGGTCTCGTCATCGCGACCGACCAGACCAAGGCCCGCGCCTACGCCCGCGTCCTGCACGAGGTGACCGGCGAGAAGCCCGTGGTCGTGCTGTCCGACGACGACGGCGCCTCGGCACGCATCGACGAGTTCGCCGCCGGGGAGCAGCGCTGGATGATCGCGGTGCGGATGGTGTCGGAGGGTGTGGACGTGCCGCGCCTCGCCGTCGGCGTGTACGCGACCTCCAGCGCCACCCCGCTGTTCTTCGCTCAGGCCATCGGGCGCTTCGTCCGGGCACGCCGCCGCGGCGAGACCGCCTCGGTCTTCCTGCCGAGCGTGCCGGTGCTGCTCGAGCTCGCCGCGCAGCTCGAGGTGGAGCGCGACCACGCCCTGGACCGGGTCCTCACGTCCGAGGAGAAGGGCGACTTCTTCACACCGGAGGACGCCCTGGTGGCCGCGGCGAACCGGGAGGAGAAGGCGAGCGACGAGCTCATGCTGCCCGGCTTCGAGGCGCTGGACGCCCAGGCGTCCTTCGACCGGGTGCTGTTCGACGGCGGCGAGTTCGGTGCCGGCGCGGAGGTCGGCTCCATCGAGGAGGAGGAGTACCTCGGCCTCCCGGGGCTGCTCGAGCCGGACCAGGTCCACTCGCTGCTCCGCGCGCGCCAGGCCGAGCAGGTCAAGCAGCAGAAGCGGCAGGCGGCCGGCCGCGCCCAGCGTGAGGAGAACGCCGGGATCTCCGACCACAAGCGGCGGGCCGCGCTGCGCAAGGAGCTCTCCAGCCTCGTGTCGGCGTGGTCGCGGCGCAGCAACAAGCCGCACGCCGTCGTCCACACCGAGCTGCGCTCCGCGTGCGGTGGCCCCGAGGTCCCGTTGGCCAGCGTCGAGGAGATCGAGGCGCGCATCGCCACCCTGCGCAACTGGTTCGTCGGCCGCAAGTAGGCCCGCGGGCCACGTAGGCCCGCGGGACCGGGACGAGGGACAGTGCGCGCGGGACGTCAGTGTGACTCGGCAGGCGGGTCAGTCTGACGTGGGCTCCGGGGGGACGGTGCGCGCGGGACGTCAGCTTGACTCGGCAGGCGGGTCAAAGTGACGTCTCGCGACGACAACACCCGCCGTGCCCGCTGCGGGACGGCCGGTGCGAGGCCGGTCAGCCGGTCGCACAGGTGTCGGTCGGCGAGGCGGTGGCCCGGCAGCTCAGCCGAGGTCCCAGAGGCGCCGGTAGTACCGGCGAGTGCCACGACGGCATGGGGGACCGCGACGGGACCCGCAGCATACGGCCGCGGCGGGCGTGCCTGCGCGGGACCGGCGACCTCGCTAGGTTGAGGCCCATGCCACGCACGACCACCGCCCTGCTCACCGACCGCTACGAGCTGACGATGCTGGAGGCGTCCCTGCAGTCCGGCGCCGCGCACCGGGCCAGCGTCTTCGAGGTCTTCTCCCGTCGGCTGTCAGGGGGACGTCGCTACGGCGTGGTCGCCGGCACCGGCCGGGTGCTCGACGCGATCGCCGACTTCACGTTCTCCGCCGCGGAGATCGACTGGCTGCGGAACAACGACATCGTCGGCCCTCAGACCCTGGAGTACCTCGCCGACTACCGGTTCAGCGGTGACGTCCTCGGCTACGGCGAGGGCGAGTGCTTCTTCCCGGGCTCCCCGATCCTCACCGTCAGGGGCACCTTCGCCGAGGCGCTGCTGCTGGAGACCGTCATCCTGTCGGTCCTCAACCACGACTCCGCCGTCGCCGCCGCCGCCTCACGGATGACCACGGCCGCGCACGGCCGGCCGTGCCTGGAGATGGGCGCCCGCCGCACCCACGAGGAGGCCGCCGTCGCGGCCGCGCGCGCCGCCGTCGTCGGCGGGTTCGTCGGCACGAGCGTGCTGGAGGCCGGCCGCTCCTACGGACTGCCCACCATCGGGACCGCCGCCCACTCCTTCACCCTGGTCCACGACGACGAGGAGGCGGCCTTCGACGCCCAGGTCAGGGCCATGGGGCCGGGCACGACGCTGCTCGTCGACACCTACGACGTCGAGCGGGGCGTGGAGCTCGCCGTGGCCGCGGCCCGCCGGCACGGCGGGGAGCTCGGCGCCGTGCGTCTCGACTCCGGCGACCTCGTCGCCCAGGCGTTCACGGTGCGCCGGCAGCTGGACGAGCTGGGAGCGACGACCACGAAGATCACCGTCACCTCCGACCTCGACGAGTACGCCATCGCCGCGCTCGGGGCCGCGCCGGTCGACTCCTACGGCGTCGGCACCCGCCTGGTCACCGGCTCTGGCCACCCGACGGCCGAGCTCGTCTACAAGCTCGTCGAGCGCGAGGGAGCCGACGGCCGGATGGTCGACGTCGCCAAGGCCTCGACGTCCAAGGCCACCGTGGGGGGCTTCAAGGTCGCCGGCCGGGTCTTCGAGAACGGCGTGGCCCAGGAGGAGCTCGTCGTCGGCTGTGACGACGAGGCGACCGGGCTGCGGGTGCTCGAGGAGCACGGCGCACGTCCGCTGCAGCTGCCGCTCGTCCGCCAGGGCGTCATCGCGGACGAGCACCGTGGCGCCGACGCGGTCCGTGCAGGGGCCGAGCGCCACGTCGCCTCCCGCGCCGCGCTGCCCTACGAGGGCTGGCGGCTCAGCGAGGGGGACCCGGCCGTCCCCACGCGGCACGTGCTCGCCTGAACACAGCGCCGGGAAACGGCTCTCGACGTGCGGACCTGAACAAGGTCCGCAACGATTACCTCTACGCCCGGTGCCGCAGAGGTACCGGAAACGAAGGGAGCACCAATGTCCTTGTGGCTGATTCTCATCATCGTCGGTGTCATCATGCTCATCATCGGCGTCGCCGTGGAGGCGGCCCAGATCCTCATCTGGATCGGAGTCGCGATCCTGGTGATCTCGCTCATCATGTCGCTCGTCGGCCGAGGACGAAACAGGGTGTGACGTCACGCGAGCCGGTCTGACCGGCCGCAACCTCCACCGGGGCCCGGCAGGATCGTTCCTGCCGGGCCGCGTCACGTCGAGGCCGCGTGCGCCCGGGGAGGAGTGCATAGGCTGGGAGGATGGTGGCCACGACTCCCGGGCCGGTGGTGACGCCGGACGAGACGCAGCAGCAGGACGTCCGCCCTGCCCGTCCCTGGCGGACCATCGTGTGGAACGACCCGGTCAACCTCATGAGCTACGTGACCTACGTGTTCCGCACGTACTTCGGCTACTCCGAGTCCCGGGCCCGCCAGCTCATGCTCCAGGTGCACAACGACGGACGCGCCGTCGTCGCCGAGGGCGCCCGCGAGAAGATGGAGGTCCACGTGCAGGCGATGCACTCCTACGGGCTGTGGGCCACCCTGGCCCAGGAGGACGAGGGCTGAGTGCGGGCGTTCATCGCGGTTCCCGGCGGGTACGCCTGCGAGCTCGAGCGCGCCGAGCTGCGCATCATCGCCCGGGTCGTGGCCGACACCGCCGAGCTCCTGGGCTCCCCGATCGACGGCGGGGCCGACGACGCCGCCCCCGCCACGCCGTCGTCGTCCGACGACGCCGTGCTCGCCGCCCTCGACTGGGACCCCGCCGCGGGGGACACACCACGCGACCCCGCGCTGGCCCGTCTGCTGCCCCCGGCGAGCGACGACGACGAGCTCGCGTCGGAGATGCGCCGCCTCACCGAGGGCTCGCTGCGCGCGACGAAGGTCGACCAGCTCCGCGTGGTCCACCGCACCCTCGAGGCGAGCACGGGCGTCGTCATCGTCCGGGAGGGCGAGGAGCGCCCCTGGCTGGCCGCGCTCACCGACCTGCGGCTGGTCCTCGCCGCGCGGCTGGGAATCGAGACCGACGACGACGCGGAGCGCGTCTACGAGCGTGCCGGCAGCAGCCGCCCGCAGACGGCCGTCGACGAGCTCGACGCCGCCCTCACCAGCCTCTACGCCGCACTCACGTGGTGGCAGGAGTCACTGCTCGAGGCCATGTCGGGCGCGCGTCCGTGACAGTACGCTCGGACACCGTGAACGACGCACCGATCGGCGTCTTCGACTCAGGTGTCGGAGGCCTCACCGTCGCGCGTGCGATCCTCGACCAGCTGCCTCAGGAGTCGCTGCTCTACATCGGGGACACGGCACACACGCCCTACGGGCCCAAGCCGATCGCCGAGGTCCGCGCCCTCGCGCTGGACGTCATGGACCGGCTCGTCGCCTCCGGCGTCAAGGCCCTGGTCATCGCCTGCAACTCCGCCTCCGCGGCCGTACTCCGCGACGCCCGGGAGCGGTACTTCCACGGAGCCGGTGTGCCGGTCGTGGAGGTCATCCAGCCGGCGGTCCGGCGGGCCGTGGCCGCGACCCGCTCCGGCAGGGTCGGCGTCATCGGCACGCGGGCGACCATCGGGTCCGGCGCCTACCGCGACGCCTTCGCCGCTGCGCCGCACCTGGAGCTCACGATGGCTGCCGCGCCGCGCTTCGTGGAGTTCGTCGAGCGGGGCGTCACCTCCGGGCCCGAGGTGCTCGAGGCTGCCCGCGAGTACCTCGAGCCGGTCCGCGCCGCCGGCGTCGACACCCTGGTTCTGGGGTGCACGCACTACCCGCTGCTCACCGGTGTCATCTCCTACGTCATGGGCGAGGAGGTGACGCTCGTGTCGAGCGCCGAGGAGACCGCGAAGGACACCTACCGGATGCTCGTCGCCCACGACCTCGAGCGCGACCCGGCCGCGTCGGCCCCCAGCCACCGCTTCCTCGCCACCGGCGACGGCGCGAGCTTCTCGCAACTGGCCCGCCGGTTCCTGGGGCCCGAGGTCGACCGCGTCGACAGCGACACCGAGCTGGAGGTCACCGCATGAGGCTGACGATCGTCGGCAGCTCCGGGTCGATGTCCGGGCCGCAGTCGGCCGCTTCCTGTTACCTCGTCCAGGCCGAGGGTCCGGACGGCGAGGGCGCCAGCCGCACGTGGAGCGTCGTCCTGGACCTCGGCTCGGGTGCCTTCGGCGCGCTGCTCCGGCACCTGGACCCCGCCGAGCTCGACGCCGTCGTGCTCAGCCACCTGCACGCCGACCACGTCGTCGACATGTCCGGCCTGGAGGTCTACCGGCGCTACCACCCCGCGGGCGCTCTCGGTCCGGTGCGGGTGCTGGGCCCGGCCGGCACCCCCGAGCGGATCGGGGCGCTGACGATGGAGGACGACCTCTCGGCCCTCGACGCCTCCTTCGCCTTCACCGAGCACGAGGCGGGTCGCGTCGTCGAGGTCGGACCGCTGCGCCTCGAGGTGTTCCCGGTCAACCACCCGGTCCCGGCGTTCGGGGTGCGGGTCAGCGGTCCCGCCGAGGACGGCGCCCGGCAGGTCACACTCGCCTACTCGGGGGACACCGACAGCTGTGACGGGCTTGTCGCGGCGGCGCGCGACGTCGAGCTGTTCCTGTGCGAGGCAGCCTTCCAGGAGGGGCGCGACTCGGTGCGTGACATCCACCTCACCGGGCGTCGTGCGGGCGAGGCCGCGACGCAGGCGGCGGCCCGGTCCCTCGTGCTCACCCACCTGCCGCCGTGGACGGACGCCGAGGTGGTCCGGGCGGAGGCGGCGGAGGCCTACGGCGGCCCCATCGAGCTTGCCGTCCCCGGGGCGACCTGGATCCTGTAACCCCCGAGAGCCGCCACATCGCCGACAGCAGACTTGTTGCCGAGAGCGGACTTGTTGCCGGCATGATCTCGCCGAGCCCCCGAACCGGCCGGGTACGCGCACGGCGCTAGCACCGGAAGCACACAAGCCCTGCACCACACCAGGTGCGGGGCCTTGCCGCGCCGGCTGCAACAACTCCGCTCTCGGCGAGGGAGGGAACACCCGTGCATCTGGTGGACGCCGCGACGCCGCCGGGCCAGGGGTCGTTAACCTGACCCCATGACGCAGACCTCCTCACCGGACGAAGCACGGAGCAACGCTCGACTCGACATGCCCGACGACCTGCGGGCGGACGTCCGCACCCTGGGCGCACTTCTCGGCCAGGTGTTGCGGGAGGACGGCGGGGAGAGCCTGTTCTCCGACGTCGAGCGGCTGCGCGAGCTGGCGATCGGCGCCGTCGAGGACACCGACGGCGACGGCCGGCTGGCCGAGGCGCAGGCACTCATCGACTCCTTCACTCTCGAGCGGGCCGACCAGGTCGCCCGCGCGTTCACCTGCTACTTCCACCTCGTCAACCTCGCCGAGGAGTACCACCGGGTGCGTGCCCTGCGCGCCCGGGAGGACGCCAAGCCGCGGTCCGACGCCCTGGCCGGCGCCTACGAGCAGCTGGCCGCCGAGACCTCCGAGGAGGAGGCCGCGCGCCGCCTCCGGGACATCGAGTTCCACCCCGTGCTCACCGCCCACCCGACCGAGGCCCGCCGCCGGGCCGTCTCCGGCTCCATCCGCCGCATCTCCGAGCTCGTCGCCGAGGCCGACGACCCGCGCCTGGGTGCGAACGGGCGGCTGCGCATCGAGCGCCGGCTGCTCGCCGAGATCGACACCATGTGGCGCACGGCGCACCTGCGCGAGACCAAGCCCTCGCCGGTCGACGAGGTCTACACCGCGATGTCGGTCTTCGAGCAGACCCTCTTCGAGGTCCTCCCGCAGGTCTACCGGCAGGCCGACGACTGGCTGCTGGGAGACGAGCGGGGCCGGTCCGCGCCCCGCGCGACGCCCTTCGTGCGCCTCGGCAGCTGGATCGGCGCCGACCGGGACGGCAACCCCAACGTCACCGCCAAGGTCACCCGTCAGGCGGCCGCCATCGCCGCCGAGCACGTCCTCACCGCACTCGAGCGGGAGACGGCGCGCGTCGGGCTGGCGATGACCCTGGACGAGAAGTCCACACCGCCGTCGGCCGAGCTGCTCGCGCTGTGGGAGGCGCAGCGCCAGCTCTCCGAGGAGGTCACCGCCCAGGTGGCCGCACGTTCCCCTCGCGAGCCCTACCGCCGGGTCATGCTCGTGGCGGCCGCCCGCCTCGCGGCCACCCGTGAGCGGGACGCGGACCTGGCCTACGCCGGTGCCGAGGAGCTGCTCGCCGACCTGCGCACCGTCCAGGACTCGCTGCGGCAGGCCGGTGCGCTGCGCAAGGCGCACGGGGACCTGCAGAACCTCATCTGGCAGGTGGAGTCCTTCGGGTTCCACCTCACCGAGCTCGAGGTCCGCCAGCACTCCAAGGTGCACGCGCAGACCCTGGCGTGGATCGAGGACCCCGAGTCGGTGCCGGACCCGAGCGTCCCGCCCGAGGAGGTCCTCGAGACGTTCCGTGCGATCGCCGCGATCCAGCGCCGGCACGGTGTGGACGCCTGCCGCCGGTACACGGTCTCCTTCACCCGGAGCAGCGAGGACCTCGCGTCCGTGTACCGCCTGGCCGAGCACGCGCTCGGCTCGGCCCAGGCCGCGCCGGTGCTCGACGTCGTCCCCCTGTTCGAGACCTTCGACGACCTCCAGGCCGCGCCCGGCATCCTCGACGAGCTGCTCGAGGTGCCGCAGGTCAAGGCGCGTCTGGAGCAGACCGGACGCCGCATGGAGGTCATGCTCGGCTACTCCGACTCCGCGAAGGACGTCGGTCCGGTGTCCGCGACCCTGGCGATCTACACCGCACAGGAGGAGATCGCCGCGTGGGCCGAGCGCAACGACGTGCGCCTCACGCTCTTCCACGGCAAGGGTGGTGCGCTCGGCCGCGGCGGTGGCCCGGCCAACCGCGCGATCCTCGCCCAGCCGCCGCACTCGGTGGAGGGGCGCTTCAAGCTGACCGAGCAGGGCGAGGTCATCACCGCCCGCTACGGGGACCGCGCCATCGCCGCCCGCCACATCGACCAGGTCGCGGCGGCCACCCTGCTCGCGTCGGCGCCGTCGACAGAGCAGCGCAACGCCGAGGCTGCCGCACGGTTCGCCGAGCTGTCGGCCCGCCTCGACGAGGTGTCCCGCGGCCGGTTCTTCGAGCTCATCCACGCCGAGGGCTTCGCCCCCTGGTTCGCCCAGGTCACCCCGCAGGAGGAGGTCGGTCTGCTGCCGCTCGGCTCGCGGCCGGCCCGCCGGGGCCTGTCGGTGGAGTCACTGGAGGACCTGCGCGCCATCCCGTGGGTCTTCGCGTGGACCCAGGCACGGATCAACCTCACCGGCTGGTTCGGCCTGGGCACCGCCCTCGCCGCGGTCGGGGACATCGAGCAGCTGCGCACCGCCTACCGGGAGTGGCCGCTGTTCAACACCCTCATCGACAACGTCGAGATGTCGCTGGCCAAGACGGACCGCCGCATCGCCGCGCAGTACCTGGAGCTCGGTGACCGCGACGACCTCGCGGCCCTGGTGCTCGAGGAGCTCGACCTCACGACGGACTGGGTGCTGCGCATCACCGGGCACGGCTACCCCCTCGAGGGGCGCCGGGTGCTCGGCCGGGCCGTCCAGCTGCGCAACCCCTACGTCGACGCGCTGTCGCTCATCCAGCTCCGCGCGCTGCGGGCCCTGCGCACCGAGGACGAGGAGGCCCGCTCGGACAAGGAGCTCGCCGAGATCCGCCGGCTGCTCCTGCTCTCGGTCAACGGCATCGCCGCCGGCCTCCAGAACACCGGCTGACGTCGGCGCCGGGGCAACCCCGGAGCCGTGAGCCATCGGGTGGCTCTCGTCGGGCCCGATCCCACGAGAGCCACCCGGTGCTGTCGGGCGGTGCGATCCGGGCCGCCGCGCGGCGGTCGCGGGTCCTGCCGGCGGCACGCGCAGCGGCTACGGAGCCGGTGCCACTGCCTCGAGCAGGGCGCGCGTGAAGGCCGCCCTCGGGTCGCGCCAGACCTGCTCCACCGGCCCCCGCTCCACGACGCGTCCGTCGTGCATGACGGCAACCGTCTGGCACACCTGCCGGACGACCGCGAGGTCGTGGGAGATGAGCACGAGAGCGGTCCCGGTGCGCTCCTGGAGGTCGACGAGCAGGTCGAGGATCGCGGACTGGACGGTGACGTCCAGCGCGGACACCGGCTCGTCCAGCACGAGGACCGCCGGGTCGGCCGCCAGCGCCCGGGCGATCCCGAGGCGTTGGCGCTGACCGCCTGACATCGCCCGCGGCCGGCGGTCCAGCGCCGAGGGGGGCAGCCGCACGAGGTCCAGCAGCTCGGCCGGGGTCCGGCTGCTGCCCGCGACCCTGAGCGACGTCCGCAGGATCCGTCCCGCGTCCCACCGCGGGTCGAAGGAGCCCAGCGGGTCCTGCGGCACGAGCCGCACGAGGTGGCGGCGCGCCCTGCGGCGGCGCTCGGGCACCTCGCTCCACGGCTCGCCGGCGAGCTCGACCCGTCCGGAGTCGGGCTGCTCGGCGGCGACGAGCATCCGCGCGAGCGTGGACTTCCCGCTCCCGGACTCGCCCACGACGCCCAGGGACTCGCCGCGGTGCAGGACGACGTCCACGTCGTCGAGCGCGTTGACGACCCCACCGCCCGGGAGCCGGTAGTGACGGTGCAGACCCGTGGCGCGCAGCACCTCGGCGTCGCCGGGCTCCGGCGCCGTCGCTGCCGACCGTCGTCGTGGTCCGCGGGGGACGGCCGCGAGCAGCGCCCGGGTGACCTCGTGGGCCGGGCGGTCCAGCACCTCGGCCGCGGGCCCCGCCTCGACGACACGGCCGTCGTCGAGCACGACGACGTCGTCGGCCAGCCGGGCCACCGCGCCGAGGTCGTGGCTGACGAGGAGGACGGCCGTGCCCTCGTCGCGGAGCCGGCCGAGCAGCTCCAGCACACCGCGGGCGACGGTGGCGTCCAGGGCGGTGGTGGGCTCGTCCGCGACGAGCAGCTCGGGCCCGGAGACGATCGCGGAGGCGATGAGTGCGCGCTGGCGCATCCCGCCGGAGAGCTCACCGGAGCGCTGGGCGGCGCGGGTGCGCGGGTCGTCGAGCCCGGCGAGGCCGAGCGCCTCGTGCACGCGGCGGCGGCGCTCGGCCCGCCCCACTCCGCGCACCGCGAGCGACTCGCCCACCTCGGCGCCCACGGTGCGGAGCGGGTCGAGCGACTGCAGCGCGTCCTGGAGCACGAAGCCCACCCGGGAGCCGCGCAGCCCCCGCCACGCGCGCTCGTCGGCGCCCGTGACGTCCTGACCCGCGACGATCAGGCGTGTGGCGCGCACCGTGGCCGGTGCGCCGCCCTCCCCGGCGAGCCCGACGACACTGCGCGCGAGGACCGACTTGCCCGCTCCGGACTCCCCGACGACGGCGAGGCACCGTCCCGGCTCGAGGCGCAGGTCCACGTCCCGCAGCACGTCCCCCACACCGGGGAAGGAGACGGTGAGGCCGGCGACGTCGAGGGCCGGGCTCATGCGGGTGCCACCGCGCTCAGCCGCCGGCCGAGCATGGTCAGCGACGCCGCGGTCACCGTGATCGCCAGTCCCGGCGCCACGGTGAGCCACCAGGAGGTGGTGATGTGGAGTCGTCCAGCGTTGAGCATCGCACCCCACTCCGGCGACGGCGGCAGCGCACCGAGCCCGAGGTAGCTCAGCGCCGAGACCCACACGATGGCCTGCCCGATGCCGAGGGTCGCCACGGCGACGAGCGGCCAGACGGTGTTCGGCAGCACGTGGCGCACGAAGACGACGGGGGCGACGACGCCCTCCAGCCGGGCGGCCTGGACGTAGGGGCTCCGCGCCACCGACTGGGCGCGGGCCCGCAGGATGCGGGCGTAGCCGGGTGCGGTCGCCAGGCCGACGGCGAGCACCGACGGCCCCACCCCGGCCCCGAGGACCGCGACGAGCAGCAGCGCGAGCACGAGGCTCGGCAGCGAGAACAGGACCTCGATGACCCGGCTGAGGAGCGCGTCGAGCCACCGCGGGCCCAGGGCCGCACCGAAGCCGAGCAGCACACCGATCGTCAGCCCGATCGCGGTCGCGCCCGCACCCACGCCCAGTGACTGCCCCGCGCCGTGCACCACCCGGGTGTAGACGTCACGCCCGGAGGCGTCGGTGCCGAGGAGTGCGCCCGGTCCGGGCGGGGCGTAGGCGTCCGCCGGTGCCACGGCCGTCGGGTCGCCGGGAGCGAGCAGGTCCGGCCAGAGGGCGGCGAGGAGGACGAGGACGACGACGGCGGCACTCACCACCCCGCCCGGGCCCAGGTCCCGGGCCCAGCGCCGCGCGCGTCCGGCGTCCGTCAGCTGCTGGGTCACGAGACGACCTCGCCCTCGGGCGTGGCCCGCAGGACCTGGACCCGTCCGCGCAGGCGCGGGTCGACGACACGCTCCAGGACGTCGGCCACCGACATGACGACGACGTAGCCGAGCGCGATGACGAGCACGACGCCGATGACGACGGGCACGTCGCGGGCGTGGGTGGCGTCGATGAGCAGGCGCCCCAGGCCCGGGCGCCCGAACAGCGTCTCGACGACGACGGCGCCGGAGAGCAGCGAGCCGAAGGCCCACCCGCTGAGCGCGATGGCGGGCAGGGCGGCGTGCCGCAGCGAGTGCCGCCACAGCACCCGGCGCTCCGAGGCGCCGCGGGTGCGCGCCGTCGTCGCGAACGGCGCGGCGTGCGCCTCCTCCAGCCCGTCGCGCATGACCTGCCCGAGGAAACCGGCCACGGGGACGGCGAGGGTGAGGGCCGGCAGGACGAGCGCGCGCAGGGAGTTGTCGCTGCTCGTCGCGGGCAGCCAGCCGAGCCCGCCCGCGAAGGCCGCGATGAGCACGGCGCCGAGCCAGAAGTGCGGCATCACCGAGGCCACCACCTCCGCCCCGCGGAGCAGCCCGGTGGCGCGCCGCGCCAGGCGCCCGCGGGCCAGCACCGCGACGGTCGCCACGGTGAGCGCGATGACCCAGGCGAGGACCAGGCCCCACGCGGCGAGCACGAGCGTGCCCGTGAGCTGGTCGCCGACGAGCTCGGAGACGGGACGCCGTCGGGCGTAGGAGTCGCCGAGCTGGAAGGTCGCGGTGCGGGCGAGCTGCAGCAGGTACTGGACGAGGAGCGGCTCGTCGAGCGAGTACTCCTCACGGACCCGGGCCACGGCCTCCGGGCTCGCCTGGGAGCCGGGCCCGCCGAGGATTGCCTCGGAGGGGTCGCCGCCGGCGGACCGCAGCGCGAAGAACACCACGGTGGCGACCACCCATGCCACCAGCGCCGCGGCCGCGAGGCGCCCGAGCAGCCAGCGGAGCACGGTCATCGCGGCCCTCTCAGGACGTCAGCCGGGCGTTGACGAACGTGGGCGTGGAGACCGTCCCGAGCGTCGTCACGCCGGTGACGCCGCGGGTGAGGAAGTGGTTCTGCTGGTCGTAGAGCGGCAGGATGTAGTAGCCCTCGAGGACGCGCTGCTGCACCTGCGTGTACAGGTCGGCGCGCTCGTCCGGGTCGGTGATGCGGGCGGCCTCCTCAAGCAGCGCGTCGAGCTCGTCGTCGGTCACCTGGGAGAGGTTGGCGAAGTAGCCGCTCGGTGCGGGCACGGTGCCGTCGGAGTGGTAGAGGATCCGCAGGACGTCCGGCCCGACCTTGGTGTACGGCGCGCTGACCGCCTCATAGGTGTTCTCCCCGCCGCCCTCGGGCGCGGCCAGCGCCCCGTACCAGGCGGACAGGTCGAGCGGGGTGAGGACGACCTCGAAGCCGACCCGCTTGGTGTTGGCCTGGATCTGCTCGAAGAGCGACTGCTCCGCGGCGACGGACTGGTTCGTGCTCACCGGGAAGCGGACGGTGAGGCGCTCGCCGTCCCGCACGCGGTAGCCCTCGTCGTCGACCTCGTCCCAGCCGGCCTCGTCGAGCAGCCGCTCGGCCTCCTCGAGGTCGGTGACGAAGAGCGAGGCGTCGCTGTAGCCCATCGGCTCCACGCTGGACAGCGGGGAGTGGGACCGGGTGGCCACGCCCTGGTAGAGCGTCTCGATGCCCGGGTCGACGTCGGCGGAGTAGACGAACGCCTGACGCACCCGGATGTCGTCGAAGGGGGCCTGGGAGGAGTTGAGCTCGATCCGGTTGACCGACCCGGGCCGGGGTGCGTCGATGTGGGTGATGTCCTCGCCGGCCTCCGCAGCGACGACGGCCTCGGGCTCGGGGTTGTCGATGACGTGCACCTCGCCGGACTGGAGCGCGGCCCAGCGGGTCGCGGGGTCGGGGATGAAACGCCACTCGATGCGCTCGAGGTACGGCGCGCCGTCGTGCTCGGCCTCCGGGCCGTGGCTCGCGTAGTCCTCGTTGCGCTCAAGGACGACGTGCTGCTGGGGGACCCACTCGGCGACGACGAACGGGCCGGTGCCGATCGGCGCGGCGCAGTTCTCGTCCATCCCGCGGGCGATGCCGGCGGGGGACTGCATGGCCGTCCACTGCATGCTCAGCGACTCGAGCAGCGCGGAGTCGGGCTCGGAGAGGTGGAAGCGCACGTGGGTGGCGTCCACCGGCTCCACCTCGGCGATCTTCTGCACGGCGAGGTAACCCGTGGAGGACGCGGTGTCGGGGTCCTGCAGGTGCTCGACGTTGACCTTGACCGCCTCGGCGTCCAGCGGCGTGCCGTCGGTGAAGGTGAGGCCGTCCGCGAGGGTGAGGTCCCAGGTCAGACCGTCCTCGGAGACCTCCCAGTCGGTGGCCAGCCACGGCTGGATCTGACCGTCGGTGTCGCGGCCGACGAGCGGCTCGAGGTACTGGGTGCTGATGAGCGCCTGGGGGTAGTTTCCGCCCACGTGCGGGTCCAGGCAGGTCGGCTCCGCGTCACCCGTGGCGTAGACGAGCGTGCCGCCCTCGACCGGCTCGCCGCTCGCGGCGTCACCGCCACCGTCACCGCCGCCACTCCCGCCGCCGCTGCAGGCGGCGAGAGTGAGGGTGAGCGCTGCGGCGCCGGCGAGGAGGCGTGGGCCACGCCGGACGTTGGTGAGCCTGTCGGCCATGGGAGGACACCGTTCATCGAGTTGTTGGTCTGCGTCCAACAATAACCCGGGCGCGGCGAGGAGGGTCCGTAGGATCGGGGGATGGACGAGGTGCGACGGGTAGGCCGCCCCCGCGCCGCTTCCCGCGAGATCCTCGAGGAAGCGGCGTGCGAGCTCTTCCTCGAGCGGGGCTACGCCGCCACGTCGGTGGCCGACATCACCCAGCGGGCCGGCGTGAGCCGCGCCACCTTCTTCAACTACATCCCCACGAAGAGCGACCTCCTGTGGACCTCCGTCGACGACGCGCTGGACCGGCTCGGGGAAGAGCTCCGCGCCGACGACGGCGATGACCAGGATCCCGCCGGGCAGGCACGCGCCGCGCTGCTCCGCGTCGCTGCCGGGCTGGAGCCCGGGACCGTCGCCCTTGCCTTCGCCAACGCCGAGCCGATGGGCGTCGCCGAGGAGCTGGCCGAGTCGGCCGCCCGCCGGCAGGGCCGCGCCGGTGGGATCATCGCTTCGCACCTGCGGCGCGGCGGGGTGGAGGAGCTGGTCGCCGAGGTGGTCGGGACGGCTCAGGCGGGCGCCTTCCTCGCCGCTCTGCGCGCCTGGTCGCGCTCACCCGTGCCGCGCGCCCCCTTCCCGGAGGTGCTTTCCCGTGCGCTGGGCGCACTGGCCTCCGCCTGACCGGGCGCCGCGCCGCCCAGACGATCCACAGCCCGCGCACTGAGGCGAGGTCCGACCCGGGCACGCGACGAAGGAGCACGAGGTCCTGGCCGACCTACGTGGGGTGATCGCCTGCTCAATGTCGGGGGAGTGTCCCGCAACGCGATCGCCTCGCGGGAACGATGCAGGTCATGCGGCGCACCCCAGATGAAGTGTTCCGTAAGCCCCGTCCGAGAGATCGCCCGGTGACGGCGCGTCATACGGGATTCATCTGTCGTCCCGTGCATGAAACGGTCACGTGCTGGCCCACCCTGCGTGACAGTCTCGGCCGGGAGAGCTGGGTTCAACGGCGTCGTAGGCTGATGAGCACTCGCTCGGAGCACGTCCAGAGGGGTCGTGGTCACCGGCAACGGAGTCCAGGGATGACAGTGACGAAAGGTGAGCGCATGTCCGAGCAAACCGATGCCGGTGCCGACGCGCTCGACGCCGGGGAGCGGGAGCGGCTGGCCGCTGCCCTCGAGGCGCGCTTCGCCGCTCACCTCGAGGCCGCCGCGGCGGCCGTCCGGGACGCTGAGCGGCGCCTGACGGAGGCGCGCGACCGGCTCGCTCGGGCCGAGGAGGCGGCCGCCGTGCAGCCCTACCGGTCCAGCCGCCTCGTGTTCATGCGCGAGACCGTGACGGAGGACGTCGAGGCGCTCGAGCGCAAGACGACCGGCAAGAAGGTCCGGGCCGCCTACCGCTTCCTCCTCGACCGGGCGGTCGAGCTGGCCGCCGGGGAGGTGCAGGGCTTCCATGACGACCTTGCCGCCGCCGAGCACGAGCGGGTCCACGGGGTCGAGGCGTGCCGGGCGGCCGTGGACCGCGCCGATGCGGCACTGGAGGAGGCTCGGGCCATGGAGGAGCGGGTCCGCTCCGCCGAGCGGTCCGCCCGGCAGGGCCTTGCGGTGCTGGTGGACAAGCTCACGGCCTCCCCCGGGCAGTAGGAGCCGGCCGGCTGCTGAGGCCACGGGTCGTCGCGGGCAGACTCGGCCCACCTTCACCTCACGACGGCTCCGAGGACCGCCGCGGCGCGATGAGGCCGCCGATCTCGCGGCGCACCCACCACACACGTTCCCGCCGCAGCTCGTCCCAGGTGCTGTACCGGTAGCGGAAGACCCGGGCGCGCACCCACACCGGCCGCTCACCGTCGAACGGGTCGTCGCGCAGCAGCCGCAGCGTCGCGGGGTCGGCCTCGAGCAGCCGGTCGAGGAACGGCAGGAACCACGACAGCTGTGCCGAGGAGCCGAGGCCGAGGAACCACATCCCCCAGTCGAGACGCAGGTGGTAGGGCGCGTACTGCCGGGGCCGACGGTCGGGCGGGCCCGGCTTGCCGCGGAAGACGTACTCCTCCCAGTCGTCCTCACCGGGGTCCTCCGCGCGGCTCCCCTCGACGACGATCTCGTCCCGCCGCCGGGTGACCGAGCCGAAGGCGCCGTAGGCCCCGACGAGGTGGAAGGGGTTGAACGAGGCGTTCATCCGCTGCTGCCTGGAGACGAGGTTGCGGGCCGGCCACCAGCTGAGCACGAGCAGCACCGCGCCCACCGCGAGAACGACGACGACGAACCACAGCGGCGCCGGACCGTCCGGTGCTGCCGGGACGAGGCCCGGGACCAGCTCGCGGACGACGTCGTCGCCCACGGCTGAGAAGGCGAGCACGATGGTGATCCAGTTGAGCCAGGCGAAGTTGCCCGACAGCACCAGCCACAGCTGGGTGACGACGACGACGGCGGCCGCCCACGTCGCCACAGGTTGTGGCGCGAACAGCAGGACGGGCACGACGAGCTGCGTCACGTGGTTGGCCAGCACCTCCACGCGGTGCAGCGGGCGGGGCAGGTGGTGGAAGAACCAGCTGAGCGGGCCGGGCATCGGCTGGGTCTCGTGGTGGTAGTCCAGCGCGGTGAGGTCACGCCAGGCGGGATCGCCCCGCAGCTTGATGAGTCCCGCCCCGAACTCCACGCGGAACAGCAGCCAGCGGAAGGCGATGAGCGTGACGAGCGAGGTGCCCGTCTGGTCCGAGCCGAGGAAGGCGGCAAGGAAGCCGGCCTCGAGGAGCAGTGACTCCCACCCGAAGCCGTAGAACACCTGGCCGACGTTGACGACCGACAGGTAGAGCCCGTAGAGCACGAGGAGGACGAGCATCGGCACCCACGGCGGCCCTTGCTGCGGGAGGCCGACGACGACAGTGAGCGCGAGCACCACGCCTGCCCACGCCACCACACGGAGCAGGCGGTCGGAGTAGCGCCAGTGGAACAGGCTCGGCGCCGTGCGCGCCGGGACCCAGGCCGTGAAGCGGCGGACGGGGAGGAGCCCGCGATCACCGAGCAGCGCGGGGAACTGCTGCAGCGCCGCGACGAAGGCGACGACGTACAGCAGGGCGACACCCCGCTGCAGCACGAACCGCGCGACCTCGTAGCCGTCGGCGATGAACCAGTCCACCTGCCCGCCTCCTGCCGCCCATCGAACACCGGACGCCACGGCCGTGCATCCGCCGTGGTCGGGGACACCGGCGGGGGTGGGCATACTGTGAGCGACTGTCCACGGTCGACGGGAGGACGCGATGGTCACGAGGCACCCGGCCCCGACCCTCGACACGGTCGCCGAGCGCGCCGGCGTCTCCCGCGCCACGGCCAGCCGCGTCCTCACCGGCGACCCCCGCGTCAGCGACCGTGCCCGTGAGTCGGTACGGCAGGCCGCGGCCGAGCTCTCCTACGTCCCGCGACAGGCGGCACGGTCGCTGGCCACCCGCCGCAGCGACGCCCTGGCCTTCGTCGTCGCGGAGTCGGGGGAGCGGTTCTTCGCCGACCCGTTCTTCGCCAGCGTCCTGCGCGGAGCCCAGGCCGCAGCCGCCGAGCGGCGACGTCAGCTGCTCTTCGTCGTCGTGGCCACGGACGACGACCGCGCCCGGCTCGAGGAGTACGCCGCGGGCGGCCACGTCGACGGCGCGATGTTCCTCTCCGTCCACGGCGACGACCCGCTCCCCGGCCGTGTCGAGCGGCTCGGGGTCCCGGTGGTGCTCGCCGGCCGTCCACCGGGCCGGCGCACCTCGCTGCCCTACGTCACGCCCGACAACGTCACGGGGGGCCGGCTGGCGGCGCAGGCGCTGGTCGCCCGGGGCTGCCGCCACCCGGCGACGATCACCGGCCCCGCGGACATGACCGCCACGAGCGACCGGCTCATCGGCTTCCGTGCCGAGCTCGCCGAGCACGGCATCGACCTGCCGCCGACGCACGTCGCCGGGGGCGACTTCGCCATCGGCGGCGGCTACCGGGCGATGGAGGAGCTGCTGGGCACGGCCACGGACGTCGACGGCGTCTTCGCGGCGAACGACCTCATGGCCGTCGGCGCGATGAGGGCGTTGCGTGACCGCGCTGTGCGGGTGCCGGAGGACGTCGCCGTCGTCGGCTACGACGACGTCCCCATCGCGGCGGACGCCGACCCGCCACTGACGACGGTGCGCCAGCCGCTCGAGGCCATGGGACGGCAGATGGCCCGCATGCTCATCGACCTCGCCGACGGTGGCGAGGCCAGCTCGGTCACGCTCGCCGTCGAGCTCGTCACCCGCCGCTCCGCCTGATCACGCGCGCGGAGGCGGCGACGGCGTCGCCCTGACCGGTCGCCGCCCGGTCGAGACTCCTGCGAACGGTGACCCCGGGCGCGCGATGCCGTCCGCGGAGTCGTGTCAACGCCTTTTCCCCCTCCCGTCTTGACACGGGCGGCTCGGCACGCCACAGTGTGTGGAACGTCATGGGAGCGCTTCCAAAACGACCATGCCGATCCCGCGGGTCCAGAAGGTCCTGGACGTGCGGCCAGGGTCAGGACGATCTGACCCGTACCGAGACCAGCCGGCCCGCGGGCCGCGAGGAGGAACCATGCACACCACACGGAGCAGGTCCGTGGCCGTCGTCGCGGCCATGACGGCGGGCGCGCTGGCGCTGTCCGCCTGCGGGGACGGCGACAGCAGCGACACCCCCGCCGCCGCGGACACGGACGGAAAGACGACCCTCACGGTGGCCCTGTTCGGCACTTTCGGCTACGAGGAGTCGGGTCTGTTCGACCAGTACATGGAGGAGAACCCCGACATCCTCATCGAGTACGAGTCCACGCAGGGCGAGGACAAGTACTGGCCCGCGCTGCAGACCAAGCTCAACTCCGGCAGCGGCACCGCCGACATCCAGGGCATCGAGGTGGCCCGCATCTCCGAGGTCACCGCGAACCAGGCCGACCTGTGGACGGACCTGCGCGAGACCCCGGCCGGTGAGCAGGTCGCCAACTACGTCGAGTGGAAGGCCGAGGCCGCGACGACGGAGGACGGCCGCGTCCTCGGGCTGGGCACCGACATCGGCCCGATGGGGCTGTGCTACCGCTCCGACCTCTTCGAGGAGGCCGGCCTGCCGAGCGACCCCGCCGAGGTGGCGGAGCGGCTGGGCTCGTGGGAGGACTTCCTCGCCCTCGGTGAGGAGTTCAAGGCCGGTGCGCCCGAGGGGACCGCGTTCCACGACTCCGCCGGCGGCCTGTACAACGCCATCGTCTCCACCGAGGAGCAGATCTACCACGACGCGAGCGGCGAGCTCGTCCTCGACAGCAACCCCGCCGTGCGCAACGCCTTCGACCTCGCCGCCCAGGCGGGCCAGGACGGCCTGACCGCCAAGCTCGAGCAGTTCGTCGACCCCAGCTGGGACGGCGGCTTCGGCAGCGGCACCTTCGCCTCCATCGCGTGCCCGTCGTGGATGATCGGCTACATCAAGGGCAAGGCCGGCGACGCCGGCAGCGGACAGTGGAACATCACCACCCTGCCCGGTGGCCAGGGCGGCAACTGGGGCGGCGCCTACCTCGCCATCCCGGAGGCCAGCGAGAACAAGGAGGAGGCCGCCGAGCTCATCGCGTGGCTGACCGACGCCGAGCAGCAGGCCGCGGTCTTCGAGAACGTGGGCAACTTCCCCTCCAACACCGGTGCCATCGAGCTCGTCGGTGACACGACCGACGAGTACTTCAACGGCGCCCCCATCGGTGAGGTCTTCACGACGTCGGCGCAGAACGCCCCGACGCAGATCCTCGGGCCGAACGACGGGATCGCGAAGAACGCCATGGTCCAGGCGCTGCTGTCCGTCGAGGTCAACGGGGTCGCCCCGGACGAGGCCTGGGAGGCCGGCGTCTCCCAGGTGCTCAGCCAGGTCGGCTGAGCACCCGGTGGGGCGGGCCCGCCCGCCCGCCCCACCACCCGCCCCCGTTCCTGCCCTGACGAGAGGCCCCCATGACGTCCACCGTTCCCGTCCGGCCGGCAGCGAGCCCAGCGCCCGCAGAGCCGCCGCCGCGACGCAAGGCCGAGCCGCCTCGGCCCACGCTGCGCTCCCGCATCTTCCGGTGGGAGGCGGTGACGGCGCCGTACGTGTACGTCGCGCCGTTCTTCCTGCTCTTCGCCGCCTTCGGGCTCTTCCCCCTCATCTACACGGTGTGGGTCAGCCTCTACGACTTCCGGCTCAACTCCGAGATGACGTGGGTGGGCCTGGACAACTTCGTCTGGCTCTTCGGCAACGAGAAGTTCTACAACGCGCTGCTCAAGACCTTCACCATCGGTGTCCTGTCGACGGTGCCGCAGCTGGCCATCGCCCTGGGACTGGCGCACCTGCTCAACTACCGGATGCGGGCGCGTAACTTCTTCCGGATCGCGATGATCATGCCGTACGCGACGTCCGTCGCCGCGTCCACCCTCGTCTTCGCGCAGATCTTCGGGCGCGACGGCGGCTTCGCGAACTGGATCCTCTCCCTCATCGGGATGGACGCCATCGACTGGCGCAACGGCAACCTCAGCGCGCAGATCGCCATCGCCGTCATCGTCACGTGGCGGTGGACGGGCTACAACGCCCTCATCTACCTCGCCGGCATGCAGTCGATCTCCTACGACCTGTACGAGGCCGCCTCGCTCGACGGCGCCAGCCGCTGGCAGCAGTTCCGCCACATCACCCTGCCCGGCCTGCGGCCGACGATCCTGTTCACCGTCGTCGTGTCCACCATCGGTGCGACCCAGCTCTTCGGTGAACCGCTGCTCTTCGGCGGGGGGACACCCAACGGCGGTGCGGTCAACCAGTACCAGACGCTCGGGCTGTTCATGTACCAGCAGGGCTGGCAGTTCGGCAGCCTCGGCCGGGCGGCCGCCGTCGCCTGGGTGACCTTCGTGCTCATCGTGCTGCTCGTGGTGCTCAACGCCGCGTTCGTCCGGCTGCGGACCAGCCAGCGCCTCACCGAGGGAGACGACCGATGACGACGATCACCCGGCCCCCCGCGGTCCCCGGCACCCCGGTCGCCGCGCCGAGGCGCAGGCGAGGCGGTGCGGGCGGCAACTCCGCGGGCTGGCTCAGCTACGCCATCCTTGGCGTCACTGCCTTCCTGTTCATTGCGCCGTTCTACTACATGATCGTCGCGGCCAGCCGGCCGATGTCGGAGATGGTCCAGTCACCGCCGCCCCTGACGCCCGGACCGAACCTGTGGGCGAACATCCAGACGGCCCTCGACCAGCAGAACATCGCGCTGGCGATCACCAACTCGGTCATCGTCTCCGGGACGGTCACCGTCGCGACCCTGCTCTTCTGCACGCTCGCCGGGTTCGCCTTCGCCAAGCTGCGCTTCCGGGGCAAGAAGCTGCTGTTCACCGTGACGATCGGGACGATGATGATCCCGCCGACGCTCGGCGTCGTGCCGCTCTACATGGTGATGGCCGAGCTCGACCTCGCGGGGCGCCTGCCGTCGGTCATCCTGCCGACCCTCGTGACCGCCTTCGGGGTGTTCTTCATGCGGCAGTACCTCATGCAGTCGCTGCCCGACGAGCTCATCGAGGCCGCCCGCGTCGACGGCGCCACGTCCCTGCGGACATTCTGGAGCGTCGTCCTGCCCATCGCCCGTCCCGGCATGGCCGTCCTGGGCATGCTCACCTTCATGACGGCCTGGAACGACTTCTTCTGGCCGGTCATCACGCTCAACTCGTCCAACCCGACCGTCCAGGTCGCCCTCAACAACCTCGGCAGCGGCTACGTCCCCGACACGGCGATCATCATGGCCGGCACGCTCGTCGGCACGCTGCCGGTCGTCGTCGTCTTCATGCTGCTCGGGCGTCAGATCGTCAGCGGCATCATGGCCGGCGCCGTCAAGGGCTGACCCCGCAACCACCACCACCGAAGGGAGCAGGGCCACGCGCGCCCTGACCACACCATGAGCATCCAGACCACCATCTCGGCCACCACGCAGCCCTCCGCCGGGCTGCACCTCCCCGAGGGCTTCCTGTGGGGGGCGGCGACGGCGTCCTACCAGATCGAGGGGGCCGCTGCGGCCGACGGCCGCACGACCTCCATCTGGGACACCTTCAGCCACACCCCCGGAAAGGTGCAGGGCGGCGACACCGGTGACGTCGCCGACGACCACTACAACCGCTACCGCGAGGACGTCGCCCTCATGAAGGAGCTGGGGCTGCAGGCCTACCGCTTCTCGATCGCCTGGCCCCGCATCACCCCGCAGGTGACGGCGCACGGCCTGGGACCCGTCAACGAGGCGGGCCTCGACTTCTACTCGCGGCTGCTCGACGAGCTGCTCGAGGCCGGGATCTCACCGGCGGCGACGCTTTACCACTGGGACCTGCCGCAGGCCCTGGAGGACGCGGGCGGCTGGCCGGAGCGGGCGACGGCGGAGCGTTTCGCCGAGTACGCCGGGCTGGTCGCGGCCCGCCTCGGGGACCGCATCGGCACGTTCATCACCCTCAACGAGCCGTGGTGCTCGTCCTACCTGGGCTACGGCAGCGGCGTGCACGCCCCGGGCCGCACCGACCACGCCGCGGTGCTGGCCGCCGTCCACCACCTCAACCTCGGACACGGGCTGGCGGCCGCCGCGATCCGTGCCGAGCGCCCGGAGGCGACGATCGGCCTGACGCTCAACCTCGCGTGGGTGCGGCCGCAGACCGAGGCCCCCGCGGACGTGGCGGCCGCGGAGCGGGTCGACGGGCTGCAGAACCGCGTGTTCCTCGACCCGGTCCTGCGCGGCTCCTACCCGCAGGACATCGTCGAGGCGACCGCGTCGGTGAGCGACTGGTCCTTCGTCAAGGACGGCGACCTCGACCTCATCCACCAGCCCCTCGACGTGCTCGGCGTGAACTACTACAGCCCCACCGTCGTCCGCGCCTACGACGGCGTGGGGGAGCGGGAGGAGGCCGACGGCCACGGGGCCAGCTCGGCGAGCCCGTGGCCTGCGTGCGGGGACATCGAGTTTCCGCAGCAGCCCGGGCCGTACACCGACATGGGCTGGTCCATCGACGCGCGGGGCATGACCGAGCTGCTCGTCCGGATGCACCGCGAGCACCCCGGCCTCGAGCTCATGGTGACGGAGAACGGCGCGGCCTTCCCCGACGTCGTCGGCCCGGACGGGACCATCGACGACACGGACCGCATCGCCTACCTGCGCGACCACATCGAGGCGGTGAGCGACGCCGTGGCGGCCGGTGCCCCGGTGCGCGGCTACTACGTGTGGTCGCTGCTCGACAACTTCGAGTGGGGCTACGGCTACTCCAAGCGCTTCGGCGTCGTCCACGTCGACTACGACACGCAGCAGCGCACGCCCAAGGCCAGCGCCCGCTGGTACCGGGACCTCGTCCGCGCGCACGCGGGCTGAGTGCCGGGACCGGCCTGGCTCAGGCCAGGCCGGCCTCCCGCGCGCGGATCGCGGCCTGCACGCGGGACGTGCACCCGAGCTTCGCCAGCACCCGGGAGACGTGCGTCTTAGCGGTCGCCTCGCTGATCCCCAGGGCTCCGGCGAGGGCCGCGTTCGACAGGCCCTGCCCGAGCGCGGCGAGCACCTCCCGCTCCCGGTCGGTGAGCGCGGCGACGTCCGCCGGCACCTCCGGCTCGACCTGCTCCGGTGTGCGGGCGAAGGTGCTGAGGAGCCGCCGGGTCACCTCGGGGGCGAGCACGCCCTCGCCGGCCGCGACGCGCCGGACCGCGTCGAGCAGGGTCGCGGCGTCGGCGGTCTTGAGCAGGAACCCGGCCGCGCCGGCTCTCAGGGCGCCGAAGACGTACTCGTCGAGGTCGAAGGTGGTGAGGACGAGGACGTCGGCGAGCCTGTCGGTGACGACGGCGCGGGTCGCGGCGATCCCGTCGGTGCCGGGCATGCGGATGTCCATGAGCACGACGTCGGGTCGCAGTGCGCGGGCGTTCGCCACGGCGCTCGCGCCGTCGGCAGCCTCCCCGACGACCGTGACGTCGTCGGCGGACTCAAGAATGAGCCGTAGCCCGGAGCGGATGGCCGCGTGGTCGTCGGCGACGACGACTCGGACGCTCATGGCCTCTCCTTCACGGGGACGGCGGCACGGACGTACCAGCGGTCGGCTGTCCCGCCGGTGCTCAGCGACCCGCCGAGTGCTTCGGCGCGCTCCCTCATGGTGAGCAGGCCCACACCCGACGACGGCGGGACGGGAGCGCCGTCGACGGCCGCGAGTGCCACCCCGTTGGCGACCTCGACCCGCAGGACCGCGTCGGCGAGGGCGACCGTGACGTCGACGTGGGCTCCGTCGCCGTGCTTGAGGGCGTTGGTGAGCGACTCCTGGATGATCCGGAAGGCGGCCTGGTCGACCGCGGCGGGGAGCTCCGGCAGGTCGGCGGGGACGCTGAGCGCCACCTCCATGCCCTGCTCGCGGAGAACGGCGACGAGCGTACCGACCTCCTCAAGCCGCGCGGGTCTGGTCGGGGCCTCGTCGCCGGTGCGGAGGAGGTCGATCATCGACCGCATCTCCCGCAGCGCCGCCACGCTGGAGTGGCGGATGGCGGACAGGGCCTGCCGGTCACGGGCCGCAGCGTCGTCGACCGAGGCTGGACGTGGCGCGGACAGGGCCCCCTCGGAGTGGATGGCGATCGCGGAGAGATGGCTGGCGAGGGCGTCGTGAATGTCACCGGCCATCCGCGTGCGCTCGGCGTGGACGACCTCCTGCTCGCGCATCTCACCGAGCCGGGCGAGGTCGCGTGCGCGTGCGGAGGCGAGCCCGGCGAGCTCGGTCTGCTGACGCACCGAGCGGCCCCACCACAGCGGCGTGCCGAAGACCGCGAAGACGAGGAGCGCCGCGTTGGCGCTGTCCCGCACGTCGCCGGTTACGACGAAGGTCGCGGCCGCACTGCCGGCGACGCCGACGGCGACCGTGATGCCCAGGCGGCGGACGGCGGCCGCACTCGCCCGGAGCGCCGCGGAGTAGATGAGGTCGAGCACCGCGACCATCACGCCGGTGCTGCCGCCGAGGGCGATGTCGACGGCGAAGACCACCAGTCCGGCACCGAGGGTGAGCAGGGGCCACCGCGCCTTGCCGAGCATCACGACGCACGCGGCGGCCAGGGTGAGGACGAAGACCCACCGCTCGGTGTCCGGCCCGGCACGCCACAGGCCGACGAGACCGACGGTGAGGAGGAGCAGGCCGAGGACGAGGGTGCCTGCCGCATCGCTGACCACCCGGGCGCGCTCGGTGCCCCGGACCCGCTCGCGCCACAGCCCCAGCACCTCCTGCATGACCCAATCCCAGCACAGGCACCCGCCGATGGGGTCGCCCGAAGGATGTACGGGCGCCGCGTCGTCGTCGCCCGCTCGGCCGATGACGGTCCGGGCCCCTCGGGGTGAACCTCTCGCCATGACCACGGCCACCGCGGCGACCCTCGCCGTCCTCGCGCTCGTCGACTCGACGAGCTTCGGCACGCTCCTCATCCCGATCTGGTTCCTGCTCACACCCGGGCGGGTCCGCGTCGGCCGGATCCTCGTGTTCCTCGGGACCGTCGCAGGGTTCTACCTGCTCCTCGGCATCGCCCTCGTCGCCGGCGCGGACGCGCTCCTGGGGAACGTCGACGGGCTGCTCGACAACCCGCTCGTCGTGCGGCTCCAGCTGGTGCTCGGCGTCGCGATGCTCGTCGCGAGCTTCCTCATCGGCCGCATGCGCCAGGGCGAGCGGGCCGGGTCGGGCAGGCTGCTGCGCTGGCGTGCGCGGGCCATGGGGACGGAGGCACGGTCCGGCGTGGGAGGCCTCGCCACGCTGGCGCTCGCGGCCGCCGTCCTCGAGGTCGCGACGATGCTGCCCTACCTCGCCGCGACGGGAATCATCGGGTCCTCCGGCCTCGCACTGCCCGCCCGGGTGGGGATGCTGGCCGCCTACTGCGTCGTCATGGTGCTGCCCGCGCTCGTCCTGCTCGGTGGCCGGCTCGCCGTGCAACGGGCCGTGGAGCCGCTGCTCCAGCGCATCGCGGCGTGGATGGAGCGCAGCGGCGGGGAGACGACGGCGTGGATCGTCGGCATCGTCGGCTTCCTCGTCGCCCGCGACGCCGCCGGCCGCCTCCCCGCCCTCACCGCCTTCCTCGACGCCCTGTGACCTACCCGGGCCTCGCCGAAAGCCGGGTCGTGTGCACCGGGACCGCCGCCCGCCTCCCCGGTGCGAGGCGGGGTGTGTGCAGGGCTAGGGTCGAGACGTCGCACGGGGCCGCGTCGAGTGGTTAGCCTGTCCGGATGACCAACACCTCTCCGAGCACCATCGTTCCGCGCGCCGACGGCCGCGCCCCCGACGAGCTCCGCGAGGTCCGGTTCACCCGAAACTGGCTCGACAACGCCGAGGGCAGCGTCCTCGTCGAGTTCGGTGCCACCCGGGTGCTGTGTGTCGCGTCGTTCACCGAGGGGGTGCCGCGCTGGCGCAAGGGATCGGGCGAGGGCTGGGTGACCGCCGAGTACGCCATGCTTCCCCGCTCCACCAACACCCGCAGCGACCGCGAGTCCGTGAAGGGCCGCGTCGGTGGCCGCACGCACGAGATCTCCCGTCTCATCGGCCGCTCCCTGCGCGCCATCATCGACGTCGGCGCGCTGGGCGAGAACACCATCGTGCTCGACTGCGACGTCCTCCAGGCGGACGGCGGGACCCGCACCGCCGCGATCACCGGCGCCTACGTGGCGCTCGCGGACGCCGTCTCGTGGGGGCTGGCGAAGGGCGCCATCAGCAAGCGCAGCACCCCCGTGCTCACCGACTCGGTGGCGGCCGTGAGCGTGGGCATCGTCGGTGGTCAGCCCGTCCTCGACCTGCCCTACGTCGAGGACGTCGCCGCCGAGACGGACATGAACGTCGTCGTGACCGGGTCGGGCGGCTTCGTCGAGGTCCAGGGCACCGCGGAGCGCAAGCCCTTCGAGCGCCACGAGCTCGACGAGCTGCTCGACCTTGCCGTCGCCGGCACCGCGAAGCTCACCGAGCTCCAGCGCGCCGCGCTCGCCGCGCCGCCTGCCGGCCGGTGAGCACCGCCGCAGGGCCCAGGCTCGTCCTCGCCACCCACAACGCGCACAAGATCGGGGAGCTGCGGGCGATCCTCGCCCCGCTCCTGCCCGACCTCGATCCCGCGGCCGTGGTCGGCGCCGCCGACGTCGGCGCTCCGGAGCCCGTCGAGGACGGCGTCACGTTCGCCGAGAACGCGCTGATCAAGGCGCGCGCGCTCACTGCAGCCACGGGGCTGCCGGCGGTGGCAGACGACTCCGGCCTCGCCGTCGACGTCCTCGGCGGCGCACCTGGCATCTTCTCCGCCCGCTGGGCGGGAAAGCACGGCGACGATCGCGCCAACCTGGAGCTGCTGCTCGCCCAGCTCGCCGACGTCCGGGCCGAGCACCGCGGGGCGCGCTTCGTCTGCGCCGCCGCGCTCGTCACCCCCGACGGCGCGGAGGTCGTGGAGACGGGGACCATGCCCGGACGGCTGCTCACCGAACCGCGCGGGACCGGCGGCTTCGGCTACGACCCGATCCTCCAGCCCGACGGCGAGAACCGTTCCGCGGCCGAGCTCAGCGCCGAGGAGAAGAACGCGATCTCCCACCGCGGTGAGGCCTTCCGCGCCCTCGCTCCCCACGTCGTCCGGGTCCTCGGCCGGTAGCGGGAAGCGCAGGCCTGTACCGCTCATCCGGGCCCGGCTACGGTGGGCTGATGGTCAGGCAGTTCCAGGTCACGTTCGACTGTGCCGAGCCGGAGCGCGTCGCGTTGTTCTGGTGCGAGGTCCTCGGTTACGTCCTGCCCCCACCCCCGGACGGCTTCGCGTCGTGGAGCGAGTTCGACCGCTCCCTGCCGCCGGAGCACCAGGGGTCCGCGTTCGCGTGCGTCGACCCGACGGATGTCGGTCCCCGGCTCTTCTTTCAGCGCGTCCCCGAAGGAAAGGTCGCCAAGAACCGGGTGCACCTCGATGTGCGTGCCGGCAGCGGCCTCGTCGGCGCGGAGCGGCTCGCAGTGCTCCGGGAGGAGTCTGCCCGCCTCGTCGCCCTCGGCGCCCGGGAGGTGCGCGTCATGGAGGCCGACGGCGTCGACGAGTCCTGCATCGTCATGCAGGACGTCGAGGGCAACGAGTTCTGCCTCGACTGACCTGGGCAGCCCTTCAGCCGGCCGCGCCCCCGGATCGTCGGCTGACGAGCCACCAGACCAGCCGCCAGCCGAGGAACAGCGCGCCGAGCACGCCCAGTGCCACGAGCACGAAGGGCAGCGCCGTCCCACCGCCGAGGGCAGCGCGCAGCGCCATCCCGCCGGCCCACGTGACCAGCCAGGCGACGACGCCCCCCGGCCACGTCCGCAGCGAGCTCTCCCGGACGAGCACGGTGACGACGAGTCGTGTCACGAGGAACGGCAGCGCGACCTCGACGACGTCGGTGAGCGACCGGCCGCCCTCGTGTGCGCCGCGGCCGAGGTAGGCGAAGAGCACGACGGCGGCCATGTCGAGCAGCATCGCGAGCCCCCGCTCGCCCCAGCGGCCCCGTCCCGGTGCACCGGTGGCGCGGGCGACGTCCAGCCCCTGCGGCCCGGTGCCCGGCTGGATGCTCACGGCAGGCGGCCGACGTGGGCCAGGGCCTGCCGCAGGACCGTGCCGTGGCCGTCGACGAGCTCGGCCTGGACCTCGGGGAGGAGCGCCTCGCGCGGCGTGAACCAGCCGACCTCGAGGGTGTCCTGCTGGGGGTGGCAGTCCCCGTCGACGGGGATGACGTAGGCGAGGGAGACCGCGTGCTGCCGCGGGTCGTGGAAACCCGGTCCCGGCGTCGGGAAGTACTCACCGACGGTGAAGGGCTGGGGGGACATCGGCACGCGCGGCAGGCACAGCGAGCCGAGGTCCTTCTCCACGTGCCGGGCCAGCGCCTCACGCAGGGTCTCGTGGTACAGCACGCGGCCCGAGACGAGGGCCCGCTGGAGACTGCCGTCGGTGACGCGGAGCAGGAGTCCCACCTGCTGCACGTGGCCCGAGGCGTCGACCCGCACCGGGACGATGTCGACGTAGAGCATCGGCACCTGGCGGCGCACCTTCTCCAGGTCCTCCGGCGGCAGCCAGGGGGTGATGTCGTCCGAGGCCAGTCCGCTCATCGCGTTCTCTCCGTGTGTCGCTGGGGTTGCCCGCGCGGGCGTGGTGGTCGTGCGCGAGGCGGGACTCGAACCCGCACGTCCGAGGACACCAGGACCTAAACCTGGCGCGGCTGCCAATTACGCCACTCGCGCGCACCACCACCCTAAACGGTGTCAGTCGACGCCCAGGTCCTTGCGCAGGCGGGCCACGTGGCCGGTCGCCTTGACGTTGTACCTCGCCAGGGTCACGGTGCCGTCCGGGTCGACGACGACGGTCGAGCGGATGAGGCCGGTGTAGGTCTTGCCGTAGTTCGTCTTCTCGCCCCAGGCGCCCCACGCCTCGCTGACCTCGTGCTCCGGGTCGGATGCCAGGGGGAAGGTGAGGGACTCCGCCTCGGCGAACCGGGCCAGCTTGGCCGGCTCGTCGGGGGAGATCCCGACGACGGCGTAGCCGGTGGCCTGCAGCGCCGCGAGGCTGTCGCGGAAGTCGCAGGCCTCGGTCGTGCACCCGGGGGTGGAGGCGGCAGGGTAGAAGTAGACGATGACGCCCCTGTCGGCAGCGGCGCGCAGGTCGGCCAGGCTCACCGTGGAGCCGTCGGCCGTGGTCAGGGCGAAGTCCGGGGCGGTGTCGCCGGCGGTGAGCTGGGGCACGGTTCCTCCTCGATGTCGTCGAGGCACCAGCATCGCACCGAGCGGTCGGGGAACGCGAAAGGCCGCCCCCCGGAGGAGGCGGCCCGTCGACTGGTGCGCCATCTAGGACTTGAACCTAGAACCCACTGATTAAGAGTCAGTTGCTCTGCCAATTGAGCTAATGGCGCGTGCAGCAGTCCCCTACGTTACCACCGTCGGAGGGCGCGGAACATCTCCAGGCACCCGCTCGTGATGAGGATCACGGGGTGGGCGGGCTGTCGGGCGGGCCCGGGCCGTCGGGCGTGGCCGACGAGCGGCGCGGGTCCGCGTGAAGCCGTGCCGTACCGCCCGTTCGGATAGGTTGGGGGTGTGTCGAAGCCACGTGTGACTCTCGCGACCTGCCTGGACCATCCCGGCCTGGACTCCGGTGAGGAGGGCCTGCCGGACGCGCTGGCCGAGCGCGGGATCGACCCGCGCGTGGCCGCCTGGGACGACGAGTCGGTCGACTGGTCGGAGGCGGGAATCGTCGTGCTGCGCTCGGTGCACAACTACGCCGCCCGCCGCCAGGACTTCCTCGAGTGGGCCCGCGGGATCCGCAAGCTGCTCAACAGCGCCGACACCGTGGAGTGGAACACCGACAAGCACTACCTCCAGGAGCTCGGCCGGCGCGGCATGCCGACGATCGACACCGTGTGGCTCGAGCCGGAGCGCAAGCTCTCCAAGCACCAGGTCCACACCCGCTTCCCCTCCCTGGGCGACTTCGTGGTCAAGCCGGCGGTGTCCTCGGGCTCCCGGGACACCGGCCGGTACACCGCGCGGGACGCGACGTCCCGCATGCACGCCATCCAGCACGCCTTCCGGCTGCTGCAGGACGGACGCGCCGCCATGGTGCAGCGGTACGTCGAGTCCGTGGACGAGCGCGGGGAGACCGCGCTGGTCTACCTCAACGGCGTGCTGTCCCACACGGTGGAGAAGGAGCCGATGCTCCTCGGGTCGCAGGCGGCGGCCGACTCCGCGGGTGACGAGGTCGCCGTCGCCCGGGACGCCACCGAGGCGGAGCTGCGCCTCGGGGAGCAGGCGCGCGCCGCGATCCACGGCTACATCAAGTCCCGCATGGGGCGCGACGCCCAGCTGCTCTTCTGCCGTATCGACATGGTCGACGGCGACAACGGCGAGCCCCGCGTCATGGAGGTCTCACTCGTCGACGCCTCCCTCTACCTCGGTGCCGTCGACGGCGCCCTCGACGGCTTCGCCGACGCCATCGCCTCGCGCGCGTTCTGGTAGACCGCAACCGGCCCGCAACTCCCATCCACCCAGCGGACGGCCGACGGCGTCCGTCTCGCTGCCCGGACCGGGCACCTCGTGCGTCCGCGTCCCGTCCTAACGTCCCCGTCACCGTCCGGCACTCGCCGCCGTGACACGAGGGGGGACAAGGATGCGGACCACGTCCATGACACGAGCACTGCCGCTCCGGCTCGACACCACTCGCCGGTGTACCGGCGAGTGTCGGTGACCACGCTCGCCTGAGGGCTCGAGCGACCGACCCCGGCGGTGCGCCGGCCCGTTCGCACCATCGCTGACGCCCGCGTCCCGGGGACGCCTCGCGCCGCGCGCCCCCGTGCGCGCGGCGCCCTGATCTCACTGCAGCACCGTCGCAAAGGAACACCCCATGGTCCTCACCGGACTCGCCGTCGGTGGAGCTCTCGGCTTCGCCATGCAACGGGGGCGCTTCTGCGTCACCGGCGCCTTCCGTGACGTGTGGATCGGGCGCAACACGCGCTGGATCACCGCGTTCCTCATCGTCATCGCCGTCCAGAGCGTCGGCATCTTCGCCCTCGACGCCCTCGGTGTCATCGCGCTCGGGTCGGGCGAGCTCGCGCCCGTCGCCACGATCGTCGGCGCCTTCATCTTCGGCTTCGCGATCGTCCTCGCCGGCGGCTGCGCCACCGGGACCTTCTACCGCTCGAGCGAGGGACTCATCGGCTCCTGGTTCGCGCTCATCTTCTACGCCGGATCGGCCGCCGTCATGAAGTACGGCATCTTCGCCGACCTCACGTCCGCGGCCCGCTCGCAGACCATCGGCCTCACGACCATCCACGAGACGCTCGGCATCTCGCCGTGGTGGCTCGTCGCCGCGCTCGTCCTCGCCGTCGGCTACGCCGCGATCCGCCACCTGGCGGCCGAACCGACGCTCGCCACCCTGCCACCACGCCGCCGCGGCCTGGCCCACCTGCTCTTCGAGAAGCCCTGGCACGCCTTCGGTGCCGCCGTCGTCATCGGGGTCATCGCGATCGTCGCGTGGCCGCTGAGCACGGCAGCGGGCCGACCCTCCGGGCTGGGCATCACGACACCGTCGGCCAACACGGTGACCTTCCTCGTCACCGGGGACATCGAGCTCGTCGACTGGGGGGTCTTTCTCATCCTCGGGATCCTCGTCGGCGCGTTCATCGCCGCCAGGGGCTCGGGGGAGTTCCGCCTCCGCGTCCCCGACGCCACGACGATGGTCCGTTCGATCAGCGGCGGCGTCCTCATGGGCGTCGGTGCCGCGCTCGCCGGCGGCTGCACGATCGGCAACGCCATGGTCAACACGGCCCAGTTCTCCTACCAGGGCTGGCTGTCCTTCGGCTTCATGGTGCTCGGCACCGGCGCCGCCACCCACGTCTTCATCCTGCGCCACCGCCCCACGGGGCAGCGCACCCCGACCCCGTCCCTCGTGGACGCCTGACGAAAGGAACGCTCGTGCCCATCACCCTCCAGACCTCCGGACAGGTCTGCCCCTTCCCGCTCGTCGAGGCGAAGGACGCCATCGCCGGCCTGCCCGACGGCGACCACCTCACCATCACCTTCGACTGCACCCAGGCCACCGACGCGATCCCGCGGTGGGCCGCGCAGGAGGGCTACCCGGTGACCGACTACCGCCGCGTCGGTGACGCGGAGTGGTCGATCACCGTCCAGAAGAAGTAGCAGGGAGGAGGACGACGACGGCGCTCGCCGGGCGCCGTCGTCGTCCTCCCAGGGTGGGTGGCGACCTGGTCTACTGGACGCATGGGCGTCGAGGTCTCACACCTGGCTCGCGACCCGCTGCCGCTGCGGGGGCGGGCAGTTGTCGTCACCGGCGTGAGCCGGCGCGCGGGCATCGGGTACGCCACGGCGAGCCGGCTGGCCGCCTACGGAGCCAGCGTGCTCTGTCACCACTTCGCGCCCCACGACCGCGAGCAGCCGTGGGGAGGCGACGACGTCGACGCCGTGATCGGCGGGGTCCGGGACCACCTCGTCGGGGACGCCCGGGTCGCCGATGTCCACGCGGACCTCGCGGAGCCCGCCGCGCCCGAGTGGGTGATCGAGCGCGCGCACGCGGAGTTCGGGCGGCTCGACGGGCTCGTGTGCAACCAGGCGCTGTCGGGCTCCGACGGGGCCCTCGGCCAGCTCAGTGCCGTCGAGCTGGACCGGCACTGGGCCGTCGACGCGCGCGCCTCGATCCTGCTCGCGCAGGCCTTCGCCACCCGTCACCCGGCCGGGACGCCGGGGTCGATCGTCTTCCTCACCTCGGGCCAGGCGCTCGGTCCGATGCCCGGGGAGGTCGCGTACGCGGCTGCGAAGGCCGCCCTGGCCGGGGTCACGACGACGGTCGCCGACCAGCTGGCCGACCTCGGCATCCGGGTCAACACCGTCAACCCCGGGCCGGTCGACACCGGCTACCTCACCGAGGACGCCTGGCGGGCGGTCGCTGCCAAGTTCCCGTTCGGCCGCTTCGGCGCACCCGACGACCCCGCGCGCCTCATCGCCTGGCTCCTCACCGAGGAGGGCGCCTGGGTGACCGGCCAGGTGATCAGCTCCGAGGGCGGGTTCGGGCGGTGGCGGCACCCGGAGGCATGACGCCGGGTCGTCGCCGGCATGACGGAACCCCGGTGGGGCGCGGGTGTCCGCGGCCCACCGGGCTCCGTGCTGGGGGGTGTCGGGCGGTGGCCGCGACATCCCGTCCCGGGCCTGCCCGGCCTCGTGGCAATAATCCCTCGTCCGGTGCCGAGGGCTCCGGCAGGATGCGGTCGTCCGTCCACCTACCGAGGGAGGAGCCCGTGCGCCGCCTGACCTACTACATCGCCGTGTCCGTCGACGGGCGGATCGCCGGACCTGCCGACGAGGTCGAGTTCTACCCTCAACCCGAGGAGTACACCGCCTGGATGATGGAGGAGTACCCGGACACGCTTCCCACCCACGTCCGCAAGCACCTCGGGCTGGAGGGGCGGCCCAACCGGCACTTCGACACGGTCGTCATGGGTCGCCGCACCTACGAGCCGGCCCTCGCGGTGGGCGTGACGAGCCCGTACGCGCACCTTCGTCAGTACGTCGTCTCGACGAGCCAGGACGAGCTGGACCCCGCCGTCACCGTCGTCCGCGAGGACCCCCTCGCCCTCGTGCGCCGCCTCAAGGCGGAGGAGGGGCCGCTGGACATCTACCTCGCGGGCGGTGCGGCCCTCGCGGGCGCGGTGCTGGCGGAGATCGACCGGTTCGTCGTGAAGCTCTACCCGGTCGTCGCCGGTGCCGGGCACCCGATGTTCACCGCTGCCGGCTTCGCGCCGGCGGAGCTCGAGCTCGCCGACCTGCGCACCTTCGCCAGCGGGAACGTCGTCCTCACCTACGACCGGCGCGGCTGACCACGGTCACGCCCGTGGCGCTCCGTCCCAGACGACGACGCCGTCACTCACCCGGGCGCCCTCGGACGGCTCGTGGAGCCGGACCTCGCCGTCGTGCATGAGGTGGTGGACCGGCAGGTCGAGCCCGAGCGTCGCGACGTCGGCGACGAGGCGCCGGTGGCAGCGCCACCACACCGCCTCGGAGCACATGACGGCGACGCGGGCGTCCCCGCGCGCCTCGTCGGCGACCTCGGCGAGTGCTCGTCCGAAGTCCTCGGTGCGGGTGTATCCGGCGTAGGCGCGGAAGGCGTCGACCTGCCACCACGTGTCCGGCGAGGCGGCGTCCTCGGCCTTGCGCAGGTGACGGCGCCCACCCAGGCGCGGTTCCCAGCGGTAGGCGACACCCGCCTCGGGCAGCCACTGGGCCAGGGTGTCGCGGGCGACGTCCGGGTTGCGGCGGCTCCCGGGGAACCGGCGGATGTCGACGACGAGTGCGACGCGTCGGCCGGTGAGGAGGGATGCGAGGCCGGTGCGGTCGAGCGCGCCGTGGCCGACGGTGAGCAGAGGCATCACCCCATTGTCGGTCGGGCGGAGGCGGAGTGCACGGCTCAGTCGCGGCCGAGGTCCTCGAGCAGCTCCACGGCGGCCCGGGCGTACTCGCCGATCCACCGGTCGTGGATGCGTTTGATGGGCAGGGGAGCGAGAGACAGGTGGCGCTCGCGGCCGACCTTCCGTCCGGTCACGAGCTCGGCGCGCTCGAGGACGCGGAGGTGCTGGAGCACCGTCGTGCGGTCGAGCTCGGAGAAGTGGCCAGCCACATCGCCCGTCGTGCGGGAACCCGCCTTGAGGAGGTCGAGGATGCGGCGACGGGTGGGCGAGGCGAGTGCCTTGAACACGCGATCGTCGTCGGACCCGTTGACGCCCTCGGTTGACATGTTGTAAAAATATCACATGAACACCACCGACCTGACCGAGCTCTCCTTCACCGTCTCGGGGCGCGTCTCGCGCCCGGTCGCCGAGGTCTACGAGGCCGTCGCCGACCCGGCTCAGCTGTCCAGGTACTTCACGACCGGAGGTGCCCGCGGGCGCCTCGAGCCCGGCGCCGAGGTCATCTGGGACTTCCACGACTTCCCCGGCGCCTTCCCCGTGCGGGTCGTCGAGGCCGAGGCGCCGCGGCGCATCGTCATCGAGTGGGACGGGGAGGCCACGACGGACGACCGTGGCGTCACCCGGACCACCTTCGAGTTCGAGCCGGTCGACGACGACGCCCGGACGCTGGTCACCATCACCGAGTCCTCGTGGCGGGCGACCCAGGATGGGGCACGTCACGCCTTCGGCAACTGCGAGGGCTGGACCAGCATGCTCAACGCCCTCAAGGCATGGGTCGAGCACGGCATCAACCTGCGTGAGGGCTTCTACCGGTAGGAGGCCGTCCGCACACGGACGCACGACGGGACTGCTCGCTAGCGCGGCCCCGGGGCGGCTGGGCCCTCGCCCGCCTCACGGCCCTCCGCGGCGCGCAGGATGTTGCGCGCCATCGTCGGGAAGACGAGCACGTGGAACGGCAGGATGGCCCACCAGTAGAGCCGACCGACGATGCCCCGGGGGAAGAAGATCGCCCGCTGCCGGTAGCGTGTGCCGCCGCCCGCCCGCGGGCTCACCGACAGCTCGAGCCAGGCGTTACCCGACGCCCGCATCTCCGAGCGCAGGACGAGCCGGCGCCCGGGGTCGACGGTCTCCACGCGCCACCAGTCCACGTGGTCGTCGACCCGCAGCGTCTCGGGGTCTCTCCTGCCGCGGGCCAGCCCGTAGCCGCCGGCGGCCTGGTCGAGCAGCCCGCGGACCCGCCAGAGGAACGACGCGGAGTACCAGCCGTTGTCCCCGCCGATCCCCTCGACCACGCGCCACACGGCCGCCGGCGAGGCCCGCCCGTCTTGCTCCCGGACGTCGGTGTACACGGTGTGGCCCGCCCAGTCGGGATCGGAGGGCAGCGGGTCGGCGGGGTCGCTCGTCTCCAGGACGTCGCTGTCCCAGGTGTGGGCGACCCGGCCGGAGACCTGCTGGCCGATGGCGCGGCGGCAGGCGTCGCGGTAGGACGTGAGGCCGTCGGGCGGGTCGGGGATGAGCGTGCTGACCGCGTGGTCCTGCGTGACGGCGTCCTCGGCCATCGAGGCGGCCAGGGGCATGGCGAGCCCGCGCGGGATCGGGGTGGTCATCCCGATCCAGAACCCGGAGAGCCGCGGCGCGGGGACCGGCAGGGCGTAGATCCGCCGGGGCCGCAGACCGGCGACCTCGGCGTACTGTGCGAGCATCTCCCTGAACCGCAGCGGCCGGCCGGAGCCGATGTCGAAGGTCCCGTTGACCGGTTCCGGCAGAGCGCTGGCGTGCGCGAGGTAGTACAGCACGTCGCGGATCGCGATCGGTTCGATGAGGTTGTTGAGCCAGCGTGGCCCGGGCATGATCGGCAGCCGCTCGGTGAGGTGGCGGATCATCTCGAAGGAGGCCGAGCCGGACCCGATGACGACGCCCGCCCGCAGGACGAGGGTGGCGACGTCGGACGCGAGCAGGATGCGCCCGACCTGCTCGCGGGAGCGCATGTGGTCGGAGAGCTCGTCGAGCTCCTTGTCCGGGTGCAGGCCGCCGAGGTAGACGACCTGCTGCACGCCCCGGGCCGACGCCGCCTGCGCCACCGTGCGGGCGATCTCGGCCTCGCGCTCGACGAAGTTCCCGCCCCCACCCATCGAGTGGACGAGATAGAGGACGGTGTGCACGTCGGCCATCGCGGCGCGGACCTGCTCGGGGGACTGGAGGTCGGCGGCGACCAGCTCGACGTCGTCGGCCCACGGACGGTCCTCGAGCTTGCGCGGGTCGCGGGCGCCGGCGCGCACGGTGAACCCGGCCGCGAGCAGCTCCGGGACCAGACGGCCGCCCACGTAGCCCGTGGCGCCGGTGACGAGGACCCGCCGACCTCGCCCCTCGGGCAGGGACAGGCCGAGCGGGGACGACGGTCGTGGGCTCATCTGCTCACGCTAGGGCCGGACTCCGCCCGCCGCCTGCGCACGAGCGGGCGGTGGCCACTAGATTGACCCGGATGACGGACAAGCAGCTTCAGTCGGAGATCATCACCGCGCTCGAGGTCGTCGACCCGGACGCCTTCGACGCCGCCGCGGAGGCCGAGCGGCGCATCGAGTTCCTCGCCCGGTACCTCCAGGACACCGGCACCAAGGGCCTCGTCCTCGGCATCAGCGGCGGGGTCGACTCCACCGTCGGCGGGCGGCTGTGTCAGCTCGCCTGCGAGCGGGTGCGGGAGCGGGGCGGCGAGGCCACCTTCGTGGCCGTCCGGCTGCCCTACCGCGTGCAGAAGGACGAGGACGACGCCGTCACGGCGCTGGAGTTCATCGCCGCGGACGTCGTGGAGACCATCGACATCGGGCCGGCCACCGACGGGCTCTGGGACCAGGTCCTGGCGAGCCGGACCCCCGTCACCGACGCCAAGGACGACTACCACAAGGGCAACGTCAAGGCCCGGATGCGGATGGTCGCCCAGTACGCCATCGCCGGGGCCCGGGGGATGCTCGTCGTCGGCACCGACCAGGCGGCCGAGGCGTCGGTCGGCTTCTACACGAAGTACGGGGACGGCGCGGCCGACGTCACTCCGCTGTTCGGCCTGCCCAAGCGCCGCGTGCGCGAGATCGGCGTCCACCTCGGCACCCCGGAGGCGCTGGTGAACAAGGTCCCGACAGCCGACCTGGAGTCCGACAAGCCGCTGCTGCCGGACGAGCAGGCGCTCGGCGTGAGCTACGCCGCGGTCGACGACTACCTCGAGGGCAAGGACGTCTCCGCGGAGGACGAGGCGACCATCGTCGGCTGGTACCGGCGCACAGCGCACAAGCGCGCGCTGCCGGTGACGCCGGACGGCTACCTCGGCGACCGCTGACCGCTGCGAGCCGGCGTCCGTCCGGCTCGTTTCGCCCCCACGACCCCGCCGGTGCTCAGTGGTCGGCGGTCTTCTTGCGCCGGGGGACGAGGTGCATGACCGCGACGACGACGGCGCCGACGAGCAGCCCGACGATCGCGGACGCCAGCGTGTTGACGAGCCAGGTGACGAATGCGCTCAGTGCCCCGAGGCTCCCCGCGACGGCCTCCTCGAGGTGGTGGACGAGGTCGTACGGCGCGTGCCACCCGAGCTCGTCGACCCCGACGAGCAGGATGTGCCCGCCGACCCACAGCATCGCGACGACGCCGACGACGGAGAGCACCGCGAGGACCTTGGGCATTCCCTTGACGAGGAGACGCCCGACGCGCTGGGAGCCGCTCGACTCCCGCTCGGCGAGCCGCAGGCCGATGTCGTCCATCTTCACGATGAGCGCGACGACGCCGTAGACGAGCGCGGTGATGCCGAGGGCGACGACGATGAGGATGAGGGCCCGGTTGAGCAGCGGCTCGTCGGCGACCTCGTTGAGCGAGATGACCATGATCTCGGCGGAGAGGATGAAGTCGGTGCGGATCGCGCCGCTCACCATCGTCTTCTCGTGGTCCTTGCCCTGCGTCGCGGCCGGCCGGGCCGTCTGCTCCTTGTGATGACCGGTGACGTACTCGTAGAGCTTCTCCGCGCCCTCGTAGCTGAGGTACAGGCCGCCGACCATGAGGATCGGTGTGAGCAGCCAGGGCAGGAACTGGCTGAGCAGCAGGATCGCCGGGAGGATGAAGAGCAGCTTGTTGCGCAGCGACCCGGCGGCGATCCGCTTGATCATCGGCAGCTCGCGGTCGGCGGTGAAGCCGTGGACGTAGCGGGGCGTCACCGCGGTGTCGTCGATGACGACGCCGACCGCCTTCGTGCTCGCCCGGCCCGCCGCCGCGCCGATGTCGTCGACGGATGCGGCGGCGATCTTGGCCAGCGCCGCGATGTCGTCGAGGAGGGCGGCGAGTCCAGCAGCCATGGGGTCGTGCCTTCCGTTCGGGCGGGGCGCAGCGCCCCGACGCGTGGTCACCGCGAGCATAAGCGGTGCGGTGCGTGGCGGCGCGAGCGTGGCCGGGAAAGCCGTTGACGCGGCCCGGGGCACGGTGTGCGATGGCGTCCCATGACACAGTCGCACACGAGCACACCGCTCCCGCAGGCTCCCCTCGGGCACGGACCGGTCGTCTCGCGTCTCGCGCTTGGCACGATGACCTTCGGCGCCGAGACCGACGAGGCCGACGCCCACGCCCAGCTCGACGCCTTCGTCGCCGCCGGCGGGACCATGGTCGACACCGCCGACGTCTATGCGGGGGGCGAGTCCGAGCGCATCGTGGGGCGGTGGCTGGCGGACAGGCGGGCCGACGTCGTCCTCGCGACGAAGGGGCGGTTCGCCCCGCCGGCCGGTTCCGCCGGGGCCTCGCGCAGCGCCCTCGTCCGTGCCGTCGACTCCAGCCTCGGGCGGCTCGGGGTCGACGCGGTCGACCTGTACCTCGTGCACGGCTGGGACCCCCTCACCCCGGTCGAGGAGACCCTCGACACGCTGAGCACGCTCGTCCGGGCGGGGAAGATCAAGCACCTCGGCTGGTCCAACGTCACCGGGTGGCAGCTCCAGCGCATCGTCACGACCGCCCGACTGGGCGGCTTCGTCCCGCCGTGCGTGGTCCAGCCCCAGTACAACCTCCTCGACCGTGGCATCGAGCTCGAGGTCATGCCGTGCTGCCTGGAGGAGGAATTGGCACTGACGCCGTGGTCGCCGCTCGGCGGCGGCTGGCTCACCGGGAAGTACACGCGCGAGCAGCGGCCCTCCGGCGCGACGCGGCTGGGGGAGGACCCCGGCCGCGGCGTCGAGGCCTACGACACCCGGAACACCGACCGCACCTGGCGCATCCTCGACGCGCTCACACAGGTCGCGCAGAGCTACGACCGTCCCCTGAGCCACGTCGCCATCGCCTGGCTCCTCGCCCGCCCCGGCGTCGCGTCCGTGCTGCTGGGGGCGCGCACGCTCGAGCAGTTCCTCGGCACCCTCGGCGCCGCCCACCTGGAGCTGCGGCCCTCGGACCTCGAGCTGCTGACGGCGGTCTCGGCGCCCGGACTGCCGCCCTACCCGTACGGGATGATCCAGGACACCTGCGGCGTCGAGCACTGGCGCGCCCTCGGGACGGCGACGACGGCACCCGCGTGACCTTGCCCGAGCCCGGGCTCCACACGGACGGCCCGCCCCGGGGAGCACCGGGGCGGGCCGTTCGTTGCAGGGTCAGGAGACCCGCGCCTTCACCTCCGACGAGGGGTAGCGGATGTGCTCGACCATCTCCTGCACGTGGTGCGACGGGGGCCGGGTCGCCTTCGAGACCACGACGGTCACGACGAAGTTGACCAGGGCACCGATGGCGCCGATGCCCTCCGGTGACACACCGAGGATGTGGTCGTGCGCGCTGAGCCCGAACACCTCCAGCGTGTAGAGCATGTACCCGCCGGTGAACACGAGGCCGGTGAGCATGCCCGCGGCCGCACCCGTCGCGTTGGCCTTCTTCCAGAAGATCCCCAGGATGAGGATCGGGAAGAACGTCGAGGCCGCCAGACCGAAGGCGAAGGCCACCACCTGGGCCACGAACGCCGGTGGGTTCAGCCCGCCGAAGATCGCCACGACGACGGCTCCGGCCATCGCTGCCCGGCCGACGAGCATCTGCTTCTTCTCCGACGCCTGCTCCTTGGAGATCATCCGGAAGTAGACGTCGTGGGAGGTGGCCGAGGAGATGACCAGCAGCAGCCCGGCAGCCGTCGACAGGGCGGCCGCCATGCCACCGGCGGCCATCAGCCCGATGATCGGCGCCGGCAGACCGCCGATCTCCGGGGAGGCGAGGACGAGGATGTCGTTGGAGATGATGAGGTCCGCGCCGGATGCCGCGGAGTTGGAGACGGTCTCGATGAGCCCGTCGCCGTTGTTCAGGGTGACGTAGCCGGCGTCGGCCCACGGGGCGATCCAGCCCGGCAGGTCCTGTGCCGTGGCGCCGTCGACGTCGCGCAGCAGGTTGAGGCTGGTGAAGGCGCCGACCGCCGGTGCGGTCAGGTAGAGCAGCGAGATGAAGAACAGCGCCCAGAAGGCCGAGAACCGCGCGCCCCGCACCGTCTTGGTGGTGTAGAAGCGGATGATGACGTGCGGCAGCCCCGCGGTGCCGAGCATGAGCGACGCGGTGACGAGGAAGACGTCGAGCTGACCGCCGTCGCGCCCGACGAACGCCTCGGTGAACCGGTCCAGCCCGAACTCCACCCGCAGCGCGTCGAGCTCGGCGAGGATGGAGCCGTAGGAGATCTGCGGGATCGGGATGTTGGTCATCTTCTGGGCGACCGCCACGGCCGGGATCAGGTAGGCGGTGATGAGCACGACGTACTGCGCCACCTGGGTGTAGGTGATGCCCTTCATGCCGCCGAGCACCGCGTAGAAGAAGATGACGGCCGCCGCGACGACGACGGCCCACTCGGCGCTCAGCCCCAGGAAGCGGGCGAACACCACACCGCCACCGGTCATCTGACCGACGACGTAGGTGAAGGAGACGACGATGGCGGCCACCGCCGCCACGAAGCGCACCGTGTCGTTGTAGCGCTCGCCGACGAACTCGGGGACGGTGAACTTGCCCCACTTGCGCAGGTACGGCGCCAGGAGCAGGGCGAGCAGCACGTACCCGCCCGTCCAGCCCATGAGGTACACCGAGCCGTCGGAGCCGAGGAAGGCGAGCATGCCCGCCATGCCGATGAAGCTCGCCGCGGACATCCAGTCCGCCGCGATGGCTGCGCCGTTGGCGATGGTCGGCACGCCCTGGGAGGCGACGTAGAACTCCCTGGTCTCCTTCACCCGGGAGCGCCAGGCGATGAAGAGGTAGATGCCGAAGGTGAGGATGAGGAAGAAGGCGGTCCAGAACTGCATGTCGCTCACAGCCGCTCACCGTCCCCGTTCCGCTCCGCGACGCCGAACTCGTCGTCGATCCGGTCCATCCGCAGGGCGTAGATGAGGATGATGGCGAGGAAGGTGAGGATCGACCCCTGCTGGGCGAACCACAGACCCAGGGGGAAGCCGGCGATGACGATGGTGTTGAGCGGCTCGATCAGCAGGATGCCGAAGCCGAACGAGACGGTGAACCAGACGGCCAGCAGGACGACCATCAGCCGCAGGTTCTTCTTCCAGTAGCGGCGGCGCCAGTCGTCCTCCGCCGGAGGCGTGCTGCCTCCCCTGTCGCGTGTCACCTCGGACATTGAGGCTCCCTTCGTTGGTACGCGAGTCGAGCCCAAAGAAACTGCACGAACGGGCGGACCACAACGTCCTGGCGCCTGCCGTTCCGCGGACGGCGGTGAGACGTCGTCGGACGGTCCGTTCCGGCCCGCCAGCGGTCTGGGCGCGGCGCGCGAGCCGCTCATCGTGTCGCCGCGGCCGTTCGTGGCCGGAAAGCCGCCGTTCGTCGGCAGGGACGGACGGGAGGGGCGACGCGTGAGCCGGGGCGCTCCTAGCATGGGCCCCATGAAGACGACGGCGTCGCAGGAGACGATCCCGAAGGGCCTCGCCGGGGTGGCGCTTCGGCTGCGCGAGGGCAGGGCCACCGGCTGGGGTGTGTTCCACCCGGGGAGCTGGTCGATGGCCACCGCCGGGATGATGCTGGTCGTCGCCGCGTTCCTGCCCTGGGTGTACGTGAGCCTGACCCAGGGGATCATCGGGGAGGCCTTCGTCCTGCGTGGCACGGACGGTCCGGGTGTCGTCACCCTGGCCCTGGGTTTCCTCGCCCTCGCCGGGGCCTTCGTGCCGCGGCGCAGGCTCGCGATCGTCCACGCGGCCGTCCCGGGCGTCGTGGTGGCCCTCGTCGTGCTCGTCCAGGCCTGGAACATCGTCACGGCCTCGGTGCAGACGGCCTGGGGGGCCTTCCTGCCCGGCATGGGGGTGGTGCTGGCCGGTGGTGGGGCCGTCATCCTCGTCAGGGTCGCCTGGACGATGGCACGTCACTCGACGGACGTCCCTCGCACGGCGTGAGCGGTGATCCCGAGGTCCAGGACACCCCCGCCGAGGTCGACGCCGCCTTCCGCACCCTGCGCCGGATCGCGGTCACCTACTTCGTCCTCTTCCTCGCGGTCCTGGGGTCCTTCCCCGTCCTGACGATGACGTTGAGCTGGTGGACGGAGTCCCGGCTGCTCGGTGACCTCAGCCCCGCCTACCTGGCCGCCGCCGTCGGGCTCTACGTCGTGTTCGCCGTCATCGGGATCGCTGCCGCCACCCTCACCTCCTCGGTAGAGTCCCGCATGCTCGGTGGGACCTCCACCGACACCACCGACGCAACGGACGCGGAGGCGATGTGAGCCCGACGGCGGTGGTCACGCTGGTGGCCGTCGTGGCGGTCGTGCTCGGGGTCTCGGTCGCGACGCGGCCCCGCAACTCCTCCACGGTGGACTTCTACCTCGCCGGCCAGCGGGTCGGGGTGGTCACCAACTCGTGGGCGATCTGCGGGGACTACCTCTCGGCGGCCTCGTTCCTCGGCGTCGCGGCCGCCGTCTACGTCTCGGGTCTCGACGGCGCCTGGTACGCCGTCGGGTTCGCCGCCGGTTTCGTGCCCGTCCTGCTGTTCGTCGCGGCACCACTGCGACGCTTCGGGGAGTTCTCGCTCGCCGACTTCCTCGGCCGCCGCCTGGAGTCGGACGGCGTCCGGCTGAGCGCCGTCGGCGTCGTCCAGTTGGTGATCCTGTGCTACCTCATCCCGCAGTCGGTGGGTGGCGGGATCACCTGGGAGCTGCTCGTGGGGCACGGGATCCTCGGGTTCTCGCCGTACGCCACCGGCGTGCTGGTCTCCACCGCCGTCGTCGCCGTCGTCGTCGCGTTCGGCGGGATGCGGGGCACGACGTGGAACCAGGCGATCCAGTTCCTCCTCCTCTTCGCGGCGCTGCTGTGGCTGGCGGTCACCGTCACCGTGGACGGGTTCCACCTCGGCGACGTCGAGCCGCTGAGCCGGGACAACGCCGGCGCGCTGGGCGGCCCCGCCGTGACCGGCGGCCCGGAGGCCGGGGAGGGGCGGATCGGGCAGGTGGCGCTGGTCGTCACCCTGGCGATGGGGACCGCCGGGCTGCCGCACGTGATGAACCGGTACTTCACCTCGCCGACGGGCCGCGCGGCACGGACCACCACGCTGTGGGTGCTCGTGCTCGTGGGTGCCTTCTACGCCCTCGCCGTGATGCTCGGCACCGCGGCCAGGGACGTCATCCCCGCCGCCGTCCGTGAGCACCCCTGGCTGGAGGAGCTCACGCGGGACGGGGTGCTGCTCGTCCCCGAGCACGCCCTGCCGGTGCTCGGACGCATCTACGGTGCCGAGGCCGGGCTCGGGCTGGTCGCTGCGGCCGCCCTCATCGCCGCGATGTCCACGGTGGCCGGGCTCCTCCTGGCCTCGGCGGCCACGTGGGGTCATGACGTGTACGAGCGGTACATCAACCCGCGGGCGAGTCAGCGGCAGGCGGTGCGTGCGGGGCGGTTCACCACGCTCGTGGGGGCGGGGCTGGCCGCGACCCTGGCCGTGCTCATGCGACCGGACGGCTTCTCACCGGTCTCGCCCTCGCTGGTGGCCACCATGGTGACCTGGGCCTTCGCCGTCGCGGGTTCCGCCCTCACCCCGGTGGTGGTGCTCTCCATCTGGTGGCGCGGCATGACCGCGGCCGCTGCGACGGCCGGGATGCTCACGGGCGGGTGCCTCGCGATCGCGATGTTCGTGTCCGCAGTCTTCCTGGACCCCTCACCGCTGCGTGACCTCATGTCCGCGCCCACGCTGGTGGCCGCCCCGGTGGCCGTCGTCGTCACGGTCATCGTCTCGCGCCGCACGCACCGGCCACCGGGGACCGGCGCGGCGTGGCTGACGATGCACGGGACGGCGGCGGACCGGCAGGCCGAGCGGCTGGCGCGGATGACGATGGACCGCGGCCGCACGCGGGAGGGGCGGGGCTGATGCGGGGAAGCGTGACGCTCGCCGGCGTCGTCGTCGGTGTCTGGGTGCTGCTGTACGTCGTCACCCAGCTCCTCGTGGACCCGCCGCTGACGGTGCTGCCCACGCTCGCCATCGGCGTCGCGATCACCGTCGCGGTCGTGCTCGGCTACCCCTCGGTCCTCCGTGGCCCCCGCGACGGCGTCTGGGCACGTGGCGCCGGGCGCAGGCGCGACCTCGACCGCGGGGTGCGGGACCTGGCGGCCGCCGGACGTCAGGTCCCGCTCCGCGCGGGACTGACCCCGGACGCCGCCCGGCGCACCTGCGAGCTGCTGCGGCCAGCGCTCTCCGGTGACGCGGTGTCCATCACCGACACCGAGGCGATCCTGGCCTACGTGGGGCCGGGGGAGGACCACCATGTGGCGGGCTCGGTCATGCAGACGTCGGCCGCGCCCCGCACCGTGCGGCAGGGACGCACCCAGGTGGTCCGCGACCGCGCCGGCGTCGGCTGCCGCAAGCCCGACTGCGAGGTGATCTCGGCGGTCATCGCACCGCTCCGCATCGGGCAGCGCGTCGTCGGCACCCTCGGCGTGTACCAGGCGCGTGCCGAGACCCCACCCAAGCGGCTGGTGGAGGACATGGCCAACATGCTCTCGCTGCACCTCGAGCTCGCCGAGCTGGACCGGGAGCGGCGGCTGGCCACCGACGCGCGGCTGGACGCCCTGCGTGCCCAGATCAACCCGCACTTCCTGTTCAACATCCTCAACACGATCGCCTCCAAGGCGCGCACCCGCCCGGAGGAGGCCCGGGAACTCGTGCTGCGGCTCAGCGACTTCTTCCGGTACGCGGTCCGCCAGGAGGGGCACTTCGCGGAGTTCGCCCAGGAGTACTTCTTCGTGCGCACCTACCTGTCCCTGGAGCAGGCCCGCTTCGGCGAGCGGCTGGACATCCGGTACGACATCGACCCCCAGGTGCTCACCTCGCGGGTCCCGGTGCTCACCATCCAGCCCCTCGTGGAGAACGCCGTCAAGCACGGCATCGCCGGGAAGAAGGAGGGCGGCACCGTGCGGCTGCGCGCCCGCGTCGACCCGCTGACCCGCACGGTCCTCATCCGCGTGAGCGACGACGGCGTCGGCATGGACCCCGTGACGCTCGCGGCGCTCGCGGACCAGCACAGCCCGCACCCGCCTGCGGCCGAGGACCTCCCGGTGACCGGTGCCCGGGAGCACGCCGGGGTAGGGCTGCGGAACATCACCGAACGCCTGCACGCCCTCTTCGGCGACCGCTACGACCTGCAGATCTCCACGCCGAGGTCCGGCGGCACCGTGGTCGACCTCTCGGTCCCGCTCCGGTAGCCGCGGTGTCTCACCCGCCGGGCACGTACGCCCCTATGCTGAGCACGATGCAGCCCCGTGCGTTGATCGTCGACGACGAAGCCCCCGCGCGCGAGGAGCTGCGGTACCTCCTCCAGGAGATCGGCCCGGTGGTCGGCGACCGCCTCGTCCAGGTGGTGGGAGAGGCCACCAACGGCGAGGAGGCGCTCGTGCTGCTGAGGTCGCTGGGGTACGACCTCGTGCTGCTGGACATCCGCATGCCGGGGCTCTCCGGGCTCGAGGTCGCCCGTGAGCTGGCCACGCTGCCCCACCGCCCCCAGGTCATCTTCACCACCGCCTACCCCGACCACGCCGTGGACGCGTTCGACCTCGCCGCCGCCGACTACCTGGTCAAGCCCTTCGACGCGGGACGACTACGACGCGCCGTCGAGCGGGCGCTGTCTGCTGGAGGGGAGCGGGCCGGCGGCGAGGGCGCCGAGCCGTCCCAGCCCTCAGCGGAGCCCGCCCGGGCCGCGGCGGGACGCGTGCCGACGCGTTCCCCCGAGAGTGCCGAGCTGGTCCGGATCCCCGTCCAGCACGACGGCCGCACCGTGCTGGTCGCGCGGGACGCGATCGTCTACGCCGCCGCGTCCCGCGGCTACTCCGCCCTCAAGCTCGCCGACGAGACGGTGCTCGTGTCCTTCTCCCTCAACGAGCTCGAGCGGCGGCTGCAGGGCCACTTCTTCCGGGTGCACCGGTCCTACCTCGTCAACCTGCGTCACGTGCGCGAGCTGGTTCCCGACTTCCGCGGCAGCCTGGTCCTGGTGATGAACGACCGCCAGCGCAGCCGGGTGGAGGTCTCACGCCGGCACGCCCGCGAGCTGCGCCAACGGCTGGGGATCTAGCAGCGCCGAGAGGGGGACCCGGACCTGTGCGCGGCCGCCGATGAGATCATGGCCGGGTGAGGCAGAGCCCGGCGAGAGCGAGCGCGGACCGCGCGCGTGCCGCGTCACGCCTGCGGGTGCTGGAGGTGCTCCGCACCTCCGCGTCGGGGTGCCATGTGCAGCAGATCGCGGAGCGCACCAGCCTGCACCCCAACACTGTGCGTTTCCACCTCGAACGCCTGGAGAACGAGGGCCTCGTCTCCCGGCACGTCAGGCGCAGCGGTGACCCCGGGCGTCCACGCCTCGCCTACGTGGCCACCGTTCCCGACGTCGCGGCCGGGCGCCGCCACTTCGGACAGCTGGCGGAGGTGCTTGCCCGGCTCGTCAGTCGGACGAACGAGGATCCGGCTGCCGTGGCAGTGGAGGCAGGAAGGGCGTGGGGTCTGTCGCGCTCGGAGCTGTCCGGCCCGACGCCCGACGGCGCCGCCGCGATCGCCGAGCTGACCGCGACCCTGGACGAGCTCGGGTTCGCTCCCGAGGTCCGCGCCGCCGACGATGAGGGGCACGCCGTCGTCGTGCAGCGCCACTGCCCCTTCCTGGAGGTCGCCGAGTCCCATCAGGACGTCGTGTGCTCCGTCCACCTCGGGCTGATGCGCGGCACCCTCGAAGGGCTCAGCGCGCCGGTCAGCGCCCGACGACTCGTCCCGTTCGCCACCTCAGCCGGTTGCGAGGCTCATCTGGTCGTCGGTGGTGCGCCGCCCGCAGGGTGACGGCGCCGGTCCGCCGACGACGGGGTCAGGGCGCAGGGGCCGCCGGGTGGGACGCGACAAGGTCGGTGTCCGCGCCGACTGCGCCGAGCCGAGCCGCGCCTCCGGGAGACCCGATCGGCTCCCGACGACCGGGGAGGGCCCGATCGAAGAAGCGGGCGTTGTCAGCCAGGAACGGTTCGAACTGCCCGGGGAGGTCGTCCTCGTAGTAGATCGCCTCCACGGGGCAGACCGGCTCGCAGGCGCCGCAGTCCACGCACTCGTCGGGCTGGATGTACAAGGCCCGTTCACCCTCGTAGATGCAGTCCACCGGGCACTCCTCCACGCACGACCGGTCCAGGACGTCGATGCACGGGGCCGCGATCACGTAGGTCATGGATGCTCCTTGTCGGTCGGTCGGTCGGTCGGTCGGTCGGGGAGGCAGACCGCACGTCGAATTAATACTAGTCACAATCGGATAAATGTGAGTAGGGCCCTTGTATTTTTCACGGCGATGCTGGTGAATACTGGTATGAGCGAGACAGCGCACGGGCCCGGCCACGACGACCGCAGTGACGGCCCGGTCCCCCCAGCGGCGCATCACCACCATGCCGACCTGTGGGCCGAGCTCACCTCCCGTGAGGCCGCACTCGTCAACGCGGTGGCCACCGGAGGCGACGACGAGCGTCCACGCCGCGCGCTCGTCGACTTCCTCCGCGAGGACGTCTTCGCGCACCTGCAGACCGAGGAGCTGGTGCTGTACAACGCGGCACGCGGCGTCGGTGCGCACGCCCTGGTCGCCGCGCTCGAGCTGGATCACAAGTCGCTGCTGAGCCTGGTCGAGCACATCGACCAGGCCGCTACGGGACTGGATGCCGCACTCTCCGCCCGGGCGCTGGTGATGCTGTTCGTCCTGCGGATGGAGAAGGAGGAGACGGTGCTGCTTCCCATGCTCGCGGAGGCGGGCCTGGACGTCTCGACCCTGATCGCCGGGCGCCCGGAGATGCTCGGGGCGGACAAGGCCTGAGGCGAGGGAGTGCCGCCTCGACCGACGGCTGCGGCCGGGGCCTTCGCTAGCATCCAGGAGTGGTGACCCACGGCCCCGGTGCGCGGCCGACGACGTCCGACGACGGACTCGCCGGCCGGCTCGCCACGGCCGTCCGGGGCCTCACCCCGGGGTACTTCGCGCTCGTCATGGGCAGTGGCATCGTCTCGGTCGGCATGTTCCTCGAGGGCTTCCACCTCCTGTCGCGCGTGCTGCTCGTCGTCGGCGTCGTGGCGTTCGTCCTCCTCCTGGTGCTCAACGTGTGGCGCCTCGTCGCCTACCGGGCCGCCGTCGTCGACGACCTCAACGACGCGCGGCGGGCGTTCGGCTTCTTCACCCTCATCGCGGGGACGAACGTCCTCGGCGTGCGGCTGGCGATGGACGGCCACTACGGGCTCACCGCGGTCATGCTCGCCGTCTCGGGTCTCGGCTGGTTCGCCCTCGGGTACGTCGTGCCCTGGAGCGCGGTGCTCAGCACCCGGACGCGGCCGGTGGTCGCCCGCGCGAACGGCACGTGGTTCATCTGGGTGGTGGCCAGCCAGTCCGTCGCCGTGGCCGCCGCCACCATCGAGCCGGTCTTCGCCACGGCGCGTGACGGCCTGGCCGTGGTGGCGGTGTTCTCGTGGTCGGTCGGGGTGTTCCTCTACGCAGCCGCGGGGATCTTCGTGTCCCTGCGGATGATGCTCTACGAGCTGCGGCCCGAGGACCTCAACCCGCCCTACTGGGTGTCGATGGGGGCCTGCGCCATCACCGTGGTCGCCGGAGCGCGGATCGTCGAGATGGTGGACGCCCCGATGGTCGCGGCCACCCGCGGCCTCGTCGGAGGCCTGTCCGTGGTCTTCTGGGCGTTCGCCACGTGGCTCATCCCCGCCCTGGTGGCGGCCGGCTGGTGGCGCCACCGCACCCACCGGGTGCCGCTCGAGTACGAGGCCACGCTGTGGAGCATCGTCTTCCCGCTCGGCATGTACGCGGTTGCCGGCATCTACCTGGGGCAGGCCAACCGGCTCCCGCTCGTGGGCGCCATCGGGGGTGCCGAGCTGTGGGTCGCCTTCGCGGCTTGGCTGCTCACGCTGCTGGCGATGCTCCGGCACCTCGTGCGCACGGTGCTCCTCCCGCCGCCGTCGCGGTGACCCACCGGCCCGCACCCGCCGGCGAGGAGCCGAACGGGGACGAGGCCCGAGCCGGACCCCGGATGACTCCGTGGTCGTGGCTCGGGCCTCGTATGGGGTGAGTGACGGGACTTGAACCCGCGACATCCGCGACCACAACGCGGCGCTCTACCAGCTGAGCTACACCCACCATGCGCGCCCCGGCGAGGCGCAGCAGTGACACACTCTAGCCGCTCGACCCGGCCGGTGTGGAATCCGGGGCGCTCAGGGAGCGGTGATGCGTGTCTCACCCGCCGTGGCGGCCGTGGGCGTGCCCGCGGCGAGCTCGGCGATCCTCGTGGCCGTGGAGCTTCGGGCCACCGCCTCCGCCGCGGCCTTGACGGTCGGGGTGTCGGGGCCCTCGCCCGCCGGCCACAGCGCGGCGCGGTAGTACCGCAGCTCGTCGATGCTCTCGAGGATGTCCGCCAGGGCGCGGTGCCCGCCGTTCTTCGCGGGGGAGTGGAAGTAGGCCCGCGGGTACCACCGGCGGGCGAGCTCCTTGATCGAGGAGACGTCGATGATGCGGTAGTGGAGGTGGGCGACGAGCTCGGGCATGTCCCGCTCGAGGAAGGTCCGGTCGGTTCCCACCGAGTTGCCGGCGAGCGGTGCCTTGCGCTCCTCGGGCACCCAGCGGCGCACGTACTCCAGCACCTGCGCCTGCGCGTCGGCCATCGACAGTCCCTGGTCGAGCAGCTCGAGCAGCCCGGACGTCGTGTGCATCGTGCGGACGACGTCACCCATCTGCTCCACCGCGCCCGGCGGCGGCGCGATGACGAGGTCGATCCCGGCGTCGACCGGTCGCAACTCGGAGTCGGTGACGACGACGGCGACCTCGATGAGCGCGTCCCGGCCGAGGTCCAGCCCGGTCATCTCGCAGTCGATCCAGACGATCGCGTCTTTCAGTGGTTGTGCTGGCACCACTCCACTGTAGACGGCGTCCACGGGCAGGTCGTCGCCACCCGTTACCGAATGGTGACCGGGGTGGCGCCAATATCGTCCCTCGGTATGACGCAGCGGGCGCGGCTGCCTCAATACCCTCGGCTGGAGCGGCCCGCAACTCGGCGCGGGCCACGGCTGAGGAGATGCCATGCGCCACCGTCCCGTCGTCGCCGTCTCGGCACTGTTGCTGCTGGCCCTCGGTGCGTGCTCCGGCGAGGCGGCCCCGGCCGACGAGCTCAGCTGGGAGGACAGTCCGCTCAGCAAGGCGTTCGCGCAGTTCTACGGCACCGAGGAGAACCCCGAGGAGTGGGAGCGCCAGGAGGCCGAGCGCCAGCGTGAGGTCGAGGAGATCACCGCGACCTGCATGGCCGAGCAGGGTTTCGAGTATCTCCCCGTGGCCCAGGACCAGGCGGTGACGTACACCGAGGACGAGGACGTCGACACCGCGGAGTGGGCGGAGCAGTACGGGTACGGCATCACGACGGAGCCGTGGGCCGACGAGCAGCCGGCAGAGCCCGCGGAGGAGTGGGTCGACCCGAACGAGGACTACGTCAGCTCGATGTCGCCCTCGGAGCAGGAGGCCTACTTCGCCGCACTGCACGGGGAGCCGACCTTCGCCGAGGGCGACGGTGAGTGGGTCGAGGGCGAGGACATCGCCGAGGAGTACAGCTGGGAGGAGGCGGGCTGCCAGGGCCGGGCCTACCACGAGGTCTACGAGGAGGACGAGGACGCGGCCATGATGGAGGACCCGGCGTTCACCGAGTTCTTCGCCGCCGCGGAGCGACTCTACGAGGACGCCCAGCGTGACCCGCGGGTGACCGAGATCAACGCCGAGTGGGCCGAGTGCATGGCCGACGCCGGGGTGAGCGGGATGACGACGCCCGACGAGGCCTCGACGGCCCTCTACGAGGAGTACGACCGCCTCTACATGGAGGCCGACAGCCAGGTCGACTGGGAGACCATCGACTGGGAGGCGCTCGGCGAGACCGCCGACCCGGTCCGCGAGTACATGGACGAGGCGGGTCTGGATGCGCTGCGTGAACGAGAGATCGCCACGGCCGTCGCCGACCACGCGTGCCAGGAGGAGCTCCAGACGCAGACCCGGTACCTGCAGGTCCAGTTCGACCTCGAGGAGACGTTCGTCGAGACCTACAGCGCCGAGATCGACGCCCTCATCGCCACCTACGGGCAGGAGTCGTGAGCCGCCGGCCCCGGTGGCTCCCCGGGGGCGCGCGGACGGACGACGACGCGCTCGGGGTCGCGGCACTCGGAGCGGGTGACGCACCGGCCGACCCGGACGCGGACCTGCCCGACGACGTCCGCCCTCCACGCGCCAACCGGACGATCATGACGATCGCGGTGACCGCCGTCGTCAGTCTCGGTGCCGGCATCGCAGTGAGCCAGCTCGTCGTCTCGCCGGCCCAGCGGGCCGCCGAGGCCGCTCCGCCCGAGGCCGGCGTCATCACGGTGCCCGTCGAGCAGCGCGAGCTGTCCACCGACCTCACCCTGCGGGGTGACGTGCTCTACGACGACCCCGTCCCGGTCAGCCTGGAGACCGGGGACCTGGGGGGTGCGGCGATCGTCACCGGGCAGGTCCCCGAGGTCGGGGACGTCGTCGAGGCGGGACAAGTGATCCTCGAGATCGCCGGCCGCCCCGTCATCGTGCTGCCGGGTGAGCTCCCGATCTACCGGACGCTGCGCGTGGGCAGCTCCGGCCCGGACGTCGTCCAGCTCAAGGAGGCGCTCGTCGCCCTCGGGCTGAGTCCTGGCGACCCCACCTCGGAGAGCTTCGACGCGGCGACCGCAGCCGCCGTCGACGCCCTGTACGCGCAGAGCGGCTACGCCGCGCCGCGCCCGGAGGAGGGTGCGGAGGAGGCACTGCGCGCCGCCCGGGACACCCAGCGGATGAGCGAGGAGGCGCTGTCCCTGGCGCAGGCCGAGCTCGACCGCGCAGCCGACGGGCTGCCCCGCTCCGAGCGCCTGCGGCACGACACCGCGGTCGCTCGTGCCGAGCGAGCCGTCCAGGCCGCCGTCGACGGTGGCGAGGGCGCCGAGGCCGTCACGCAGGCGCGGGAGGAGCTCGAGCTCGTCCGCGCGGAGCGCGCCGAGGCGCTCGCCAGGCCGGACCTCTCCGCCGAGGTCGCCGCCCGAGACACCGCGGCGCAGGCCCTCGAGGAGGCTCGGGTCGCCGTCGACGAGGCGTGGAGCAGCTCCCGCACACCGTTGCCGGCGGCCGAGATCGTCTACGTCGACACCCTGCCCCGCCGGGTGGACTCGGTCACGGTCGGCCGCGGTGACAGCGTCAGCGGTGAGGCGCTGACCATCTCCGGTGCGACACTTCAGGTGCGCGCCAGCGTGTCCGCCTCCGACATCGAGCTCATCACCGAGGGCATGACCGCCTACTTCTCGGTGGGCGAGGAGCAGCTGGAGGCCACCGTCGGCGAGATCGCGACCCGCCGGCCGGACACCGACCAGGAGGGCGAGGGCGACGGCGACGCGGGCTCGGGTGGCGACCGCCGCGAGATCGTCCTCGTCCCCGGTGAGATCACCGAGGAGCAGCGCGCTGCGATCCTTGGGTCCAACGTCCGGGTGACGATCCCGCTCGAGTCCACGAGCGGCGACGTGCTCGTCGTGCCGGTCGCCGCGCTGACGGCCGGCCCGGGCGGGGAGAGCCGCGTCGAGGTGGACCGTGGCGAGGGCACCGAGATCGTCGTCGTGGAGACCGGTCTGACGGCAGGCGGCTACGTCGAGGTCCGCTCGTCCGAGCTGGCTGCCGGTGACCTCGTGGTGGTCGGCAGATGACCGAGCGGGACCCTGGATCCCCCACCCTCACGGTGGCGGAGGTCCCGCCCGCGGCTGCGTCGGACGGTGCCGGCGGTGAGCCCGCGCTAGCCAGGCCGGTGGTCGACCTCCGGGCGGTGTCGAGGTCCTTCCCCGGCCCGCCCGCCGTCACGGCCCTGCACCCGGCCTCCTTCCAGGCGCGCTCCGGGGAGTACGTGTCGATCGTCGGCCCGTCCGGCTCGGGCAAGTCCACCCTGCTCAACATCCTCGGGCTGCTCGACCGGCCGACGACGGGGGAGTACTGGCTCGACGGCATCCCCACCCACACCGTCGGGGAGCGCGAGCGCACGGCGCTGCGCGGCGGGCTCATCGGCTTCGTGTTCCAGGCCTTCCACCTGCTGCCACACCGCACCGTCCTGGAGAACGTCCTCCTCGCCACGATGTACTCGGGGCTACCGCGCGCCGACCGCCTGCGCCGCTCCTACGCGGCGCTGCAGCGGGTGGGTCTCGAGCACCGGATCGGGTTCCGGCCCACGACGCTCTCGGGCGGTGAACGCCAACGCGTCGCGGTGGCCCGGGCGGTCGTCACCGCGCCCCGGCTGCTGCTCGCCGACGAGCCGACCGGCAACCTCGACACGACGACGTCGGGAGAGGTGCTCGACCTCTTCGACGAGCTCCACGCCGACGGGCTCACCCTGCTCGTCATCACCCACGACGACGCCGTCGCGGCCCGTGCGCAGCGCCGGGTCCGAATCACCGATGGCACGCTGCGGGAGCTGCCATGAGCCGCCGCAACGGCTTCGGGGTACGTGACCTCGTTCGCGAGTCCGGGCACGGCATCGGCGCACGCCCCGGGAAGCTCGCGCTCACGATCCTCGGCACGGTACTGGGCATCGCGGCCCTCGTCGTGACGATCGGCATGGCCCAGACCGGTGGTGGGCAGATCGCCCGCCAGTTCGACGCCGTTGCCGCCACCCAGGCTGTGGTCGCGCCCGGGACGGCGCAGGGCGCGGACGGCTCCAGCCGCTCCCGCACCGCGCTGCCCTGGGACACGCCCGAGCGGCTGGGGCGGCTCAACGGGGTGGAGTCGGTCGCCCTGCTCGCCGACCTCGACGCGGGCGACCGGCGCATCACGTCCGTGCCGCTCGTCGACCCGTCCGCCCCCGCCCAGGTCCAGCCGAGGCTGGTCGCCAGCTCGTCCGAGCTGCTCCCGGCCCTGCGCGGCACGCTCGCCACCGGCCGGATGTTCGACTCGGGGCACGACGCCCGGGGCGACCGGGTGGCGGTCCTGGGGGCCGGTGCCGCGCAGCGGCTGGGCGTCAACCGCGTCGACTCCCAACCCTCCATCTTCATCGGGGAGGACGCCTACACCGTCATCGGCATCGTCTCCGACGTGTCCCGACGGCGCGACGTGCTCGACGCCGTCATCCTGCCGCTGGGTACCGCCCGGGCCGACTTCGGGCTGACGAGCGCGTCCGAGGCACAGGTGAAGATCGCCGTCGGGGCCGGCCCGCTCGTGGCCGAGCAGGCGCCGCTCGCGCTGTCCCCGAACACCCCGGAGAACATCACGGTCCAGGCGCCGGCGGTCGGCAACCGGCTGCAGGAGAACGTGCAGAGCGACGTCAACGCCATCTTCCTCGCCCTCGGTGCCGTCGCCCTGCTGGTCGGCGGGCTCGGGATCGCCAACGTCACCCTCCTCGGGGTCATCGAGCGCGTCGGTGAGATCGGGCTGCGCCGGGCCCTGGGGGCGAGTCGCCGGCAGATCGCCGCGCAGTTCGTCCTCGAGTCGGTGACGATCGGCCTGCTCGGCGGCCTCATCGGCGCGGCCCTGGGCTCCTTCGCGGTGGTCGGCGTGAGCATCGCGCAGGAGTGGACGCCGGTGCTCGACCTCCGGCTGGTCGGCGGCTCGGCGCTGCTCGGTGGCGTCATCGGGCTCGTCGCGGGCGCCTACCCGGCACTCAAGGCGGCGTCCCTGGAACCCGTCGCCGCACTCCGCGGCGGGCTCTGAGCCGCCACCGCCGCCCGTCCCGACCGACCTCGCGCTCGATCGCCACACGCGCCCGCCACGGCTCTGGACATGCGACTGAACGCGCGTATAGCATGTTGAACATGAGTTCAGCCCAGGCCGACCCTGCGGTGCCGGGCAGCCCGCACGGGGCCGGCGAGCTCACCGCTCGCGCGCGGATCCTCCACGCGGCCGTCCGCCGTTTCGCGGCGGACGGCATGGGCGCCCCGCTGCGTGCCATCGCGGCGGATGCCGGCGTCAGCGCGGGCCTGATCATCCACCACTTCGGCTCGGGCGACCGGCTCCGCGATGCCTGCGACAGGCACGTGCTCGCGGTGACGCGGCGCAAGGAGTCGACGCTCGTCGCCGGTGCAGGAGGGGCGGGCGCCATGCTCGCCGAGCTCGCCGAGATCGAGGGGTACGCGCCCGTCATCGGGTACGTCCTGCGCCGGCTGCAGGCCGGGGGCCCGCTCGCCACCCAGCTCGTCGACGACCTTGTCGCCGACGCCGTCGAGTACCTGCGGGCCGGCGAGGAGGCGGGGACCGTCCGCCCCAGCCGTGACCCCGAGGCGCGCGCCCGGTTCATCACCGAGATGGCACTGGGCGCCCTGCTGCTCCAGCTGCCCGCCCAGCGGGAGCGCCTCGACCTCGACGAGCTCTCGGCCTGGTTCCGGTCCTACTCCGATCGGACCATCGGCCCGACTCTCGAGCTCTTCACCGAGGGCGTGCTCACCGACAGCACGCTGCTCGACGCCTACCTCGCCGACCGTGAGGGCCGGCCCCGCGCTCCATGACCGTCCAGGAGACCCCATGTCCGACACCGCCATCTCCGCCCGCGACCTCACGAAGACCTTCGGGGCCACCCGCGCCCTCGACGGCTTCTCGCTGACCGTCCCGAGAGGCCAGGTCACCGGCTTCCTCGGACCCAACGGCTCAGGGAAGTCCACGACCATCCGGATCCTGCTCGGCATGCTGCGTGCCACCTCCGGCACCGCCGAGGTGCTGGGTCGCGACCCGTGGCGTGACGCCGTCGACGTCCACCGCCGGCTCGCCTACGTCCCCGGTGACACGAGCCTGTGGCCGGGCCTCACCGGCGGTGAGGCGATCGACGTCCTCACGCGGCACGAGCGGGGCTCCGCCCACCGCAAGCGCCGCGCCGAGCTGCTCGAGCGCTTCGAGCTGGACCCGACGAAGAAGGCGCGAACCTACTCCAAGGGCAACCGGCAGAAGGTGGCACTCGTCGCCGCGCTCTCCCGCGACGTCGAGCTCTACCTGCTCGACGAGCCGACCTCGGGGCTGGACCCGCTCATGGAGGCCGTCTTCACCGACGAGGTCAGGGCACTGCGGGACGCCGGGCGCACCGTACTGCTCTCCAGCCACATCCTCGCCGAGGTGGAGAAGCTCTGCGACACGGTGACGATCATCCGTGCCGGCCGCGACGTCGAGAGCGGGACGCTGGCCCAGCTGCGCCACCTCACCCGCTCGACCGTCACCGCGACGACGCCCGCGGACCCGTCCCGGCTCGAACGGGCCCCCGGTGTCCACGACGTCACCGTCGACAACGGTCGCCTCCGCTTCGACGTCGACGACACCGCCGTCCGGGGGGTGCTCCCGGTCCTCGCGGACCTCGGCGTCGAGAACCTCACCATCACGCCGCCGTCGTTGGAGGAGCTGTTCCTGCGTCACTACGGTGACGAGCTCCCCGCCCAGGAGGCCCAGGCCGTCGAGGAGGTCCGGTGAGCACCGCGACCCGCACCCGACCGCCCGACTCCACCCAGCGCGCCGTCGGGTCCGAGCCGTTCGCCGGCACCGGCGCGCTGCTGCGGCTCTACCTGCGCGTCTCACGGCGGCAGATCCTCATCTGGGCGCTGGCGTTCCTCGCCCTCGTCGCGTCCTCGGTCGTCGCGCTGGAGGAGACCTACCCGGACGCCGCGGCCCTGCAGGCCCGGGCGTCCCTCATGAACAACCCGGCGGCGGTCATGATGACCGGTCCGGCGTTCGCGCTGGAGGACTACACCTTCGGTGCGATGCTCGCCAACGAGCTGTCCCTGTGGGTCTTCCTGCCCGCGGCGATCATAAGCGTGCTCCTCGCGGTGCGGCACACCCGCGCCGAGGAGGAGTCCGGCCGCCTCGAGGTGCTGCGCTCGCTGCCGGTGGGGCGCTTCGCCCCGGCGGTGGCCGCCGTGCTCACCGTGTCGCTCGCCAACGTGGCCGTGGGTCTCGCGCTGATCGGCGCGCTCGTCGGCACCGGCATGGAGACGGTGGACTCCCTCGCCTTCGGCCTGGCGACGGCGCTCACCGGGCTGGTCTTCGGGGCGCTCGCCGCCGTCGCGGCGCAGGTCACCGAGCACGCTCGCGCTGCCTCGGGGATGGCTCTCGGTGCCATTGCCGTCGCGTTCCTCGTGCGCGGGGTCGGCGACGTCATCGACCGGGAGGGGTCGTGGCTGTCGTGGTTCTCGCCCTTCGCCTGGGCCCAGCAGACCAAGCTCTACGTCGACCTGCGCTGGTGGCCACTCGCCCTCTCGGCGGTGGCGACGGCCGTGCTCCTCACCGTCGGGGTGCTGCTCGCGCGGCGACGCGACCTCGGTGCCGGTCTGCGGCCGGCACGGCCCGGTCCGGCGACCGCGTCCCGCGGGCTGCCGACACCCACGGGCCTCGCCCGCCGGCACGTCACCGGCACCATCGTCGGCTGGGGGATCGGTCTGTTCCTCTTCGCGGTCGCCTTCGGGACGCTCGCGACCGCGCTGGAGGACATGATCGGCGACCTGCCCGACCTCGGGCAGTGGATCGCCCTCGACCTCGACGACCTCACCCGCTCCTTCGCCGCCGTCATGCTCGCCTTCCTCTCCCTCGGGCCGGTGGCGCTCGCCGTCTGGGGCGTCCTGCAGCTGCGCGGTGAGGAGAAGGCCGGCCGCGTCGAGAGCGTCCTGGTCGCCGGCAGCCCGCGCACCGGGCTGCTCGGCGGCTGGCTGGCCGTCGTCACGGTCGGGGTCGTCCTCATGCAGGTGGTGCTCGGGCTGGGCGTCGGGATCGGCGTCGCCGCAGCGACGGGGACGGGCGAGTGGGTCGGGGAGCTGACTGTCGCGTCACTCGCCTACCTGCCCGCGGTCCTGTTCGTCGCCGGGGTCGCCGTGGCGCTCTACGGGCTGCTCCCGCGGGGCGCCGGGCTCGCGTGGGCGCTGGTCGTCTGGGCCTCCGTCGTCGTGTTCCTCGGTGACCTCCTCGACCTGCCGGACTGGGCCCGCGACCTGTCCCCGCTCACGCACGTGCCGATGGTGCCGGACGCCGACCCGCGGGCCCTGCCCCTGGTCGTCATGACGGCCCTGGCGGTGCTCCTCGCGGCGGTGGGAGCGGCGGGCCTGCGCCGCCGGGACGTCGGGAGCGCATGACATGACGCGCTACGTGGCCCTGCTCCGGGGCATCAGCGTCGGCGGCGTGCGGATCACCATGCCCGAGCTCGGGGACACGTTCCGCGGGCTCGGGCTGGAGGCCGTGCGGACCGTGCTCGCCTCCGGCAACGTCGTCTTCGACGCCGACGGCGCGACGACGGCGGACCTCAAGGCTGCCACCGAGCGGGCACTGCGGGACCGCTTCGGTTACGACGCGTGGGTGCACGTGCTGCCGCTCGACGCCGTCCGGGCGATCGTGGCGGACTACCCCTTCGACACGGACGAGGCGGTGCACCACCCGTACGTCGTGTTCTGCGCCGACCCGGGGACGGTCGCCGAGCTCGCCGAGCATGCGCTCGCCGCACCGCACGACGGCGAACGGCTGGCACCCGGAGACGGGGTCGTCTACTGGGAGGCCCCGAAGGGCGGCAGCACGACCACCCCGTTCGCCACGCTCATCGCCAAGGCCCGCTTCAAGCCGCTCGTCACGACCCGCAACCTCCGGACCCTACGCAGGCTCGCCTGACGGTCCCGTCCACCTCCCGGTCGACGTCGGCGTACGGTGGCGGCGTTCGGTCGGGACGGGGAGGGGTGGGCATGGCGAGCTCGCAGGAGCAGCCGGCGAGCCTCGCCCGGCGGCTCGGCACGGGGGACGCCGTCGTCATCGGCCTCGGCTCGATGATCGGAGCCGGCGTCTTCGCGGCCTTCGCGCCGGCCGCCGCCGCCGCGGGCACGGGGCTGCTCCTCGGCCTGGTGGTCGCGGGGGTCATCGCCTATTGCAACGCGACGGCCTCGGCCCAGCTCGCGGCGCAGTACCCCACCTCCGGCGGTACCTACGTCTACGGCCGCGAGCGGCTGGGGGCGTGGCCCGGCTTCCTCGCCGGGTGGTCCTTCGTCGTGGGCAAGACCGCCTCCTGCGCCGCCATGGCGCTCACCTTCGCGGCCTACGCCGCCCCGCCCGGGTGGGCGAGACCCTTCGCGGTGCTCGCCGTCGTCGGCCTCGCGGCCGTGAACTACGTGGGGGTCACCCGGACGGCGGCGCTCGCCCGCGTCCTTGTCGCGGTCGTGCTCCTGATCCTCGTGCTGGCGGTGGCGGCCGGGTTCGGTGGGGCCGGCCGGGGACTCGGGGCCGTCCCCGCCGACCTGTCCTGGTCCGGGACGCTGCAGTCCGCCGGCCTGCTGTTCTTCGCCTTCGCCGGCTACGCGCGGGTCGCGACACTGGGCGAGGAGGTTCGCAACCCCGAGCGTGCGATCCCGCGGGCCATCCTCACCTCCCTGACCGTGGTGCTCGTGCTCTACACCCTCGTCGCCGTCATGCTCCTGCTCGCGCTCGGCCCCGAGCAGCTGGCGGCGGCGGAGGCGCCGGTCGCCGAGGCCGTCGCCGGTACCTGGCTGGTCCCGCTGGTGCGCGCCGGGGCCGCGCTCGCGGCGCTGGGGGCGCTGCTCGCGCTCGTCGCCGGCGTCGGGCGCACCACCCTGGCGATGGCACGCAACGGTGACCTCCCGCGCTGGCTCGGGGCGGTCCACCCCCGGTACCGGGTGCCGCACCGGGCCGAGGTGGTGCTCGCCGTCGTCGTCTCCGGGCTCGTGCTCGTCGCCGACCTGCGGGACGCGATCGGGTTCTCGTCCTTCGGGGTGCTCCTGTACTACGCCGTCGCCAACGCCGCGGCCTTCACCCAGCAGCCGCCGCGACGCCGCTTCCCGCGGCTGCTGCAGGTGGTGGGCATGGTCGGCTGCCTCGTCCTGGCCGCGGCACTGCCGACGACGGCGGTGCTGGGCGGGGTCGTCGTGCTAGCCGTCGGCGCGGGGTACCGGGTGGTGACCCGCCGGGCCGGGTGGGCGTCATGACGGCGGCAGCGGGGGACGGCGCGTCAGGCGGCGGTAGGCCCGGTCCCACCACCGTTCCGTCGCAGGTACGACGACGCGTTCCCGGCGTCCCATCCGCTCGAGGACGTCGGCGCGCACCCCGAGCAGCGTGAGGCTCATCGCGAGCGTCGAGCCGACGGCGAGGACGGCGATGGAGCCCAGCGCCCACCGGTAGTCGAGCTGGCTCGTCACCTCGCCGCCGGACCGCAGGTCCAGGACGAGCCCGACCATGATCGCGGCCACCATGGCCCCGGAGAACCCACCGGCGTTGACGAGCCCGGTGGCGGTGGAGATGCGGACCGGGGCGTTGTAGTCGCGGGCGATGTGGAAGCCGATCTGCGACCCGGGCCCGCCGACGGCGAAGGCGACGAAGGCCGCGGTGACCACCACGGGCGGCGGGTGGCCGTCCGGCCACAGGACCAGGACGGCGACACCGAGGATCCCGGTGAGCGAGATGGCCAGCGCCATCGGGGTGCGCCACGTCGGCCGTCGCCCGGCGAGAGGGCCGACCACGAAGCTGGTGGCCAGCGTCGCCAGCACGTAGAGCGAGAGCTGGGACGCGGCCCGCGCTCCGGTGTAGCCCAGCCCCTCGGTGAGGTAGGGGTAGCCCCACACGAGGGAGATGACCACGCCGGGCGTCATCGTCGCCTGGTGGGTCCAGAAACCCAGTCGCGTCTCGCGGCGCGCCCAGGCGGCGCGGACGTCGGCGACGGCGCGGCGGGTCGGCGCCGGCGCGGCGGTCTGCTCGGGTGCCGTCGGTTCCTCGCGGTACGGAGCGGCGACGGCCGGCCGCAGCAGGAGGAGCGCGTAGACGAGGGAGACCGCGCCGGTGCCCGCGAAGGTCTGCAGCCAGCCGAGGTTGCCGAGGGCGAGAGCCAGCGGGACCGTCGCGGCGAGGTTCCCGGCCATGCCGACGAGCCCGGTGAGCATGGTGAGGACCGCGTAGCGGTGGTGCGGGAACCACATCGCCGCGAGCCGGAGCACGGCGATGAAGACGGCGGCGTCGCCCGTCCCGAGGAGGGCGCGAGCGGCCAGGGCAAGCGGGAAGCTCGTGGCGACCGCGAAGCCGAGCTGGGCGAGCCCCATGACCAGGGTCGCGACGAGCAGCACCCTGCGCGCCCCCCACCGGTCGATGGCGACCCCCGCGGGCACCTGCATGAGCGCGTAGAGCCCGAGCTGCACCATGACGAAGGAACCGAGCTCGGTCGCCGAGATCCCGAGCCGGTCGACGGCTTCGGGGCCGGCGACCCCGAGCGAGGCGCGGTGGAGGAGTGCGAGGAAGTAGACACCGGCACCGGTCGCCCAGACCGCCCAGGGCGAGCGCCGGGCGCTGCTGCCGAAGCGGGAGAGTCGGGACGTCACGGTGTCCCATGGTCTCACCAGTAGCATCAGAGCGCGGAGCAGCGATCTGGAAGGTGGCCTCCCTGAACCCGATGGACGTAGACAGGTGAGCCCGGACCCCACGGGCACGGAGACACCCGACCCCCGACGCTGGCGGATCCTCGCGGTCCTTCTCGTGGCGATGTTCATGTCCCTCGTGGGCGTGAGCATCATCAACGTCGTCCTCCCGTCCATCCAGCGAGGACTGGGCGCCTCGGACTCCGACCTCCAGTGGGTGCTGTCCGGATACGCGTTGACGTTCGGCGTCATCCTGGTGGCGGCCGGACGTGCGGGCGACATCGTGGGGCGCAGGCCGCTGTTCATCGCCGGGGTGGCGATCTTCACGCTTTCCTCCGTCGCGGGCGGCCTGGCGCCGGACCCCATGAGCCTCAACATCGCCCGCTTCGTCCAGGGGCTCGGCTCCGGGCTGCTCAACCCGCAGGTCTTCGGCATGATCCAGCAGTACTTCCGCGGGCCGGAGCGGGGCCGCGCCTACGGGGCCCTGGGCAGCGTCATCGGCGTCTCCGTGGCGATCGGGCCGGTCCTCGGGGGGCTGATCATCCAGCTCGCCGGTGAGGCCCAGGGCTGGCGCTGGACGTTCCTCGTCAATGTGCCGGTCGGGGTGGTGGCGATCGTGCTCGCCGTGCGCTGGTTCCCGCGGCCGGTGCGCGTGCCCCGCAGCGAGGCGGCGCGCGGCGACCGGGACCTCGACCCGGTCGGTGCGGTGCTCCTCGGGCTCGCGGTCCTCGCCGTGCTGCTGCCCTTCGTCGAGCGTGGCCTCGGTGCCCGGGGCTGGCTGCTGCTGCCGGTGGGCGCCGGGCTCGTCGCGCTGTGGGTCTGGTGGGAGCGCAGCTACCGCCGCCGCGGCCGCGCCCCCATGGTGGACCTCGCGCTGTTCCGGATCCGGAGCTTCTCCGTGGGCACGGTGATCGCCGGGACCTACTTCATGGGAGTGACGAGCGTGTGGGTGCTCGTCGCCCTGTACGTGCAGAACGGTCTGGGCCGCAGCGCCCTGGAGGCCGGACTCATCGGGCTGCCGGCGGCGTTGCTGTCCGCGGCCAGCTCGAACTGGGCCGGCCGCCGTGTCTTTCGCCTCGGTCGGCAGATCGTCATCGCGGGGATCTGCATCGCCGTCGTCGGGCTCGGGCTGAGCATCGCCGTCGTCCAGCTCGTCGAGACGGGCGTGCTCAGCGTGTGGTGGATGCTGCTCACCCTAGGCCTCATCGGTACCGCCCAGGGCATGGTCATCACGCCGAACCAGACCCTCACCCTGGGTGAGGTGCCACTGGCGTACTCGGGCAGCGCCGGTGGGGTGCTGCAGACCGCCCAGCGGATCGGGACGGCGATGGGGCTGGCGATCATCACCGCGGTCCTCTTCGCCGTGCTCGAGACCTCCGGGTGGACGGTCGCGATCACGGCCGGGTTCGGGGCGACGGGGCTGCTGCTGCTGGTGACGCTCGCCGTTGCGATGTTCGACCAGCGGGGCGCCCGCGGCGGTGGTCGGACCGGTCGACCGGCACGCGGCTGAGCCGGGGCCCGGGCGTAGGCTCGGGCTGTGACTCGTGGTGCTGGTGGGCGGACGACCCGGCTCCCGCTCGGCCCACCGACCCCGCTGACCCCGTGGTGGGGGATCGCCGGTCGGTGAAGGCGTACGACGCCGAGCCGCTCGACATCGAGCACCTCGCGTCGGCGCTCCGGAGTGCGACTGCGCGGGGCGAGGACGGCGTCCGCGCTCACGCATCGGCGCGTGGACGCTCGCCGGGGCGACCGTCGACGCGCCGTGGCTGGTGCGCTGCCCCGTGGTGGTCATGCTCTGCGCCGACCTCGCGGCGGCGAACGAGGGCTTCGAGGAGCTCGGCACCCGGCACGGCGAGCGTTTCGCGTGTGTGGAGGCGTGCCTCGTCGCGCAGAACCTCTACCTCTGGGCCGCAGGCGCGGGGCTGGCACGGTGTTCGTGGGTGGCCTCGACGAGCCGGCGCTCTCGCGCGTCGCTCGTCCTCTCGTCGCGAGCGGCGAGGAGGTCCTGGGACTGATGCCGCTCGGGCGCCCGCTCGACGCGCGCACCGCCCGCTCGGCGTAGAGCGCCCCCGGCAGGACTCGAACCTGCAACCTACGGATTAGAAGGCCGTTGCTCTATCCATTGAGCTACGGGGGCCGGGCGCCGCCGTCGACGCCAGCGACAACGGTAGTACGTCACACCCACCGACACGCGACACGTGACGTCCACGCTTGGTTTCGTTCCTGCTGACCAGGGAAGATGGGACGGTGCCCGGCAACCTCTCGACCCGCGACGGCGCACCGGCGCGCCACGTGCGGGGCCGGTCGCCCATCCTCGACGTCGTCACCGACCTCCTCGACGACGTCACGTCGGCGCGCTTCCCCCTCGACCTGCCGGGGGCACCGGACCTGCGCGAGCTGAGGGACCGCGTCGAGACCCAGATCGGCGCGCACCTGCTGCCGCGCCTCAAGCGGGAGACGGGACCCGCCGTCGTCGTCCTCGGCGGGTCGACCGGCGCGGGCAAGTCCACGCTCGTCAACTCCGTCGTCGGCCGGGAGGTGACGCCCGCCGGCGTCGTCCGTCCCACGACGACGACACCCGTCCTCGCGGCACGACCGGAGGACACCTGGCTCGTCGCCGAGCACCCGATCACCGAGCTCGCCGACCTCGTCGCCGACGACGGCGTGCCCACCGGGCTGGCCCTCCTCGACGCCCCCGACCTCGACTCGGTGCTCGAAGGCAACCGCACGCTGGCCAACCTGCTCCTCGAGACCGCGGACCTCTGGCTCTTCGTCACCACCGCCGCCCGCTACGGCGACGCCGTGCCGTGGCGGGTCCTGCGCCAGGCCCAGGAGCGGGGGATCACGGTGGCCGTCGTGCTCAACCGGGTGCCTCGACGCGTGCTCTCCGAGGTCCGCGCCGACCTCATGGGCCGGATGACAGGGCTCGGGCTCGGTGAGGCCCCCCTGTTCGTCGTGCAGGACGTCGGGCCGCACGAGGGGCTGCTGCCCGAGCGCGCCGTCGAGCCGGTCCGCACCTGGCTCACCCTGCTCGGGGGACGCAACACCGCCCGCGGGGTCGTGCGCCGGACCACCCAGGGTGTGTGGGGGACGCTGCGGGAGGAGCTGCTGCGGCTGGCCGACGGCATCACCGCGCAGGCGATGGCCGCCGGCACCCTGCGCTCGCGCGCCGAGGGCGCCGCCTCCTCTGCCGGCGAGGCGCTCGTCGCCCGGCTGCGCACCGGTGTGGCGACCCAGGGCGCCCCGACCACCCGCTGGCTGGCCGCCGCCAGCACCGGCGGCGTCCTCGCGCCGTTGACGGGCGACGTCACCCGTGTCCGGCGCGGCTGGCGGGGCAACGCCGTGCGCCTCCGGACCGAGGCGGCCGACGCCATCGGGCGGGAGACCCGGCAGGCACTCCTCCCTCTCGTCGTCGACGCCGCCGCCGAGGCCGCTTCCTCCCTGCGCGGGGAGTGGGCCGAGGAGGACAGGGGAGGGGCGGGTCTCCTGCGCGACGACGACGGTGCACCGGCCGCCACCCGCGAGGACCGGGCCGAGACGGCGCTCTCCGGGTGGGCGAGCAGGACCGATGCGCTGGCCGAGGAGCTCGTGGCCGCCGACCCCGCTCGCGCCGACGTGCTCGCCGCCGCGGGGCTCAGCGCCCTCGTGCAGGCGGGCGCCGCCGGTCTCGACGGCGCGGCCCGTGCCGTGCGGGCGATCGTCCCGGGTGAGGACGTCGTCGCCCGGGTGGCCCGTGACCTCGAGGAGACGGCCACCGCCGTGGTCCGCGAGGAGGTCGGCCCCTACCTCGACCGCCTCGCGGCCCTCGGGCTCCGCGCCGACGCCGGCGCCGGGCTCCGCCTGCGGGCCAGCGAGCTGAAGGGACACCGATGAGCCACGCGTCAGTGCCCGACCTCGACGAGGAGCGGCTCGCCGCGCGCGTCGAGGCCATCGCCACCGGCCTGGAGCGCGCCGGTGACGAGGTCGACCCCGAGCTCGTCCGGTCCGCGCACACGGACATCGCCCGGGTCGAGGAGCGGCTGGCGCTCGGCGTGGACTGGACCGTCGTCGCCCTCGTCGGTGGCACCGGCTCGGGCAAGTCCTCGCTGTTCAACGCCATCTCGGGGCTGCGTTTCGCCGACGTCGGGGCGATCCGTCCGACGACCGACCGCGCCGCCGCGTGCGTGTGGGGCGGCACGGCCACCGAGCTGCTCGACTTCCTCGCCGTCGCCGAGAAGCGGCGCATCGAGCGGGAGAGCGTGCTCGACGCCGACGACGAGCGTGCCCTGCACGGGCTCGTGCTCCTCGACATGCCCGACCACGACTCCGTCGCGGAGACCCACGCCGACCAGGTGGACCGGCTGCTGCCGCTCGTTGACCTCCTCGTCTGGGTGGTCGACCCACAGAAGTACGCCGACAACGCCCTCCACGCCCGGTACCTCCGGGGGCTCGCGGGCCGGCAGGACGCGATGCTCGTGCTCGTCAACCAGGTGGACACCATCCCGCGTTCGGCCGTCCCGCGGGTGCTGGACTCGGTCCGCGACCTGCTCCGCGCGGACGGGCTGCCCGGCGTCGAGGTCATCACGACCTCGACCGTCACCGGTGACGGCATCGACGACGTCCGTGAGGTGCTCGCCCGCGCCGTCGCCCGCCGCTCCATCGCGGCGAGCACCGCCGAGGCCGAGATCGAGGCGGTCGCCGGGCGGCTGCGCGTGGCGGTCGCGGACCGTGAGCCACCGGTGGGTGAGGCCGAGGTCGGCGCCGCGACCGAGGAGCTTGTCCGCGCGGCCGGCATCGGCGCCGTCGCCGACTCGGTACGCGCGGCCGCTGCTCGCGTCCGCCGGGGAGCGCTGGCACGCCCCGAACCGCCGGCGGCCGGGACCGTCGAGGCGGTCCGCGGACGCTGGCTGGCCGCCTCGACCGCCGGGCTCCCCGAGCGGTGGCGGCACGCGGTCGACCATGACGTCGCCTCCGGGGAGGACCTGCGCGCCTCCGCCAGGGCCGCAGTGGACCGCGTGCCCCTGCCGGAGGTCGCGCAGCGTGGCGCCGTGGCGCTGCACGTCGCCGGACTCGTCCTCGCCGGCCTGGGGATCGTGGCACTGGTCCTGGGGCTGGTCGGACTGCTCGGTGGCGGCGACCTCCCGGGCGCGCCGTTGCTCGGTGTCGGCGGGGGGCTCCTCGCGCTGGGGGCCGCAGGGGTGCTCGCCGCGCGTTCCTGGCGCCGGTCGCGCGCGGATGACCTGTCGGCGGGGTACCGGAAGGACGTCACGGAGGAGGTGCGAGAGGTCGTGGTCCGCGGGCTCGGCGCGCCGACCGCCGCGGTGCTCGACCGGCACCGGGCGCTGCGTGAGGCGCTCGCCGGTGCCGCACAGCACGCCTGAACGGGTCACCTCTCCACAGTCCTGCCGGGCGGCGCCGACGCATGACGGTGCGGACCGGCATCGTCGTGCTCGACCGCCGGCACCCCGCCGGCGTCGAGCAAGGGACGTGCGAGATGAGCGACAGCAACCAGATCACCGTGCGGGGGAGGGTCGGGACCGACCCCGACGTCCTCGTCACCGGTAACGACAGGCAGATGACGAAGTTCCGCCTCGGCTCCACCCGCGGCTACCGGGACACGGCGACGGGGGAGTGGCGGGAGACCGGGACGGAGTGGTTCACCGTCAAGACGTGGGGGGCGGGCGGTGCGGCCGTCATCCAGTCGATCAGGCGGGGCATGCCCGTCATCGTCCAGGGCTTCCTCAGCTCCGAGGAGTGGGACTCGGGCGAGCGGCGCCACCACACCAACGTCATCACCGCCACGGCCATCGGCGTGGACGTCAAGTACGGCCTGGTCACCTACGCCAAGGTGCTGCGCCGGGCGCCCGCCGAGGCGGACCCGGCGGGCACCGGGCAGGGCGGGCACGGCCAGGCGCGGCGGGAGACCGGCCTGGCGGAGGCGGACGCGCCGGACGAGGACGGCCTCGAGCCCGAGGAGGACGCCGGCGGTTCCGACGCCGTGGCCGACCCGCAGCTCGCTCCCGACCCGGTCGACCCCAGGTCGTGGGAGAAGGTGGTGACCACCTGAGCCGCCGCGGGCGGGGAGCTCAGGACGCCGTCGCGCTGAGGTAGCGCTGGAGGTACAGCGGCCAGCCGTGCTGCGCCGAGACGCCGTCCCGGACGGACTGCCAGCCCCCACCGTGACCCCGCGATCGCCGCGAGCGAAGGGGCACCGGCGACGGACGCCGCGCGCGTGACCTACCCTGGAGGACGCAAGCGGCCGGGCACCCGGCGGCACCCTCGAGCACTTGGGAGAGTTGTGGCCGAGTACATCTACTCGATGGTCAAGGCACGCAAGGCGCACGGCGACAAGGTCATCCTCGACGACGTCACCATGGCCTTCCTGCCCGGCGCCAAGATCGGCATGGTCGGCCCGAACGGGGCCGGCAAGTCGACGATCCTCAAGATCATGGCGGGCCTGGAGCAGCCCTCGAACGGCGAGGCGCGGCTGAGCCCCGGCTACACCGTCGGCATCCTCCTGCAGGAGCCGCCGCTGGACGAGACCAAGACCGTGCTGGAGAACGTCCAGGAGGGCGTCGCCGGCATCAAGGGCAAGCTCGACCGCTTCAACGCCATCGGCGAGGAGATGGCCAACCCGGACGCCGACTTCGACGCGCTGATGGCCGAGATGGGAACGCTGCAGACCGAGATCGACGCGGCCAACGCGTGGGACCTCGACTCCCAGCTCGAGCAGGCGATGGACGCGCTGCGCCTGCCCCCGCCGGACGCCGACGTCAGCGTGCTCTCCGGTGGTGAGCGCCGCCGCGTCGCGCTGTGCAAGCTGCTCCTCGAGGCGCCGGACCTGCTGCTCCTCGACGAGCCCACCAACCACCTCGACGCCGAGTCGGTGCAGTGGCTCGAGCAGCACCTGGCCAAGTACGCCGGCGCCGTCATCGCCATCACCCACGACCGGTACTTCCTCGACCACGTCGCCGAGTGGATCGCCGAGGTGGACCGCGGCCGCCTCTACCCCTACGAGGGCAACTACTCCACCTACCTGGAGAAGAAGTCGGCCCGCCTGCAGGTGCAGGGCAAGAAGGACGCCAAGCTGCAGAAGCGCCTCAAGGACGAGCTCGAGTGGGTGCGCTCGAGCGCCAAGGGCCGCCAGGCCAAGTCCAAGGCACGCCTCGCGCGCTACGAGGAGATGGCCGCGGAGGCCGAGCGCACGCGCAAGCTCGACTTCGAGGAGATCCAGATCCCGCCCGGCCCGCGCCTGGGCTCGGTCGTCATCGAGGCCAAGGACCTGGAGAAGGGGTTCGACGGGCGCACGCTCATCGACGGGCTGTCCTTCTCGCTGCCACCCAACGGCATCGTCGGCGTCATCGGCCCCAACGGTGTCGGCAAGACGACGCTGTTCAAGACGATCGTCGGCCTCGAGCCCCTCGACGACGGCGAGCTCAAGATCGGTGAGACGGTCAAGATCTCCTACGTCGACCAGAGCCGCGGTGGGCTCGACCCGAAGAAGACCCTGTGGGAGGTCGTCTCCGAGGGACTGGACTTCATCCAGGTCGGCAACGTGGAGATCCCCTCGCGGGCCTACGTCTCCCAGTTCGGCTTCAAGGGCCCCGACCAGCAGAAGCCGGCTGGGGTCCTGTCCGGTGGTGAGCGCAACCGTCTCAACCTCGCGCTGACCCTCAAGCAGGGCGGGAACCTGCTGCTGCTGGACGAGCCCACCAACGACCTCGACGTCGAGACCCTCGGCTCGCTGGAGAACGCGCTGCTCAACTTCCCGGGCTGCGCCGTCGTCGTCTCCCACGACCGCTGGTTCCTCGACCGCGTGGCGACCCACATCCTGGCCTGGGAGGGCACCGAGGAGAACCCGTCCCAGTGGTACTGGTTCGAGGGGAACTTCGCCTCCTACGAGGAGAACAAGGTCGAGCGGCTCGGTCCCGACGCGGCTCGCCCGCACCGGATGACCTACCGCAAGCTCACCCGCGACTGATGGCCCGGCTGACCGTCCCCGTCAAGCTCCGCTGGTCGGACATCGACGGCTACGGGCACGTCAACAACGCCGCGATGCTCACCCTCCTCGAGGAGGCGCGCATCGCCGCGTTCTGGGCGGGTCCCGACGACGACGGCGTCACCGGCGGCAGGATCCTGGCCGCCGGTGACGGCGCCGACACGGCGACGTTCATCGCCCACCAGGAGATCGAGTACGCCGCGCCGCTCGCGTACTCGACGGCACCCCTCCAGGTGGAGATGTGGCTCGCCCGCATGGGCGGGGCGAGCATCGACGTGTGCTACGAGGTCCCCGGCCCCGACGGCGTCGCGGTCCGAGCGATGACGACGCTCGTCCTCGTCGACCCGGTGACCGGGCGCCCGCGCCGGATCACCGACGAGGAGCGCGCCGCCTGGAGCGAGCTCGTCGAGGCCCCGGTGAGCTTCCGCCGCAACCTGTCCCGCTGAGGGGCCGGCGCCACCCGCCGGGTCGGCGCACGAGATCAAGGAGCAGGAGATGGCGAGCACCCGCATCCCGTTCGACGAGGCCTACACCGTGGTCCGGAGCGCCACCGAGCGTCTCGGGATCACCGGTGACCGCGGCGACCTGTGCGCCCGCCTGTTCGTCGAGGCGACCCGCGACGGGGTGTACTCCCACGGGATGGAACGCTTCCCCACGTTCGCGCGCGCCGTCGCGGACGGGCTGGTCGACGTCACCGCGCGGCCGAGGCGCGTCTCGGGCGGTGGAGCCATCGAACGGTGGGACGGGTGCCGCGGGCCCGGGAACCTCAACGCCTGGTCCGCGATGGACCGGGCGATGGCCCTGGCGCGTGAGCACGGCGTGGGCGCGGTGTCCCTGGGGAACACCAACCACTGGATGCGGGGCGGCTCCTACGGCTGGCAGGCCGCCGACGCCGGCCTGCTCGCCCTGTGCTGGTCCAACACGCTGCCCAACACGTCCGCGGCGGGCGAGCCGCCCGCCGTCGGGAACAACCCGCTCGTCGTCGCCCTGCCCCGCTCCGCCGGGCCGCTCGTGCTCGACATGGCGCTGAGCCAGTTCTCCGTCGGGGTCATGACCGGCTACGCCCAGCGTGGTGAGCGGCTGCCGGTGCCGGGCGGCTTCACCGCGGCCGGTGAGCTCACCGACGTCGCCGCGGACGTCGTCGGCGGTGGGCACGGCGCGGCGATCGGCCGGTGGAAGGGCTTCGCGCTCGCCGTCGTGCTCGACGCGTGGGCGGCGATGCTCTCCGGCGGGCGGGCGACGCACGAGCTCGGCCAGGACCCTGCCCGGGAGAGCGGTCAGACCCAGTTCTTCCTGGCCGTCGACCCCGACGCCGTCGGTGCCCCGGGGGAGCGTGAGCAGATGGTCGACGGCATCGTCGCCGCGCTCAAGCAGGCGCCGGGCGCCGACGGCAGCGAGCTGCGGTACCCCGGTGAGGGGACCTTCCGCACCCGCGCCGAGAACCTCGCGCACGGGCTTCCCGTCCGCCGCGCGACGTGGGAGGCGCTGACGTCAGCCGGCGCGCCGCCGGCGCAGGGCACCGAGGACGGCGGCGCCCAGGGCCAGTAGGCCGGCGAGCGCGAACCACGTCCCCTCAGGGCTGAGCGTCCCCGCAGGGGGCGGCGCGCCGCCGGCGGCGCCCACCGTGGCCGCGTCCTCGCCCGCGCCGCCGTCGTCCACCGTCGGACCGCGCGGAGGCACCGGCATCGGCTCGTCGACCGAGGCCAGGGTCAGCACCGTGAGCGAGGCCGTCCACCCCAGGGTGGCGACGGCCGCCGGCTGCCCGGCGGGGTCGACCTTCTCCGGGAAGGCCCCGACCTCGGTGCGGTGCTCGTCCAGCCAGTCCACCAGCGCCGTCGCCCTGGCCTCCTGCCCGCCGTTGGCCCACGCGAGGGCGAAGAACATCGTCTCGGGCGTCCACGTCATGGCGTCGCCCCACCGCTCCCCGGGCTGGACACCGCCGGTGTCCTGGACGAGAGCGTCCCACGTGATGTCGAGCTCGGTGCGGACGCCCCTGTCCGCGGGGTTGAACGGCGGCGCCAGCCACGCCACGGCGGAGTCCTTGCCGCTGCCGCGGACGACGGTGCGCTGGTAGCCGATCGACCCGAAGGACATGTCGATGCCCCGCTGGAGGTGCGCGGCGGCGGAGAACCACCGCGCCGCGTCGTCGTCCTCACCCGCAGCCTCGGCGATCGCACCGGCCGAGCGCAGTCCCGCCAACAGCGGTGCCACGGTGCCGAGGTTCGTCGCCGGGTAGGAGCTCTCCCAGTAGTCCGGCCGCGCCGGTGGCAGCCCGTTCTCGTCCAGGCTCGCGGCGGCGAAGTCGGCGGCGGCGCGGACGGTGGGGTAGAGCTCGTCGAGGGCGGCCGCCCGCTGCTCGTCCGGGGCCACCTGGAGGTACTGCCAGGTGGCCCACGGGAACCAGCCGTTGGCGTCCAGCTGCCACGGCCGGCTGTCCGGGGGACCGGAGCCGTCCAGCAGGGTGCGCGCCTCCCAGGTGCCGTCCGCGCGCTGCGTGCCCGCGGTGAAGCGCAGAATCCGGTAGGCCTCCTCGAGGAAGCCGGCGCGGGCGAAGGCGACCGCGGTGAACGCCGAGTCCCGCGGCCACGAGTACCGCCAGATCGAGTGCCACGCGGCCGCGACGCTGCCGTTGTCCTGCAGCAGCAGCCGCAGGTCCAGCAGCGCGCGGGCGGCCATCTCCCGCTCGTCCTGCGTGCGCCCGGGGACCCGGCCGGAGGCGAGCCACCGGCGGCTCTCCTCGACCTGGGCGGCCGCCCCGGGATCGTCCGCGCCGACGACGACGGGTCGCTCCGCCCCGGCGGGCAGGTGGAGCAGGCGACCGCTCGCGAGCTCCAGCACGCTCGAGCCGGGGACGAACCGGGCTCCGACGGTCTCGAAGCCGGACAGTGCGTACGGCCGGCCGGGCGTGCCGAGGATCCCGGCAGGCTGGACACCGAGCTGGGCGGGCGTCACCTCCCGCCAGCAGGTGTTGTCGGCCGCGCAGCTGCTCACGCCGCGCGCGTCGTTGACGTAGAAGGCGAGGTGCCAGTCGGCGAACCGGGCCGCCGCGCCCCGCCCGTACTCCACCCAGCCACCCCAGTGGTCGCGGTCGTGGTTCCAGCTCGGCAGGGCTCCCTCGACAGCGGACCTGCTGCCCCACCACTGGACGGCGCCGTCGGTCCCGTGGGCCTGAAGGACGAGGACGTACTCCTCGCCCGGGACCACCGCGACGCCGTCGAGGTCGAACTCCAGCCACCCGAGGCCGGTCCCGCCGCGGGCGCCGATATCGACGACGGCGGAGGCGATCTCCGTCGTCGGGTCCTCCAGCTCGGTGCGCACCGAGGCGGTGACCTGACCGCTCGCCGACTGGCTGACCACCCACGCGCCCACGGTGTGCAGCTCGTCGTCGTCGGTGACGAAGGACTGGGCGCCCGCGTGGCCGTCCGCCCGGATGGAGAAGTTCGCGTGGGAGTGGACGGCCTGCGCCTCGTAGGTGGCCGGCTCCGCGGTCGCCGTGCGGTCCGTCGGCCCGGGGGTGGGCACCCCGGCGGCCGCGCCGACGGCGAGGGCGGCGGTCGTGAGCGTGGCGAGGAGCGCGCGCGTCATCGGCGCTCCTCACCGGTCCACGGGCCGTGCTGGTCCACCGGTCCACCTTACGGCGCGGCGCGCTCAGGAGAGCAGGTCGAGGACCGCCTGCTCGGCCGGTGCCAGTCCGGTGCGGACCCGGACCTCCCCCGGTGCCTGTGCCGTCGGCGGGATCGTCTGCCCGCGCTCGAAGGCGTCGATGACCTGCGGGTCGATGTACGAGGCGCGGCTGACCGCCGGGGTGTTGCCCAGGTCCTGCGCCACCCGCTTGACGGCCTCGCGCACCGCGGCCTGGCGCCTGCGCACCGTCGTGACGTCCTCCGCCCGCGCGAGGCTCACCGCCGCGAGCACCGTCCCCCGCCAGGTGCGGAAGTCCTTCGCGCTGGCGTCGGGGCCGAGCAGGTCCTTGATGTAGGCGTTGATGTCCGCGGTCGACAGGTCCACCCAGCCGCGGCCGTTCCGGTAGGCGAGCAGCTCCACGCCACCCCCGCGCCGCCGCCGCAGCGTGGTGAGCGGGACGGTGAGGTCCTCGTCGCGCAGCTCGAGGAAGCGGGGCAGGCCCGACTTGGCCCGGTACTCGAAGGTCAGCGTGCCGTCGCCCCGGATCCGCAGGTGGTCCTTGCGCAGGGTGGCCAGACCGTAGGTCTCGTGCCGGGCGGCGTAGGTCTCGCCGCCGATCCGGAACGCGCCGCGGTCGAGCAGCCGGAAGGCGACGGCCAGCGCGCGTTCGCGGGTGAGCCGACGGTCGGAGAGGTGCTCGAGCACCTGCTCGCGGGCGTCGGGCAGCCGGGAGGCGACGTCGAGCACGTGGCGGTACTTGGCTCGCTCGCGGCGCTGGCGCCACACCTCGTGGTAGAGGTACTGGCGCCGGCCCGCGTCGTCGATCCCCACGGCCTGGATGTGCCCGGCGGGGTCCGGGCAGATCCACACCTCGCGCCACGCCGGTGGGATGACCAGCGCCTTGCACCGGTCGATCACCTCGGGGTCGGTGACGCGCCGCCCGTCCGCGTCGAGGAAGACGTACCCCCGCCCCGCACGACGGCGGCTCAGGCCGGGGGACTCGACGCTCACCTTGCGCAGCCTCACCATGCTTCCCTCACGGGGCACAGTCTCGGGTCTGCTCGCGGATCCCGCGCGTCAGGACCGCTGCGGGGGCAGCCGGTGTGAGGCGGTTCTCAGTGCTCCTCGTGGACCCGGATCATGCCCTCCTGGGCGAGGGACGCCACGAGGGTGCCGGCCTGGTCGTAGACCTTCGCCAGCCCCAGGCCGCGGCCGCCCTGGGCGCTGGGAGCGTCCTGGACGTAGAGCAGCCACTCGTCCGCCCGGACGTCGCGGTGCCACCACATGGCGTGGTCCAGGCTCGCCACCGACAGGCCGGGGGACGTCCACACGAGCTCGTGCCGACGGAGCACGGGCTCGAGCATCACCTGGTCGCAGGCGTAGGCCAGCAGCGCGCGGTGCAGCAGCTGGTCACCCTCGATGCGGCCACGGGAGCGCATCCACAGGGCCTGCCGGCTGAGCGGGGAGCGGCCGCGCGGCACGTAGATGGACCCCTCGACGTGCCGCATGTCGAAGGCACCCGTGCGGGAGAAGAACCGGGCGGCCGGGTGGTCGTAGCGCGCGAAGAGGTCCGCGGAGCTCTCCAGCCCCTCGGGGCCGGGGACCTCCGGCGGCTGGTCGGCGTGGTCGAGGCCCGGCTGGTCCTCCTGGAAGGAGGTCGTCATCGCCAGGATCGGCTTGCCGTCCTGGATGGCGTGGGTGCGCCGGGCACTGAAGGACCCGCCGTCACGCAGGCGCTCGACCTCGAAGGTGATGGGCCGGTCGAGCTTCCCCGGGCGCAGGAAGTACCCGTGGACGGAGTGGGGGAGCCGCTCGGCGGGCAGCCCGGCGTCGGCCACCGTCTGCGCGGCCGCCACGATGGACTGGGCGAGCACCTGCCCGCCGTACACCCGTCCGCTGAGGTGGTCCATCGAGGTGCCCGTGCACGTGTCGTGCCCGGTCCGCTCCAGGCGCAGGAGGTCGAGCACCGAGCTGAGCGCCTCGGTCGGCTCGCCGGCGTCGGGCACGCTCGGGGCGTCGGTCGTGCTCACGGCGCCTCCATCGTGTTGACCATCGAGTACGCCGCCCGCTGGAGGTAGTCCCACAGCATCGTCTCCAGGTCCGCGGGCAGGCCGAGCTCGTCGACGCCGTCGCGCATGTGCTGCAGCCAGCGGTCACGGGCCAGCGGCGTGACCGCGTAGGGCATGTGCCGCATCCGCAGCCGAGGGTGCCCACGCGTCTCGGAGTACGTCGTCGGGCCACCCCAGTACTGCTCGAGGAACATCGTCAGCCGCTCGGTGGCGCCGTCGAAGTCCTCCTCGGGGTACATCGGTGCCAGCACGTCGTCGGTGCGCACGCCCTGGTAGAAGCGGCGGACGAGGCGCTCGAAGGTCGCGCGGCCGCCCATGGCCTGGTAGGCGGTGACGGCGTCGGTGGGGCGGGCGCTCACAGGCCGAGCTCGTCGAGGACCGGCAGCTGGCCGCGCACGAGCGCCCTGGCCTGCTCCGCGGACTCGGCACCGAGGGCGAGCCGGGCGAGCTCCTGGCAGCGCTGGAGGCTGGTCGCCGCGAGGACCGCCGCGACGTCGGCGAGCGAGCGCGGGGACATCGACAGCGACGAGACGCCCAGGCCGACGAGGACGACGGCGATGGCGGGGTCCGCCGCCGCCTCCCCGCACACGCCCACGGGCCGGCTCTGCTGGTCGCCACCGCGGCACGTCTCCTCGACCATCCGCAGGACGGCGGGGTGGAAGGCGTCGGAGAGGGACGCGAGCGAGCCGAGCAGCCGGTCGGCGGCCATCGTGTACTGGGTGAGGTCGTTGGTGCCGATGGAGGCGAAGGCCGCGCGCGCGAGGATCGGGCCCGACATGAGTGCGGCGCTGGGCACCTCGACCATGACGCCGGCGGTGTTCAGGCCGTGCTTGGCGCAGGCGGCGACGAACTCCTCGGTCTCCGCCACGGTGGCGACCATCGGCGCCATGACCCACACGTCGGCGCTCTCCGCCGCGGCCGCCTCGGCGATGGCGGTCAGCTGGTTGTCCAGGATCTTGGGGTTGCGCCACGAGGTGCGCAGTCCCCGCACACCCAGCGAGGGGTTCGGCTCGGCGGTGTCGGTGAGGAAGGGCATCGGCTTGTCGGCGCCCGCGTCGAGCGTGCGGACGACGACCTTCTTCCCCGGGAAGGCCGCGAGCACGCGGCGGTACTCCTTGACCTGCTCGGCGATGCTCGGCTCCTCGGCACGGTCGAGGAAGCAGAACTCGGTGCGGAACAGGCCCACGCCCTCCGCGCCGGCCTCCGCGGCCTTGCCGGCGCCCGCCGGCTCGCCGACGTTCGCGAGCAGCTGGATGTGCTTGCCGTCGCTCGTGCGGCCGTGGCCGTCGAAGGTGCGGACCTGCGCGGCGAGCGCCTCGGCCGCGGTGACCTCCTCGGGGGTCGGGTCGAGCACGGCGGTGCCGGCCGCGCCGTCGACGAGGACCATCCGGCCCTCCTCGAGGACCTCGACCGCGCCGGAGGCCCCGACGACAGCCGGGATTCCGAGGGAGCGGGCGAGGATCGCCGTGTGGGACGTCGGCCCGCCCTCGGTGGTGACGATGGCCCGCACCTTGGCGGGGTCCAGCAGGGCGGTGTCCGCCGGCGCGAGGTCGAGCGCGACGAGCACGAAGGGCTCCTCACGCTGCGGGATGCCCGGCATGGGCAGGTCCTGGAGGCTGGCGACGACCCGGTCGCGCACGTCCCGCACGTCGCGGGCACGCTCGGCCATGTAGCCGCCCAGCGAGCCGAGCTGCTCGGCGACGGCGTCCGCGGCCTCCCAGACGGCGAGCGCCGGGCTCGTGCGCTGATCGCGCACCTTGGCCTGGGCCGCCTTGACGAGCGTCGGGTCGGCGGCCATCTGCGCGGTCGTCGTGAGGATCTCGGCGGCCTCCCCCTCGGCGGACTCCGCGAGCGTGTTGAGCTGGTCCGCGACCGCGGCGGCGTGGGTGGCGATCGACTCGGCCGCCGCCTCGACGTCCGCGTCCTCGGCGAGCCGTTCACCCTGTGGGGGTGGGTCGATGGCCCCCGCGAGCTGGGCCACCGGTCCGGCGGCGCGTCCCGGGCTCACACCGATGCCCCGGACGTTGGTGCGGTTGGCGTGCTCAGTGCTCAAGGTGGGTGCTCCCGTCACGTGGTGCCATGCTGTCCTATTGTGCGCCCTCGCCCAGGGTGCTCGTGCCCGGCCGTCCCGACGACCCGGGTGCTCGGGGTGCGTGGGTGCACCTGCTGTCCAGCCGGCCCGCCGCCTCGACCATATCGTCCGCGCCGCTGGAGCGGGCGCGGCCGGGACGCGGGATCCCCGCTCTGTCTGGCAAGATCACGCGGAAGGACCGGATGCCTCAGGCAGCCGAGACGCCAAGCCCGAGGAGCAGCTGAGCACGTGAACACGACACCGTCGCCGGCGCAGGTCACCGACCTGCCGAGCGAGGACCTCCAGCGGCTGGCGGCAGCGTACGGCGTGGCGACCGACTTCTGGGACTACACGGGTGAGCACCGCACCGTCCCCGCCTCCACGATCCGCGGCGTCCTCGCCGCGCTCGGCGTCGTGGTCGAGGCGGAGGAGGACGTGGCCGCGGCGCTCGCCGCCGTCGAGCTCGCACCCTGGCGCTCGGTCCTGCCGCCCAGCGTCGTCGTCCGCCAGGGCCGGGAGCAGCGGCTGCCCGTCCACCTCCCCGACGGCGCAGCCGTCAGCGTCCACGTGTCCCTCGAGGACGGTGGACGGCGCGAGCTCGAGCAGCTGCCCGTGTGGGTCGACCCGCGCGACGTCGACGGGGTCCGCACCGGGCAGGCGACCTTCGCGGTCCCGGCGGACCTGCCGCTGGGCTGGCACGAGATCGTCGCCGTCGTCGAGGGGCAGGACGCCGCACGCTGCACCCTGGCCGTCACGCCCGACGCACTGACGGCGCCCGCCCACGTCCCGGACCGGGCGTGGGGAGTGATGGCCCAGCTCTACTCCGTGCGCTCGCGGACGTCGTGGGGCGTGGGCGACCTCGCCGACCTCACCGAGCTCGTCAGCTTCTTCGGGACCGAGGGCGCCGACTTCCTCCTCATCAACCCGCTGCACGCGGCCGAGCCGGTCGGGCCGATGACGCCGTCGCCGTACCTGCCGGTGACCCGGCGCTTCGTCAACCCGCTCTACGTGCGCCCGGAGGACATCCGCGAGGCGGCCTACCTCCCGGGCCCGCAGCGGGCGCTGGTGGAGTGGGCCGCCGAGGACGTGCGCCCCGCGGCCGGCGACCCGAGCCCGATCGACCGCGACGCCGCGTGGTCGGCCAAGAGCCAGGCGCTCGAGGTCATCTACGCGGCAGGCCGCTCACCGGCGCGCCAGCGGCAGCTCGACGCGTTCCGGGCCGAGCAGGGACAGGGCCTGGAGGACTTCGCGCTGTGGTGCGCGCTCGTGGAGAAGTACGACGGCGGTGACTGGCCGGCGGAGCTCGACGACCTGTCCTCCCCGGCCGTCTACCGCGCGCGGGTCGAGCTGGCGGACCGCGTCGACTACTACGTGTGGCTCCAGTGGGTGGCCGACACCCAGCTCGCCGAGGCGCAGCGCACGGCCCGCGAGGCCGGGATGGCGATCGGGATCATGCACGACCTCGCCGTCGGGGTGCACCCGAGCGGTGCCGACGCGTGGAGCATGAGCGAGGTCCTGGCACGCGGCATCGGTGTCGGCGCCCCGCCGGACATGTACAACCAGCAGGGCCAGAACTGGTCCCAGCCCCCGATGCGCCCCGATGCGCTGGCCCGCGCCGGCTACGCCCCCTTCCGCGACATGCTGCGGACGGTGCTGCGTCACGCCGGCGCGCTGCGGGTGGACCACATCCTGGGTCTCTTCCGGCTCTGGTGGATCCCCGACGGCCACGGTGCGGGCGAGGGCACCTACGTGCGCTACGACCACGAGGCGATGGTCGGCGTGCTGCTCCTCGAGGCCCAGCGCGTGGGCGCCGTCGTCATCGGCGAGGACCTCGGCACCGTCGAGCCGTGGGTGCGCGACTACCTCGCCGAGCGCGGCGTGCTGGGCACCTCCGTCCTCTGGTTCGAGAAGGAGGACGGCGAGGCCCCCCTGCGCCCGGAGCGGTACCGCGAGCTCGTCCTGGCCACCGTCAACACCCACGACCTCCCACCGACGGCGGGGTACCTCGCCGAGGAGCACGTCGACCTGCGGGAGCGGCTGGGCGTGCTCACCGAGCCCGCACCCATCGTGCGCGCCGCGGCCCGCCGGGAGCGCGAGCGGATGGTCGGCCGCCTGCGGGAGTACGACCTGCTGCCGGACAGCCCCACGGAGCGTCAGCTGGTCGAGGCGCTGCACGCCTACGTCACGCGCACGCCCTCGCGGCTCATCGGCGTGGCGCTCGTCGACGCGGTGGGGGAGCGGCGGGCGCAGAACCAGCCGGGCACCGACACCGAGTACCCGAACTGGAAGCTGCCGCTGGCCGACGGCTCGGAGAACGTCGTGCTCGTCGAGGACCTGCCCGGCGTCGCGCGGCTGCGCTCGCTGGTCCGCGTGGTCCGTCAGGAGCTCGCCGACCACCACTGACCCCGGTTCGGCTGGGACGCGGAGGGGCCCGGCACCTGCTGGTGCCGGGCCCCTGGCGTGCCCGCGGTGGTCCGCGGAGGGTGCTGCTAGCGGTCGCGCCGTGACTCGGGGAGCACGGTGCCGGTGTCGCGCTTGTCGCGCGCCTCCTCGGGGAGGGCCTTGCCCGGCTCCCTCGCGGCGTCGCCCGCCTCGTCCTCGGCGGCACGCTTGCCGGTGGAGACGGCGGCCGCCTCCTGTGCCTCGTCGAAGATCGACGGCCCGGAGGCGCCGTCCTCGCCGTCGTCCTCACGACCCGGGGTCTTGAGGTTGAACTTGGTGATGATGAAGCGGAACAGGAAGTAGTAGATGACCGCGTAGACGAGCCCGATGACGATGATCATCAGCGGCTGCTCCGCGATGCGGAAGTTGAGCAGGTAGTCGATCGCACCGGCGGAGAAGGTGAACCCACTGCGGATGTCGAGCGCGTTGACGATCGCCAGGGACGAGCCCGTGAGCAGCGCGTGCACCACGTACAGCGGGAACGCCACGTAGGCGAACGCGAACTCGAGCGGCTCGGTGATACCGGTGAGGAACGCCGTGAGGGCGACCGACACCATGATGCCGCCGGTGACCTTGCGGCGGGAGGGCTTGGCGGTGTGCCAGATCGCCAGCGCGGCGGCCGGCAGGGCGAACATCATGATCGGGAAGAAGCCCGTCATGAAGATGCCCGCGGTCTCGTCGCCCGCGAGGAAGCGGAAGATGTCGCCTCGGGCGACCTCGTCGGTCCCCGGGATCTCGTACTCACCGAACTGGAACCACGGCAGGTTGTTCAGCAGGTGGTGCAGCCCGAACGGGATGAGCAGCCGGTTGACGGTACCGAAGACGAACCCGCCGAGGACCGAGTTGCCCGGGTTGGTCACCCACTCGCCGAAGCCGGTGATGACGGCGTTGAACAGCGGGTAGATGAAGGCGAAGATCACCGCGATGAACACCGCGGTGAAGGCGGTGACGATCGGGACGAAGCGCCGCCCGCCGAAGAACGCGAGGTAGGGAGGCAGCTTGATCCGGTAGAAGCGCTGGTACAGGAGCGCGGCGACGATACCGATGACGATGCCGCCGAGGACGCCGTAGTTGATCGTCTCCTCGCCCTCGGCGCCGCCTCCGAACGTGCCACCCCAGGGGGCGCTCATGGGGGCGAGCACGGTGAGCACCTCGACGAGGACGAGGTAGCCGATCACGGCCGCCAGCGCGGTCGAACCGTCGGACTTGCGGGCGAAGCCGACCGCCACACCGACGGCGAACAGCAGCGCCAGGTTGGCGAACAGGGCGTTGCCGGCGGCGCCGAGGACCGCGGCGACAGGCTCCATCCAGCCCATGCCCGACCAGCCCGCGACGCCGTCGGTGCCGAGCATGTCGGGCTGACCGAGGCGCAGGAGGATGCCGGCGGCGGGCAGGGAGGCGATGGGCAGCATGAGGGACCGGCCCACACGCTGGAGCTGGGCGAAGCCGGGGATGGGCTTCTTTTCCTTCTTGGCCGGGGCCGAACCGGCACCGGCGGTGGCTGCAGTCACGTCAGGCTCCTCGTCGAGGGCGACGGCGGGGGGTGCCGTCGCGAGCATTCCTGTCCCGGGCGGTGCCCGGGACGACCCGGTGTGGACGTCCCGTGGAGGATGTCTGGACCAGTTGTGCATACTGAATCCTCATATGATCGTGCGTGTCAAGCACCGCGCGGGCGCGCCATCGCGGCGGTTTGTCACGATCCGGTGACGGGAAGGTGGGACGGCCAGTGAAGTACCTCACCGTGCGTGACCACCTCCGCGGACTCATCGCCGGCGGCCTCGCGGTCGGGGCGGCGATCCCCTCCGAGCGCGAGCTGTGCGAGCAGTTCGGCGTCTCCCGGATGACGGTGCGCCAGGCGGTCGACGCGCTGGTGGTCGAGGGGCTGCTCGAGCGGGTCCAGGGCCGGGGCACCTTCGTCGCTCAGCCCAAGGTCGACCTCCAGCTGCGCCTCGTCTCCTTCCCCGAGGAGATGCGACGGCGGGGGATGGAGCCGTCCCTGCGGGTCCTCGCCGCGGACCGCACGGCGGCATCCGCGCAGCTCGCCGACGCGCTCGACCTCGCGCCCGGTGCCGAGGTGTTCTACCTCCGCAGGCTGCGCCTGGCCGACGGCCTGCCGATGGCCGTCGAGGAGAACTGGGTACCGGCCGGCCTGGCGCCGGACCTGCTCGACCTCGCCCCTGCTCCCAGCGTCTACGACGCACTGACCGACCGCGGCCTCGCCCCGACGTGGGGGGAGGACGTCATCGAGGCCGTCCAGCTCGAGCCGGAGGTCGCCGGCCACCTCGGGCTGGAGGCGGGCACGGCCGGACTGCAGATCCGGCGGCGGACCTTCAGCGGTGACCGCGCCGTCGATTACGCCGTCTCGATCTACCGGTCTGACCGATACTCGCTGTGGGTGCCCGTCAGCGCGCCGGGGCCCACCCTCGTGCCGTCACGGCGCCGCCTCGACCCTGTCCGCGCGCGGGCACACCGACCGACCCCCGAGGAGGGACTGGCGTGAAGGACATCCACGCGATGCTGGCCGGGCTCGGCGGCATCGACAACATCCGCGAGCTCGAGTCCTGCGTCACGCGGCTGCGGGTGGAGGTCGAGGACCCCGACCAGGTCGACGCCGGGGCCCTGCGGGCCGCGGGGGCGCACGGGTCGGTCCAGCGCGGCCACGTCGTCCAGGTCGTCGTGGGCCCGGAGCTCGACGCCCTGCTCGGCGAGCTGAGCGAGGAGTCCTGGCGTCACGTCGACGACGCGTGAGGTCACCACGCCGGGCACGTCTGGACCAGTTAAGGTTTCCCTACGCGACGGCGCAGCGCGCGCCCGTCATCGACACACGGCCGCGGCCGTGGATGAGGAGCAGATCATGAGCAAGGCAGAGTCCATCCTCGCGGCCCTCGGTGGGAACGAGAACATCGTCGACCTTGAGGCGTGCATCACCCGTATCCGCGTCGAGGTCGAGGACTCCAGCAAGGTGGACGAGGCGGGGCTGCGCGCCGCCGGGGCCTTCGGCGTCGTCCAGCAGGGCAGCGCCGTGCAGGTCGTCGTCGGCCCCGAGGCGGACAACATCGTCGAGGACATCGAGGACCTTCGGTGAGCGTGCGGGTCCTCGCACCCGTCGCCGGCACCGTCGTCGCCATGACCGACGTCCCCGACCCCGTCTTCGCGGGGTCGATCGTCGGCCCGGGGATCGCCATCGACCCCGACGGCGCAGGCGAGGTCGACGTCGTCTCCCCGGTCGACGGCACGATCGTCAAGCTGCACCCCCACGCCTTCGTCGTGGTCACCGCGGACGGCAAGGGCGTGCTCGTGCACCTCGGACTGGACACCGTCCAGCTCGAGGGCCAGGGCTTCACCCTCCACGCGCAGGAGAAGGACACCGTCACGGCGGGCCAGCGGCTCGTCAGCTGGCACCCCACCGAGGTGAAGACCGGCGGCCGTTCCCCGGTGAGCCCCGTCGTCGCGCTCGAGGGGACGGAGGAGTCCCTCTCCCTCGCCGTCGAGCCCGGTGCGCAGGTGGTCGCCGGCGACGAGCTCTTCACGTGGGGCTGACTGCCCCCGAGGACCTGCGGTCCCGGGTCGGCGCGTTCCTCCGCCGGCCCGGGGCCGCGGTCCTGCTCGACCTCGACGGCACGCTGGTGGACTCCGAGCCCATGCAGCGTGCCGCCTTCGCGGCGTACTTCGCCTCGCGCGGCTGGGACGTGCCCGAGGACGTGGTCCGCCAGTTCATGGGCCGCCGCGGCTACGAGTCCTTCGCCGCCATCGACGGCCCGTGGCGCGGGGAGGACCCCGTCGCACTCACCGAGGCGGTCATCGAGCACGTCGACCCCGTCGCGGCGCCGCCCACCGCGGTGCCCGGTGCCGCCGAGGCGATCCGCGGGTGGCGCGAGCAGGACCTGCCCGTGTCGCTCGTGACCTCCGCGTTCCGCCCGTGGGCGGAACAGGCACTGGAGCTGCTCGGCGTCGCCGACCTCGGCGTCCGGCTGGTGACCGCCGAGGACACACCCGTCGGCAAACCCGCGCCGGACCCCTTCCTGCGCGGCGCCGAACGCCTCGGTGCCGCTCCCGCCGAGTGCCTCGCCGCGGAGGACTCCCTCGCCGGGCTGGCGTCCGCACGCGGTGCGGGCGTCGGGCTCGTCGTCGGGGTGACCACCAGCCTGGGCGCCGGCGCGCTCACCCGGGCGGGTGCCGACGCGGTCACGGCGGACCTCACCGCGCTCGCCCCTCAGCGGTCCCGCTCGTAGCGCAGGAAGAGCATCCGCTCGCCGGGGAGCACGTGCCCCAGGCGCATCCGCCGGCCGACGGCGTGGCTGCCGTGGGCGACCCGGACGGCGTCCCCGCCCTCGAGGGTCGGGGCGAGGCTGAGGCACAGCTCGTCGACGACGTCCGCCTCGAGCAGCGCGGCGAGCAGCCGCGGCCCTCCCTCGGTGAGGATCTGCGACATCCCGCGGGCCGCGAGCTCGGCGAGCAGCCGCTGCGGCTCCACCTCGTGCTCGCCGCAGACGACCACCTCCGCCACGCCGCTGAGCCGCTCGCGCCGGGGCGCCGGTGCGTCGCCGTGGGTGACGACGACCGGCCGTGGGCCGGGCGCGGTGAACACCTCCGCGCCGGGCTCCAGGTTGAGCGCCGAGGACACGATGACGAGCGGCGGCACGTCGCTCAGGCCCTGCGAGCGGCGCCAGGCCACGGCGGCCTCGTCCAGCCCGAGACCGCCGTAGCCCTCGGTGCGTACGGTGCCGGCACCGACGACGACCGCGTCGGCCAGCCGGCGCAGGGTGCGCAGCAGGAGCTGGTCCTCGGCGTCCCCGAGGGGGCCGGCGAACCCACCGCGCGTGGCCGCACCGTCCAGGCTGGCGACGACGTTGGCCCGCACCCAGCGGCGCGAGCGGTCCCGGCCGTAGGCCGCGAGAAGGTCCTCGACCCCGAGCATGCTCCTCCTCAGACGTTGTGCCGCAGGTAGGCCGGTTCGCGCAGGCCGAGCACGGCCTCGGTGAGCCGGACGGCGTCGACCGTCGCGGCCACCTGGTGGGTGCGGACCACCCGTGCGCCCGCAGCGACGGCGAGCGTGGTGGCGGCCAGCGACCCCGGCAGGCGGTCGCCGGGCGGACGGTCGAGCGTCTCGCCGATGAAGTCCTTGTTCGACACGGCCGCGAGCACCGGCAGCCCGATCGAGGTGATCTCGGGCAGCCGGCGCAGCAGCTCGAGCGTGTGCGCGGTGTTCTTGTTGAGGTCGGGGCCGGGGTCGATGAACAGCCGGTCGGCCGGGATGCCCGCCGCCGTGAGCGCGTCGACCCGCTCGCGCAGGAACGTCGCGACCTCGCCGACGACGTCCCCGTAGCGTGGGCTCGGGAGGTGCGTGTGCGGGGCGGCGAGGGAGTGGGTGACGACGACAGCGGCCCGCCCCTCGCTCAGCAGCTCGACCATCGCGGGGTCCCGGACCCCGTTCGTGTCGTTGACGACGCTGGCCCCGGCCGCGATCGCCGCGGCGGCGACCGGCGCGCGGGTCGTGTCGACGGAGATGACGACGTCGCTGCGCTCGGCGATCGCCGCGACGAGCGGGACGACCCGGTCGCTCTCCTCGGCGACGGAGACCTCGGGGGTGTCCGGGGAGAACGGCACCCCTCCGACGTCGACCCAGTCCGCGCCGTCGTCGACGGCCGCGAGGGCGGCGGAGACGGCGCGGTCGAGGGCGAAGGTCGCCCCCCGGTCCCAGAAGGAGTCCGGCGTCCGGTTGACGATCGCCATGACGGCGACCTGCCGGGAGAAGTCGAACTCCCGGCGTCCGACCGTGCGGCGGGCGGCGAGCAGCGCGGGGAGCGCCGGTGTCACTGCCGTGCCGCGCGGTCGGTGTCCTGCGCGGCCAGGGCCCGGCGGACCGCGTCACGGTCCTCGGTCACCAGGCGCACGAGGCCGGCGGGGGCTTCGGGGTGCGCCGCGAGCCACTCGTCGGTCCGGGCCAGCACGTCCACCCCGTGCTCGTCGGCGAGGCCGGCCAGCGCGAAGGGGTACAGGCCGGTGACGATGTTCTGGGCCATCTCGTTGGTCCGCTCACGCCACACGCGCTCGAGGGAGTCGAAGTAGCGGTCGACGAAGGGCACGAGCAGCGAGCGGTCGTGGACGTCGGCGAAGCCGCTGATGACGGCGTCCTGCAGGGCGTTGGGCAGCCGCTCGTCCTCGACGACCGACTGCCACACGCTCTCCTTGGCCTCCCGGGTGGGGATGATGGCCCCGGCGCGCGCGCCCGCCTGTCGGCCCGCCGCCGTCGCGTCGCGCCGCGACTCCTCCGCGATCTGCTCCTCACCGGCGCGCCCGCCCGCGGCGAGTGCCGTGAGGAGGGCCCAGCGCAGGTCGGTGTCGACCTCGAGGCCCTCGAGCGTGGAGCTGCCCCCGAGCAGCCCGGCGACGGTGTCGAGCTGCTCGTCGGTCGCCGCCTCGTCGGCGAAGGCCCGCACGAGCTGGAGCTGCGCGTCGGAGCCCGGCGCGGCCGTGCGGGCGAGCTCCCACAGCCGGTCGACGACGCGGGGTGTGAGCTCGCGGCGAGTCTCCGGGGCGGTGTAGGCGCGCAGCGCGAGGCTGAGCTGGCGCAGGAGGACGAGCAGCACGGTCGAGTCGGTCTGGGACGCGACGTTGCCGAGGACGAGCTCGATGTACTCGCGGGCAGGGAGCTCGCCGTCGCGGGTCATGTCCCACGCGGCGCCCCACACGAGGGAACGGGTGAGGGAGTCCTCGAAGTCGGCGAGGTGCGCGACGGCGGTCCGCAGGGACTGCTCGTCCAGCCGCACCTTGGCGTAGGCGAGGTCCTCGTCGTTGACGAGGAGGAGGTCGGGCCGCCGCCGCCCGACGAGCTCGGGGATCTCGGTGCGCTCGCCGTCGACGTCGGTCTCCACGCGGACGGTGCGCTCGAGGCGGGTGGTGCCGTCGCGCTCGACGACGTCGTACCCGCCGACGACGAGGCGGTGCGGGCGCTGGACCGGGTGCTCGGCGGGCACCTCCTGGGTGACGGCGAAGGAGGTGATGACGCCGTCGTCGTCGGTGGCGACCTCCGGTCGCAGCAGGGTGAGGCCGGCCTCCTCCAGCCACACCCGCGACCACGCCGACAGGTCACGGCCGCTCGTCGCCTCGAGCTCGGTGAGCAGGTCCCGCAGCTCGGTGTTGCCCCACTCGTGGGTGGCGAAGTACCGGCGCACCCCGGCGAGGAACGCGTCGCGGCCGACCCACGCGACGAGCTGCTTGAGCACCGAGGCGCCCTTCGCGTAGGTGATGCCGTCGAAGTTGACCTCGACGTCCTCGAGGTCACGGATCTCCGCGACGATCGGGTGCGTCGAGGGCAGCTGGTCCTGCCGGTAGGCCCAGGACTTCTCCAGCGAGGAGAAGGTCGTCCACGCGTCGCTCCACTCGGTGGCCTCGGCGGTGGCGAGGGTGGACATGAACTCGGCGAAGGACTCGTTGAGCCACAGGTCGTTCCACCAGCGCATCGTCACGAGGTCGCCGAACCACATGTGGGCGAGCTCGTGCAGGATCGTCACGACCCGCCGCTCGCGCGTCGCCTCGGGCACCTTGGAGCGGAAGACGTAGTTCTCCAGGAAGGTCACCGCGCCGGCGTTCTCCATCGCGCCGGCGTTGAACTCCGGGACGAAGAGCTGGTCGTACTTCTCGAACGGGTAGGGACGGTCGAAGGCCTCCTCGAAGAAGGCGAAGCCGGACCGGGTGGTGTCCATGATGTTCTCGGCGTCGAGGTGCTCGGCGAGCGACGCGCGGCAGTACACGCCCAGCGGGATCGTCCGGCCGTCGGAGCTGGTGAGCTCCCCGCCGACCCGGTGGTAGGGCCCGGCGACGACGGCGGTGACGTAGCTGGAGATCCGCGGCGTGGGCGAGAAGGTCCAGACGGCCGCGCCCGGTTCGCCCGCGACGGGCTGCGGCTCCGGGGTGGGGGAGTTGGACACGACGGTCCAGTGCTCCGGGGCCCGCACGGTGAAGCGGAAGCTGGCCTTGAGGTCGGGCTGCTCGAAGACCGCGAAGACCCGGCGCGAGTCGGCGACCTCGAACTGGCTGTAGAGGTAGACCTCCTCGTCGACCGGGTCGACGAAGCGGTGCAGCCCCTCACCGGTGTGCATGTAGCGGGCGTCCGCCACGACGAGCAGCTCGTTGCGCTCGGCGAGCCCGTCGACGGCGATGCGCGCGCCGTCCCACGCCCGGGGGTCCACCTGGCGGCCGTTGAGCTCGATCTCGTGGACGGCGTCGGCGATGAGGTCGACGAACGTGCTCGCGCCCGGCTCGGCGGTGAAGGTGATCATCGTGCGGGAGGCGAAGACCCGTGTCCCGCGGGTGAGGTCGAGGTCGACGTCGTAGGACTCGACGGCGACGAGCGCGGCCCGCTCCTCGGCCTCCTGGCGGGTGAGGTTCTCTCCGGGCACGGTCTCTCCTTCGGCGGTGGTGATCGGCCGGGTGGGGCCGCCTCGATCCTGCCACGCCGGTCACGGCGGACACACGTCGATTCCCCTGCCGGCGAGAGCCTGGTCGTTCACCGGCGGGGGCCCGTCCGGCAGGCCCCGCCCGGTGCCATGCTGGTGGGCATGCGCTGGCTCTGGCTCCCGATGCTCGGCGGCACCGTCCTCCTCGTCGTCGACGCCCTGGCGGACGGCGGCGTCGCGGCAGCCGCGGTCTACGGCCTGGTGGGGCTGGCCCTCACGTGGTGGCTCGGCCCGTGGCAGGGCGGGGGAGGCGCGCGGCACGCGCAGGTCATGGAGCGGCCGCCGGGCGAGTGGGGGGTCGTCGTGTACTGGCGCCCGGGATGCGTCTTCTGCGCACGGCTCAGGGCTCGGCTCGGCCGCGCCGGGCACCGCGCGACCTGGGTGGACATCTGGCGCGACGCCGAGGCCGCGGCCTTCGTCCGGAGCGTCAACGAGGGGAACGAGACCGTCCCGACGGTCGTGGTCGACGGCCGGGCACTGACCAACCCGGACCCGGCGCACGTCCGTGCCCTGCTCACGGCCCGGTAGCGGCGGCGTCACGCGCCGCCCGCGGCTTAGGCTGCACGAGGCGGCGCGCGGACGCCGGCGTACCCAGACCGAGGAGGAGTACATGAGCGAGGACAGGACCACCAGGGACGTCGCGGACTTCTGGTTCGACCCGACCTGCCCGTGGGCGTGGATGACGTCGCGGTGGATGGGTGAGGTCGAGCAGGTCCGGCCGGTGACCGTGCGGTGGCACGTCATGTCGCTCTCCGTGCTCAACGAGGGGCGCGACCTCCCCGAGGGCTACCGCAGGTCGATGACCAAGGCCTGGGGCCCGGCACGCCTCGTCAACGCGGCCCGCGAGCTGCACGGCCAGGACGTCGTCAAGCCGCTGTACGACGCCCTCGGCACCCGCTACCACCCGGGCGGGCGGGACACCGGGGACGTCTCGGTGTTCACCGAGGCGCTCGCCGAGGTCGACCTGCCGGAGGAGCTCGTGCGCTACACGACCTCCGACGAGCTCGACGACTCGCTGCGCGCCTCCCACCGGGAGGGGATCTCCAAGGTGGGCGAGGACGTCGGCACCCCAGTCGTCGCCTTCAACGACGTCGCGTTCTTCGGACCCGTCATCACCCCCGCGCCCAAAGGGGAGGCCGCCGGCAGGCTGTGGGACGGCTGCGTCCTCGTCGCCGGGACGCCCGGCTTCTTCGAGCTCAAGCGCACCCGCACGCAGGGCCCGGTCTTCGACTGACCAGCGCCCCGCTCCCGGCGCGCACAGGGTCGCGCGCCGGGAGCGGGACCGTCAGCCGGTGAGCTCCTCGAGGACGCGGGCGGCCTCGGCGCGGTAGCGCTCGAGGACCTCGGGGGTGGGCTCGGCCGTGAGCGTGCGGGTCGCGCCCGTCGCCCACGACGGCGGCTCCTCGGACCCGGCGAGCACCCACGCCGCCTGCCGGGCAGCACCGTCGGCGACGTACTCGCCCGGCTCGGGAAGCTCGACGTCCTGCCCGAGGACGGCCGGCGCGATGCGCTGGACCGCCTCCGAGCGGGCCGCGCCGCCGATGAGGCTGATCCGTCGGACCTCGACACCCTGCGCCTGCACCGCCGCCATGCCCTCGGCGAGATGGCACAGCATGCCCTCGACGGCGGCCCGCGCCAGGTTCTCCCGGGTCATCGAGTCCCGGGTCATCCCGCGCAGGGACCCGGTCGCGTCCGGCAGGTTGGGGGTGCGCTCGCCGTCGAGGTACGGGACGTGCACGAGCCCTCCGGCGCCCGGCGGGGCGGCCAGGGCGAGCTCGCTGAGACCGGCGTGGTCGACGCCCAGGAGCCGGGCGGTCGCGTCGAGCACGCGCGAGGCGTTGAGCGTCGTGGCCATCGGCAGGAAGTTGCCCGTGGCGTCCGCGAAGCCGGTGACGAGGCCGCTCGGGTCGCGCACCGGGTCGGTGGCGACGGCGGAGACGACGCCGGAGGTGCCCAGCGAGATGGTGACGTGACCCGGGCCCATGCCCACCCCGAGCGCCGCGGCGGCGTTGTCGCCCGCCCCGGGGCCGAGCAGTGCACCCGTCCCGTCGACCTGACCGGCGGAGGCGGAGGGGCCGAGCACGCGGGGCAGCACGACGTCGGCCGCACGGCGCAGGGCGCGGTCGAGCAGGTCGCGGCGGTAGGTGTTCCCGGCCGGGTCGAAGTAGCCGGTGCCCGACGCGTCCGACCGGTCGGTCGCGAGGTCCTCCAGCACCCCGGTGCCGGCGAGGCGCCAGGTCAGCCAGTCGTGAGGCAGCGCGACGGCCGCGAGCCGCGCCGCGTTGTCCGGCTCGTGGTCGGCGAGCCAGCGCAGCTTGGCCACGGTGAGCGACGCGACCGGAACCGACCCGATGGCCTCGACCCACGCGCGCCGGCCGGCCACGACGTCGCCCTCGCCGAGCTCCGCGACCAGGTCGGCGGCGGCCTGCGCGGAGCGGGTGTCGTTCCACAGGAGGGCCGGACGGATGACCGCGCCGGCCTCGTCCAGGGCGACGAGCCCGTGCTGCTGGCCGCCGACGGCGACGGCCGCGACGTCGCCCAGGCCGCCGGCCTGGGCGAGCGCCTTCTGCAGTGCCTGCCACCACGCCTCGGGGTCGACCTCGGTGCCGTCCGGGTGCTTCGCCTGCCCGGAACGGACGAGCTCACCGGTGTCGGCGTCCCTGACGACGACCTTGCAGGACTGGGTCGAGCTGTCGATCCCGGCGACGAGCCGGCGGGAGGACGGGGAGGACATGACGCCACCTCTTCGGGACGAGATTGTTATCTCGTAAACCTTAACCAGCCCTCGGTCGGTATGGTCAAGACATGACGGCCGCCGACGACACGCGCCGCGACTCGCTCGCGCCCCTCACCGCAGGTGTCGGGCAGGCCTCCCTGCGCGACCAGAACCTCTCCGTGGTGACGACGCTCGCCTTCGCCGCCGCGGAGCCAGTCTCCCGGGCTGCGATCGCCGCTGCAAGCGGGCTCACCCGGTCCACCGTCTCGAGACTCGTCGACGAGCTCCTCGCCGGTGGGGTGCTGCGCGAGCTCCCGCCCCAGATCGTGGGCCGCGGGCGGCCGGCGACCCCGCTGACGCCCGCGCGGGGCACCCTGGCCGGCCTGGGGCTGGAGGTCTCTCCGCGCTACCTCGGCGCACGGCTCGTCGACCTCAGCGGCGCGGTGCTCGCCGAGCTGGTCGTGCCCGAGCACCTCGAGGGGAGCGACCCCGCGCAGGTGCTCGGCCGCCTCGGCCACCTCGCCAGGGACCTGCTCGATGCGAGCGCCGGTCGCTGGTCCGCGCTCGTCGGGGCGCGGCTCGCCGTCCCGGGCCTCGTCGACTCGGGCGGACGGGTGCTGCGGGCGCCCAACCTCGGCTGGCGCGAGGTCGAGCCGGGCGGGTACCTCGCCCTCGGAGCTCCCCTCGTCGTCGGGAACGAGGCCGACCTGGCCGCGCTGGCCCACGCCCTCGAGGCGCCGGGCAGGCCCGCGGGCAGCCGCACGTTCTACTACGTGTCGGCGGACATCGGCATCGGCGGGTCCTCCGTCGTCGACGGTGTGCCGGTGTGCGGCCGGCACGGCTGGGCGGGGGAGATCGGGCACACGCTCGTCGACCCGGCCGGCCCGCGGTGCACCTGTGGCGCCACCGGCTGCCTCGAGCAGTACGCCGGCCGCGACGCGCTGCTGGCGGCGGCCGGCCTGGACGCCGACTCCCCGGTCCGCGCGCTCGTCGACGCTGCCAGGGCCGCCGGGCCGGCACGGGATGCGGTCGAGCGGGCGGGGCGGGCTCTCGGGGTGGCGCTGGCGAACGTCGTCAACCTCCTCGACGTCGACGACGTCGTCCTCGGCGGGCAGTTCATCTCCCTGCTCCCGCTCCTGCGGCACTCCCTGGAGGGAGAGCTGCACCGGCGCGTGCTCGCCTCGCCGTGGCTCGACGTCGCGATCCGGCCCGGCCTCGCCGGCGAGCCGGCGCTCACGGGTAGCGCTTACGCTGCCCTCGGGGACGTCGTCGCCGCGCCGAGCGCGTGGCTCCCGGTGGCTTGACAGCCCCCGCCGTCGCCATAAAATTGCGCTACGAAACAAAACCCGCTCGACGAGGAGTCACCATGGTTCGCAAGCCCACCCCCGACGACCGCTTCTCCTTCGGCCTGTGGACCGTCGGCTGGCCCGCCCAGGACCAGTTCGGCGGAGCCAGCCGCCCCGTGCTCGACCCCTGGGAGTACGCCACCAAGCTCGGCGAGCTCGGCGCCTGGGGCATCACCTTCCACGACGACGACGTCGTCCCCTTCGGCGCCGACGACGCCGAGCGTGAGCGCATCCTCACCCGCTTCAAGCAGGCCACGGACGACGCCGGCCTGACCATCGAGATGGTCACGACCAACACCTTCAGCCACCCGATCTTCAAGGACGGCGGCTTCACCGCCAACGACCGCTCGGTCCGCCGCTTCGGCCTGCGCAAGGTGCTGCGCAACGTCGACCTCGCCGCCGAGCTCGGCGCCACCACCTTCGTCATGTGGGGCGGGCGAGAGGGCAGCGAGTACGACGGCGTCAAGGACGTCAACGCGGCGCTGGACCGCTACCGCGAGGGCATCGACACCGTCGCCGGCTACATCAAGGACAAGGGCTACGACCTGCGCATCGCGCTGGAGCCCAAGCCGAACGAGCCCCGCGGCGACATCCTCCTGCCCACGGTGGGCCACGCGCTCGGCTTCATCGCCGAGCTCGAGCACGGCGACATCGTCGGTCTCAACCCCGAGACCGGGCACGAGCAGATGGCGGGCCTCAACTACACCCACGCCCTCGCGCAGGCGCTGTGGTCGGGCAAGCTCTTCCACATCGACCTCAACGGCCAGCGGTCCATCAAGTACGACCAGGACCTCGTCTTCGGTCACGGCGACCTGCTCTCCGCCTTCTTCACCGTCGACCTCCTCGAGAACGGCTTCCCGGGCGGTGGCCCCCGCTACGAGGGCCCCCGCCACTTCGACTACAAGCCCTCGCGCACCGAGCACATGCAGGGCGTGTGGGACTCGGCCGAGGCGAACATGGCGATGTACCTCATGCTCGCCGAGAAGGCCACGGCCTACCGCGCCGACCCGCGCGTCCAGGAGGCCTTCGAGGAGTCCGGCGTGCTCGAGCTGTCCCAGCCCACGCTGGCCGACGGCGAGTCGCTCGAGGGCTTCCTCGCCGACCGCAGCACCTTCGAGGACTTCGACGTCGACGCCGCCGCCGCGCGCGAGTACCGCTTCGTGCGCCTCAACCAGCTCGCCATGGAGCACCTCATCGGCTGACCCCTCAAACGTCACCCGAAAGCGGAGGCCGACCCCTCGCACATTCACGCCGAGAGCGGAGTTGTTGCTGAAACAACTCCGCTCTCGGCGTGAACGAGGGGGGGCGGGCGGGGTGGGTCAGAGGCCGATGAGGGCGCCGAGCTCGGAGCGGATGCGCTCGAGGCGCTCCGCGGCCGCCCTGCGCGTGGCGGGCAGCCGGTCGGCCTCGGTGACCGGCTCGATGACCTCGAGGTAGCACTTGAGCTTCGGCTCCGTGCCGCTGGGCCGCACGACGGCCCGGTCCCCGCGGGCGGTGAGGTACACCAGGCCCTCGGTCGGTGGCAGCCCGTCCTCGCCCGCGCTGAGGTCGATGGTCCGGACGACCGGGGAGCCCGCGAGCGACGACGGTCCCTGCTCCCGCAGCCGCTCCATCGCCTGCGGGATGACCGACAGGTCCGACACCCGCAGCGTGAGCGGGGCCGTGGCGTGCAGCCCGTACTGGAGGGCGAGCTCGTCCAGCGCGTCGGAGAGCGTGAGCCCCTTGTCGACGAGCTGGGACGCGAGCAGCGCGACCCGCACGGCGGCGCTGATGCCGTCCTTGTCGCGCACGGCCTCCGGGTCGACGCAGTAGCCCAGTGCCTCCTCGTAGCCGAAGACGAGGCCGGGGACGCGGCTGATCCACTTGAAGCCGGTGAGCGTCGTGCGGTGCTCCAGGCCGTGCGAGGCCGCGATCCGCTCGAGCAGCCGCGAGGAGACCACCGAGCTGGCGAGGACCCCCCGGCCGGCGACGGCCGCGGTGATCGCGGCCTGCTTGCCCAGCAGCGCGCCGACCTCGTCGCCGGTGAGCTGGCGCCAGCCCTGCGCCGCGGCGGTGTCACGTACGGCCACCGAGCAGCGGTCGGCGTCGGGGTCGTTGGCGATGATGAGGTCGGCGTCCTCCTGCCGTGCGAGCACGTAGGCGAGGTCGAGTGCCCCGGGCTCCTCGGGGTTCGGGAACGCGACCGTCGGGAAGTCGGGGTCGGGCTCCGCCTGCTCGGCGACGACACGGACGTCGGGGAACCCGGCGCGGTCGAGGGCGGCGACGGCGACCTTCGCGCCGACCCCGTGGAGCGGGGTGTAGACGATGCGCAGGCTGCGGGCGTAGCCGTGGGGCACGAGGGACGCGACGCGGGCGATGTAGTCCTCGGTGATCGTGCCGTCGAGCACCTGCCAGCCGTCGGCGGGGAGCGGGACGGCCGAGGCGGACGGGGCGGCGTCGATGTGGGCGGCGATCTCCGCGTCTGCCGGTGAGACGAGCTGGGCGCCCTGTCCCGAGTCGGTGACGACCCGCCCGCCGAGGTAGACCTTGTAGCCGTTGTCCTCCTTCGGGTTGTGCGAGGCGGTGACCATGACACCGGCGTCGGCGCCGAGTGAGCGCACGGCGTAGGCGAGGACCGGCGTGGGTCCCGGCTCCGGCAGCAGCATCGCCTCCCCGCCCGCACCCGTGACGACGGCGGCGACGTCCTGGGCGAAGCGCTCCGAGCCGTGGCGCGCGTCGTAGCCGACGACGACGCGTGGGGCGACACCGGCGAGCCGCTCGGTGAGCCACGCGGCCAGTCCCGCGGTGGTCCGGATGACGACGGCGCGGTTCATCCGGTTGGGTCCGCCGCCGACCGCTCCGCGCAGCCCGGCGGTCCCGAAGGCGAGGGGACCGGAGAAGCGGTCCTCCAGGTCCGCGCGCGCCTCGTCCGCCTGTGGCCCGCCGCTGGTGGCGCGCTCGAGGAGCATGCCGAGCTCGTTCGCGGTCCGCGGGTCCGGGTCCTCGGCGATCCAGCGCCGGATGACCTCGACGTCCATTGTGTGATCCTTCCTCGATGCGACAGGCGTGCTAGATGCGGCGGACGATCTGCGCCAGCAGACCGGAGATGCGCGGGCCGGCCTCGCGGCCCGCCGCGATGACCTCCTCGTGGGAGAGGGGGTCGGGGCTGATGCCGGCCGCGTGGTTGGTGACGAGCGAGAGGCCGAGGATCTCCAGGCCGACGTGCCGGGCCGCAATGGCCTCCAGTGCCGTCGACATGCCGACGAGCGTGCCGCCGAGCAGCGCGGTCATCCGGACCTCGGCCGGGGTCTCGTAGTGCGGCCCGGGCAGCTGGACGTAGACGCCCTCGGTGAGGGTGGGGTCGACCTCGCGCGCGACGGCACGCAGCCGCGCGGAGTACAGGTCGGTGAGGTCGACGAACGTCGCACCCTCGAGCGGTGACGCCCCGGTGAGGTTGATGTGGTCGGAGATGAGGACGGGCGTCCCCGGCACCAGCGCCGGGTCCAGGCCCCCGCAGCCGTTGGTGAGCACGAGCCGCTGGACGCCCGCGGCGGCCGCGGTGCGCACCCCGTGGGCGACGGCCCGCGTGTCCCGCGACTCGTAGTAGTGGGTGCGTGACCCGAGGACGAGCGCGTACCGGTCCGGTGCGCCGTCGTCGCCGTCGATGCGGACGGAGCGGATCGAGGCGCCGTGGCCCGCGACCACCGGCTTGTGGAAGCCGGGGACCTGCTCGGCCGGGATCTCGGCGACCGTGTCCCCGAGGAGGTCGGCGGCACCTCCCCAGCCGGAGCCGAGCACGAGCGCGACGTCGTGCCGAACCACGCCGGTGAGCTCGGCCAGGCGCTCGGCGGCCTGCTGGGCCAGCGCGAACGGCGCGTGCGGATCCGGTGCGTCGACGGGGGAGACCATGCCCTGACGTTACCGCCCGCGCGTGTGGGCGGGCACGGCGCGGGACAAAGGCGGCACAATGCCACCTGTGACCACAACGACCGACGAGCACCAGCCCGCCGGGGACCGCCCCGAGCCGCCCGCCCCCGCCGAGGGGCGCCGCACCCAGGAGGCCGCCGGTCAGTCGCCGGTGCGCGCCGGCAGCCGCGTGGTCATCATCGGCGGGGGTCCCGGGGGCTACGAGGCCGCCCTCGTGGCCGCGCAGCTCGGCGCCCGGGTCTGCGTGGTCGAGTGCCAGGGCATGGGCGGGGCCGCCGTGCTCACCGACGTCGTCCCGTCCAAGACGCTCATCGCGACCGCCGAGTGGATGACGACGAGCAACGACGCCGCCGAGCTCGGGATCCGCGGCGGCGCGGAGGGCACCTCCGTGGACATGGCGGCGGTCAACCGCCGCGTGCTCGACCTGGCCGGGCGCCAGTCCCACGACATCCGCGCCCGGCTGGAGCGGGAGGGCATCCGGGTCGTCGACGGCACCGGCCGGCTGGCCGGTGACCTCCGCAGCGACGGGACCCGCCCCGTCCACGTGACGACGGACGACGGCGAGGAGGAGCTCGTCGCAGAGATCGTGCTCCTGGCCACCGGCGCCCACCCCCGGGTGCTGCCCGACGCGCAGCCCGACGGCGAGCGCATCCTCACCTGGGCCCAGATGTACAACCTCACCGAGCTGCCCGAGCACCTCGTCGTCGTCGGCTCGGGCGTGACCGGCGCCGAGTTCGCCAGCGCCTACAACGGCCTCGGCGTCCCCGTCACCCTCGTGTCCAGCCGCGACCGCGTGCTCCCCGGTGAGGACGAGGACGCCGCCGAGCTCATCGAGACGGTCTTCCGCCGCCGCGGGATGACCGTGCTCTCCCGCTCGCGGGCCGCGGCCGTGCACCGCACGGACACGGGCGTCGCGGTCACGCTCACCGACGGCCGGGTCATCCCCGCCTCCCACTGCCTGCTCGCCGTCGGCGGCGTCCCCAACACCGACGGGCTCGGGCTCGAGGACGTCGGTGTGGCGGTCACCGAGCGCGGCCACATCCGGGTCGACCGGGTCTCCCGGACGACGGCGGTGCGCGTCTACGCCGCCGGTGACTGCACCGGGGTGCTGCCCCTCGCGTCGGTCGCCGCCATGCAGGGCCGGGTGGCGATGTGGCACGCGCTGGGCGACGCCGTCTCCCCGCTCGACCTCGACGCCGTCACCGCGAACATCTTCACCGCGCCGGAGATCGCCACCATCGGGGTCACCGAGCGTGAGGTGCAGGACGGTGAGGTCGACGCCGTCGTCACCCAGCTGCCGCTGGCCCGCAACCCGCGGGCGAAGATGCTCGGCATCCGCGAGGGCTTCGTCAAGGTCATGGCCGACCGGCACTCGGGCGCGGTCATCGGCGGTGTCGTCGTCGCGCCGCGTGCGAGCGAGCTCATCTTCCCGCTCGCCGTGGCCGTCACCCAGCGGATCACGGTCGACCAGCTCGCCAACGTCTACACGATCTACCCCTCGCTCAGCGGGTCGATCGCCGAGGCCGCCCGCACGCTGCACCAGACGGGGCGGTGAGGGAGGTGCACATGACCCGGCCGACGGGCGCCGTGACGCTGCCGGACCTGCGCACCGCCGACGTCGTGGACCTCACGCGGGCGCTGTGCGACATCCCGTCGGTGTCCGGTGACGAGGGGCCGCTGGCGGACGCCATCGAGGCGGCGCTCGCGCCGCTGGGGCACCTCGAGGTGCTGCGGGACGGGGACGCCGTCGTCGCGCGCACGCACCTGGGCAGGGCACGCAGGGCCGTGGTGGCCGGGCACATCGACACCGTGCCGGTCCAGGGCAACCTCCCCAGCGAGCTGCGTCAGGTCGACGGGCGAGAGGTGCTGTGGGGGCGGGGCAGCGTCGACATGCTCGGCGGCGTGGCCGTCGCCCTGCACCTCGCCGCCCGTCTCACCGACCCCGCCTGGGACGTCACCTGGGTCTGCTACGACAACGAGGAGGTCGAGGCCGACCGCAACGGCCTCGGCCGTCTCGCGGCCACCCACCCCGAGTGGCTCACCGCCGACTTCGCCGTGCTCGGCGAGCCGAGCAACGGCGGCATCGAGGGCGGCTGCAACGGCACCCTGCGGGTCTCCGTCACGACGACGGGGCGCGCCGCCCACTCCGCGCGGGCCTGGCGCGGGGTCAACGCGATCCACCTCGCCGCCCCTGTCCTCACCCGCCTGGCCGGGTACGAGCCGCGGGCCGTCGAGGTCGACGGCCTCGTCTACCGCGAGGGGCTCAGTGCGGTCGGCATCACGGGGGGCATCGCCGGCAACGTCGTGCCCGACGCGTGCGAGGTCACGGTCAACTACCGCTTCGCGCCGTCGCGGTCGCTCGCCGAGGCCGAGGCCCACGTCCGGGAGGTGTTCGCCGGCTACGACGTCACCGTCCTCGACGGCGCGGCCGGGGCCAGGCCGGGCCTCGACGCCCCCGGGGTCGCGGACTTCATCACCGCCGTCACCGCCGTCACCGGCGGCGGGCCGGCACCGAAGTACGGGTGGACGGACGTGGCCCGCTTCGCGGCGCTCGGCGTCCCTGCCGTCAACTTCGGGCCCGGGGACCCGTCCCTCGCCCACGCCGACGACGAGCACTGCCCCACCGACCAGATCCGCGCCTGCGCCACCGCACTGGAGGCCTGGCTCACCGAAGGAGCTCCATGACCCGGTCCTACAACAAGAACGGCCACGCCCAGTCCGCAGGCGCCGCCGGTGGGCCGCCGCACGTCCGCGACGGGCGCGACGCCGACGTCTACCGCAAGGGCCCGGTCAGCCTGCGCGGCGCCCAGATCCCCGAGGAGACCTCCGACGAGCGGCTCCTGGCCAAGGACGGGGACGCGGAGTGGGTGCACTCCGACCCGTGGCGCGTCATGCGCATCCAGAGCGAGTTCGTCGAGGGGTTCGGGGCGCTCGCCGAGCTCGGTCCGGCCATCAGCGTCTTCGGCTCCGCGCGCAGCGGCCCCGACTCCGCCGCGTACCGCATGGGCGAGGAGGTCGGCCGCCGGCTCGTGGAGGCCGGCTACGCCGTCATCACCGGCGGCGGGCCCGGCGTCATGGAGGCGGCGAACAAGGGTGCGTGCGAGGCGAAGGGCGTGTCCGTCGGCCTCGGCATCGAGCTGCCCTTCGAGCAGGGCATGAACGAGTGGGTGGACCTCGGGGTCAACTTCCGGTACTTCTTCGCCCGCAAGACGATGTTCGTCAAGTACGCGCTCGGCTTCATCGTGCTGCCCGGCGGCTTCGGGACGATGGACGAGCTGTGGGAGGCGCTGACCCTCGTCCAGACGGGCAAGGTCCGCTCCTTCCCGATCGTCCTCGTCGGCAGCGAGTACTGGGGCGGCCTGCTCGACTGGGTGCGCACGACGATGGTCGACGCCGGGACGATCTCGGCGGTCGACCTCGACCTCATCCAGGTGGTCGACACCGCGGAGGAGGCGGTCGAGCGCGTCCAGGGGCACCTGGCCCTCATGCGGGACGAGGCCGAGTCGCGGGAGCGGACCGCGGAGGAAGCGGCGGGGGCCGCCGAGTGACCGCCGGCAGCGCCCCGAGCCCGCTTTCGGGACGGGGGTGCACCGGTGCCCGCAGCGCCCCGACCTGCGCAGTTGCCGCTCGGGGCCCCACCGCACGTCCGGGCGGTGGACTAGACTAGCCCTGGTGTGTCGCGGACCAAGCGGCACGACATCGAACTGGAATGGGGTGCCACATGGCTGCGATGAAGCCGAGGACCGGGGACGGGCCGATGGAGGTCACGAAGGAGGGACGCGGCATCGTCATGCGTGTTCCTCTCGAGGGCGGCGGCCGCCTCGTCGTCGAGCTGACGCCCGCCGAGGCCGGCGAGCTCAGCGAGGCCCTCAGCGCCGTCGCCTCCTGACCACCGCATGGCGTCCCTGAGTGAGCTCGGCCTCATCGAGCTGCCCGAGGTCCACGGCGCGGCCGGGACCTTCGCCGGTGACCAGCACTGGCTGGCGCAGGCCGACGCGGTCGTCGTCGCGGTCGCGCCCCCCGGACCCGGTGAGGACGGGATCGACCCGCGGCCGGGTGCGGCGGACGTCGCCGCGCGCTACGGCATCGACCTCGTCGACCTCGCCGCCCGCCACCGGCTGAGCGGCAAGGCCGGCGAGTCGGCCGTCCTCGACCTCCCGCGGCCGCTCCCCGGGCGGGACTTCGGCTGGGGAGACCTGCCCGGCCGGCTCGTCGTCCTCGGCGTCGGTGACGCCGGCCCTGCCGCCATGCGCAAGGTCGGCTCCGCCCTCTGCCGGGCGACGGTCGGGCTCGGCACCGTCGTGACGACGGTGGGCACGCTCGCCGGGCGCACCGGCCTCGCGGCCCTCCTCGAGGGCTTCTGGCTCACCGCCTACCGCGGGCCGTGGCGCGGGCAGTCCACCCGTCCCGGCACACCGGCCGCGTCCCGCCTCGTCCTCCTCGGCAACGACGGCGACGACGACGCGATCGCCGCCACCCGCACCGCGGCCACCGCCACGGTACGGGCCCGGTTCCTCGCTGCCACACCCTCCGACGTCAAGACCCCGCAGTGGCTGGCCGAGCAGGCGCTCGCGCTGGCCGCCGGGCTCCCCGGCGTCTCCGTCGAGGTGCACGACGACGCGTGGATCCGTCGGCAGGGGATGGGCGCACTGCTGGCCGTCGGGTCGGCCTCGGCCACCCCGCCCCGGCTGGTCACCGTCACCTACGCACCCTCGTCGCGCGGCAGCGGCCGCACGGTCGCGCTCGTCGGCAAGGGCATCACGTTCGACACCGGTGGCATCTCCATCAAGCCGCGCGACGCCATGGTCGGGATGAAGACCGACATGGCGGGCGCCGCGGCGGTACTCGCGACGGTCCTCGCCGCCGCGGAGCTCCAGCTCCCGCACCGGGTCGTCGGTGTGCTCGCACTGGCCGAGAACGCCGTGGGCGCGAGCTCCTACCGTCCTGGCGACGTCGTGCGGGCGTACGACGGCACGACCATCGAGGTGTCGAACACCGACGCCGAGGGCCGGATGGTCCTCGCCGACGCCATGGCCTGGGTCCGGGACACGGAACGTCCCGACGTCCTCGTCGACGTCGCGACCCTCACCGGTGCCGTCACCCTCGGCCTGGGACGGACCCACGCCGGGCTCTACAGCACCGACGACGCCCTCGCCGCCGCCCTGGAGGCTGCCGGTGAGCACAGTGGCGAGCGGGCCTGGCGGCTCCCGCTCGTGGAGTCCTACCGGGCGGGTCTCGACTCATCGGTCGCCGACATCTCCCACCAGTCCCGCGACCCGCACGTGATGGGCGGGTCGATCACGGCGGCGCTGTTCCTCCAGCACTTCGCGGGGGACACCCCGTGGGCGCACCTGGACATCGCGGGGGCGGGGCGCGCGACCAAGGCGCGCGACGAGATCCCCGAGGGTCCCACCGGGTACGGCGCCCGCATTCTGCTCCGCTGGCTCGCCGACCTCACGTAGCCCGTCCCCGTAACGCCGAGAGCGGAGTTGTTGCGTGCAACAACTCCGCTCTCGGCGTTACCCCGGGGAGGGGGTCAGTCCTCGACGACGAGGGGGTAGACCCCGTTCTCGTCGTGGACCTCCCGGCCGGTCACCGGCGGGTTGAACACGCAGACGGTCCGGATCTGCGTCCGGGGCCGGACGACGTGCTTGTCGTGCTCGTTGAGCAGGTACATCGAGCCGGGGGCGAGCTCGTGGGTCTCACCGGTGCCGAGGTCGGTGATCGTCCCCTCGCCCTCGACGATGAAGACGGCCTCGATGTGGTTGGCGTACCAGAACTCGTTCTCCGTGCCGGCGTACAGCGTCGTCTCGTGGAGCGAGAAGCCGACCTTGTCGCGGGCGAGGATGATGCGCTTGGAGCGCCAGTTCGGGGTCTGGATGTCGAACTCGGTGTCGTCGAGGTCGCTGATCTTGCGCACGATCATGAGTGGTCTCTTTCGTCGGGGTGTGCCGTCGGACGGCCGGGCGGTGGTGCGGTGGTACAGGGCTGACCCCGGCCGGATTGTGCTCCCCGGCCGGGGTCAGCGACAAGAGGTCAGCCGAGGACGACGGCGACCGACTCCTCGATGATCGTGAGCCCGCGGTCGAGCTCCTCGTCGGTGAGCGTCAGCGGAGGCAGCAGCTTGACGACCTCGCTGTCGGGTCCGGACGTCTCCACGAGGAGGCCGCGGTCGAAGGCCTCCGCGCACACGGCGCCGGCGAGGTCACCGGAGCCGAACTGCAGACCGCGGGCCATGCCCCGGCCCTTGGCGACGAGCCCGTGGTCGGGGTACCGGGCAACGAGCGCGTTGAAGCGGGCCTCGATCTGCAGCCCCTTGGCGATGGTGCTGCGCTCCAGCGTGTCGTCGGACCAGAACCGGCGGATCGCCTCGGCGGCCGTGGCGAACGCCGGGCCGATGCCGCGGAAGGTCCCGTTGTGCTCGCCCGGCTCCCAGATGTCCAGCTCGGGACGCACGAGGGTGAGGGCCATCGGCAGACCGAAGCCGCTGATCGACTTCGACAGCGTGATGATGTCCGGGACGATCCCGGCCTCCTCGAAGCTGAAGAAGCTTCCGGTGCGGCCGCAGCCCATCTGGATGTCGTCGACGATGAGCAGGATGCCGTGGCGCTTGCACAGGTCGGACAGGCCGCGCAGCCACTCGGCGCGTGCGGTGTTCATCCCGCCCTCGCCCTGGACGGACTCGACGATGACCGCGGCGGGCTCGTTCATGCCGCCGCCCGCGTCGGTGAGCAGCCGCTCGAGGTAGAGGAAGTCGGGGATGTCGCCGTCGAAGTAGTCGTCGTACGGCATCGGGGTGGCGTGGACGAGCGGGATGCCTGCGCCGCCACGCTTCATCGCGTTGCCCGTGACCGACAGGGCGCCCAGGGTCATGCCGTGGAAGCCGTTGGTGAAGTTGACGACGGCCTCCCGGCCGGTCACCTTGCGGGCGAGCTTGAGCGCCGCCTCGACGGCGTTGGCGCCGCCGGGGCCGGGGAAGATCACCTTGTGGTCCAGGCCGCGGGGCGCCAGGACGGTGTCGTGGAAGGTCGTGAGGAAGTCCTCGCGCGCCGGGGTGAACATGTCGAGGGAGTGCACGACCCGGTCGCTCGCGAGGTAGTCGAGGACGACCTTCTTCAGCTCGGGGTGGTTGTGCCCGTAGTTCAGGGCTCCCGCCCCGGCGAAGAAGTCGAGGTAGGCGCGACCGTCCGTGTCGTACATCGTGGCGCCCGTGGCGCGGTCGAAGACGGTGGGCCAGGACCGCGAGTAGCTGCGGACCTGGGACTCCAGCTCGGAGGTGGTCATGGGGGAGGTGTCCCTTTCATCAGTGGTGGCCGCAGGGGCGGCCGTCTTTGGTGTTTCCCGGGCAGGGGTGGACGTGGGGCGGTGGCTAGCGGTCAAGCGGACCGATCCTCACCAGCCCTTCGGTCTCGTGGCCGGCGTCGGGGAAATCGGTGGAGGAGAAGAAGTCGGCGCGCTCCAGGGCGACCCCGCGCTCCTGCGCGAAGCGCTCGAAGAGCCGCTGGGAGGCGGCGTTGTCCGCGGTGATGGACGCCTCGACGAAGCGGACGCCGGCGCTGACGTCGGCGAGCAGGCGCCCGGCGAGCTGCCGTCCGCGCTGCGCCGGGTCCACGGCCACCTGCCACACGAACAGCGTGTCCGGTGCGTCGGGCCGCCGGTAGCCGAGGACGAAGCCCGCGACCTCGCCGTCGACGACGGCTACCCGGCAGGTGCGGGAGAAGTCGCGGGCAAAGAGCAGGTAGGCGTAGGAGGTGTTGAGGTCCAGCGCGCCGGAGTCACGGGCGAGGCGCCACATGTGGCCGCCGTCCTCGAGCGTGGCAGGCCGCACGGCGATGTGCGGCCGGGTGGCCGGCCCGGTGGCCGGCTCGGAGTCGGACAGGGCGCGGGGTGTCGCTGATGTCGTCGGGGGCATACGTCGTGACACGTTAACGAGATCTGGCGTCGTCCGACACCCGTGAACGGGCCGGACACGACCGTCCGCCCGGGTGGCGGGCAGGGGAGCGACCCGCGGTATCGGTTGCCACCGCGCGAGAAGGTCGGCCTGACTCGCGGGTGGTTTCGGGGGCCGTGAATTGCGTCCGTATGCTGAGACGATCTGGGTGATCGTGACCTGGGCCACGGTCGATCCGACGGCTCAGGCAGGGGCGGACTCGCGCTCCGCGCGCCGCCTCGCCCGCTCGAGGGCGCGCTGCCGCGCGTCACGGGCCTCGTCCTCGAGCGTGGACGCGCGCTCCTCGCTGCGGGTGAGGTTGTCCCCGGACTCCGGGTCGAACACGTGCATGGACGCCGGGTCGAACCAGAGCTCGGCGGGCTCCCCGGGGCGGACCGCACTCGCGGCGTCGAGGGCGATGATGAGCTGGGAGCGCATGCCCTCGCCGTCGAGCTCACGGTCGAGCTCCTCGAGCTGGTCCTTGACGGCCTCGTGGGTCTCGAACGGGATGTACGCGTAGAGCACCTCGCCGAGCCACTCCGTGACGTCGACGTCCACCTCGAAGGTCACCCCGCTGCGGACCCGGTCGCCCTCGAGGGTGTCGACGTCCTCGAAGGCGTCGGGGCGGATCCCGACGATGACGATCTCGCGGTCCCCGACGGCGGTGCGCAACCGGTCGTCCATCGGCACGTCGACCACCGGGAGGCGCAGGACGTCCCCCTCGACGATCCCGGGCAGGAAGTTCATCGGTGGCGAGCCGATGAAGCCGGCGACGAAGAGGTTGAGCGGCTGGTCGTACAGGCCGCGGGGGCTGGCCACCTGCTGCAGCTCGCCCCGGCGCAGCACGGCGACGCGGTCGCCGAGGGTCATCGCCTCGGTCTGGTCGTGGGTGACGTAGACCGTCGTCGTCGCCAGGTTGCGCTGCAGGCGGGCGATCTCGGTGCGCATCTGTCCGCGGAGCTTTGCGTCCAGGTTCGACAGCGGCTCGTCGAAGAGGAAGGCCTTGGCCTCGCGGACGATGGCACGCCCCATGGCGACGCGCTGCCGCTGACCACCGGAGAGGTTGGCGGGCTTGCGCTCCAGGTGCTCGTCGAGCTCCAGCAGCGCCGAGGCGCGGCGCACCTTCTGCTCGATCTCCTCGTCGCTGAACTGCCCCTTGTTGAGGCGCAGCGGGAAGGCGATGTTCTCGTAGACCGTGAGGTGGGGGTAGAGCGCGTAGTTCTGGAAGACCATGGCGAGGTCACGGTCGCGCGGCGCCTTGTCGTTGACCACCTCGTCGCCGATGCGGAGCTCGCCGTCGGTGATGTCCTCGAGCCCGACGATCATCCGCAGCAGCGTGGACTTCCCGCACCCCGACGGGCCGACGAGGATGACGAACTCGCCGTCGGCGATGTCGAGGTCCACGCCCTTGATCGCGGTGAAGCCGTCGGGGTAGGTCTTCACGAGCTGGTTGAGAGTGATGGACGCCATCTGGACTTCTCCTTCGGGTCGAGGCGGGTGCTGGCGGGCTCAGCCCTTGACGGCGCCCTGGGTGAGGCCGGAGACGATGCGCCGCTGGAAGAGCACGACGACGATGATCACCGGGACGGTCACGACGATCGCCGCGGCGGAGATCGACCCGGTGGGCTCCTCGAACTGGGACGCCCCGGTGAAGAACGCCAGCGCCGCGGGCACCGGCCGGGCCGCCTCGGTGGAGGTGAGCGAGATGCCGTACACGAAGTCGTTCCACGCGATGAAGAACGCGATGATCCCGGTGGTGAACACGCCGGGGGCGGCGAGCGGCACGACGGCCTTGCGGAAGGCCTGGAACGGTGTCGCACCGTCCACCTGGGCCGCCTGCTCCAGCTCCCAGGGGATCTGCTGGAAGAACGCCGAGAGCGTCCAGATCGAGATGGGCAGCGTGAGGGACAGGTAGGGGATGATGAGGCCCGGCCACGTGTCGTACAGCCCGATCGAGCGCCACAGGTTGAACAGCGGCGTGACGATGGAGATGACCGGGAAGATCGACACCGCGAGCGACGTGATGAGGATGAGGCGACGTCCGGGGAAGTCGAGCCGGGCGATGGCGTAGGCGGCGAAGGTGGCCAGGATGACGGCGATGAACGTGGCGATCAGCGTGATGCCCACGGAGTTGCGCAGCGCGCTGAGGAAGAGGTCCTGGGCCGCGCCGCTCGGCAGCAGGATGGTCCCGTAGTTCTCCAGGGACCACTCCGGCGGCAGGAACGTCCCGGAGTCGACGTCGGAGGGCTTCTTGAGCGACGTCATGAGAATGGAGAGCACGGGGAACAGCGCCCACACGAGGACGACGATCGTGATGAGCACCCAGGCCAGGCGCTGCTTGCCGCTCAGTGCACGACCCATGTCATTGCCCTCCCGTTCGGGCCAGGTCCACCTTGAAGCCCTTGACCGTGCCGATGGCGATCCCGATGACGCACAGGAACAGCAGGACCGAGATCGCCGAGCCCATGCCGATCTCCAGCCTGCCGATCGAGGTGTTGTAGGCGAGGAGCGACAGGGCGCGGGTGTTGTTCGCCCCGCCGGTCATGATGAAGATGTTGTCGAAGATGCGGAAGGCGTCCAGCGCGCGGAACAGGACGGCGACCATGATCGCGGCCTTCATGTTCGGCAGGATGACCTTGCGGAGCACCTGCCACGGTTTGGCGCCGTCCACCTTGGCGGCCTCCTCGTAGTCCCCGGAGACCTGTGCCAGTCCGGCGAGGAGGAGGAGGGAGATGAACGGCGTCGTCTTCCACACCTCCGAGGCGATGATGACGAAGAGTGAGGTGCCGGTCCCGGCGAACCAGTTGAGGTCCTCGTTGAAGCCGGGGATCCACGACAGCCAGTTGTTGACGTAGCCGGAGTTGATGTCGAAGGCGTAGAACCACGCGAAGGCCGAGACCACGGTGATGATCCCGTAGGGGATGAGGATCGCGGTGCGCAGCATGCCGCGCAGCTGCCGGATGGCGCGGTGCATCACCATGGCGAGCGCGAAGCCGAGGACGAGCTCGAGCAGCACCGTGACGACGGTGATGAACACCGTGACGAGCATGGAGATCCAGAACTGGACGTCGCTGAGGACGACGCCGTAGTTGGCGAGGCCGACGAACTCGCGCGCCTCGGGGTCGGTCAGCCGGTAGCTGAACAGCGAGTCGATGAACGCCTGGACGATCGGGTAGACGGTGACCGCGAGCATGATGACGAACGCCGGGCCGGCGAGCATCCAGCCCAGGCGCGCCTCCGCCCGCGCGCGGTCGGTACGGCGGCGGCGCCGTCCCGGGTGGTTCGGGGGAGTTCCCTCCCGGGCGGCGTCGGCGACGACCTGCCCGTCCGGGGCTGTCGAGCTCACAGCAACCGCTCCCCTCGAAGGACCCCGGTGATGAGGTCGGTGGCGACCTCGGGACTGCGCTCCGGGTCGATGTCGGACATGGGGTACCACGTCTCCTGCAGGCCGATGGAGACCTCGTTGTAGTAGGGCGTCTGCGGGCGGGGCGCCGCCTCCTCGAGGGACTCGCGGAGGAGGTCCGCCATCGGGTACGCCTCCTGGATCTCGGGGCGGTCGTACACCTCGGCGTTGACCGGCACGTTGCCGCTGCGCTCGACGAACAGCGCCTGGTGGTCCGGGCTGCGCAGGCACTCGACGGCGTCCCACGCGAGGTCCGGGTGCTCGGTGAACGCACCCACCGCCATGTTCAGGCCGCCGACCGGCGGGGCGCTGGGGGTGTCGGGGTCCACCCGCGGGTAGCGGGCCCAGCCGATGTCCTCGACGACGTCGGGGGCGGTCTCGTTGGCGGCCGGCCAGGCGAAGGGCCAGTTGACCATGAACGAGCCGTTGTCCCCGAGGAACTCACCGACCGAGGCGTCCTCGTTCTCCGTGGGCATCCCCGGTCCGCCGAGGCCCTCGGAGGCGATGGTCGACATGATCTCCGCTGCCTGCTGACCGGCCTCGCTGTCGAGGTTGACCTCGAGCTCGTCGGCGGGGACCTCGGGGTTGGGCAGGATCTCCTCGCCCTGGGAGGCGACAAGCGCGTTGACCCACACGGTCAGCGACTCCGCCTTGGTGCCCTGGACGCCGAGGTAGGTGCCGGTGTCCCGGGCGGCCTCGATGAGCTGCTCCCAGGTGACCGGCTGGCTCATGTCGAGCCCCGCCTCCTCCGCGACCGACTTGCGGTACCAGAGGAGCATCGTGTTGCTCAGGTACGGGGCGGCGACCACCTCGCCGTCCCACGTCGCCGAGTCGACCGCGCCCTGGACGACGTCGCCCGTGAACGTCTCGACGAGCTCCTCCGGCACCGGGGCGAGGAAGCCGGGCTCGGAGAGCTCGGGGATGAAGGGCGGGTCGACGCTCATGATGTCGATCGAGGAGTCCTCCGCGGCCAGGCGGCGGGCCAGCTGCTCACGCTGGCTGGCGGCGTCGTTGGGCAGCAGGGAGATCTCCACGCGGTAGGCCCCGTCGGACTCCTCCGTGCAGTTGCGGGCCATCTCCACCTGGGCGCCGCCGCCGTCGGGGATCGTGTACCAGGTGAGGGTCGGCGGACCGGACTCCGCGGAGCAGGCGACGAGGCCAGTGCTCAGCGCGAGCGCCAGTCCGACTGTCAGTGTCGAGCGTCGTCGCACGAGGGTCCTCCCCGGTTGAGGTTGGGCCCCATGGAACACCGAGGTCCGGGTGCGCGCCACCGCAGACGGCTCAGGAGTCGACGGACACCGTGCGCCGGCGTCGCGCGCCGCCCACAATGGCGCCATGGCTACCAGCAGCGCCGACCGGCCCGACTCCCTGCGCCCGGCGGCCGCGCACCCCGCTGCCGTGGTCCAGGGCGAGACGTACCGGTTCACGGTGCTCACCACCCGCCTCCTGAGGATGGAGTACTCGCCGGACGGCGTCTTCGAGGACGCCGCGACCCAGCTCGTCGTCAACCGCAGCTTCCCGGTGCCCGAGTTCACCGTCGAGGAGACCGACGAGGCCCTGGACATCCGCACCGAGCACCTGCACCTGAGCTACACCAAGGGGCCGTTCAGCGCCTCACGCCTGTCGGTGACCATGCGCGGGAAGGTGCAGGACTCCCACCGCACCCGGTGGCACCACGGGGACCCGCAGCCCGAGCCGGGGTGGCGGCTGAACAACCTCGGCGGCACGGCGCGCACCCTGGACGACGTCGACGGCCCGATCGAGCTCGAGCCGGGCCTCCTCTCCTACAACGGGTACGCCACCGTCGACGACTCCGCCTCCCTGCTCCTCACGGAGGACGGCTGGGTGCGGCCCCGGCGCGCCACGGCCGAGGACCTGTACTTCTTCGGCCACGGCCGCGACTACGCGGCAGCGCTGCGTGACTTCTTCACGCTGACCGGCCCCAGCCCGCTGCTGCCCCGCTGGACCCTGGGCAACTGGTGGAGCCGGTACTACGCCTACTCCGACACCGAGTACGTCGAGCTCATGGACCGCTTCTCCGAGGCGGGCATCCCCTTCTCGGTGGCCGTCCTCGACATGGACTGGCACCTCGTGGACATCGACCCGAGCCTCGGCTCGGGCTGGACCGGGTACACCTGGGACACGGACCTGTTCCCCGACCCTGCCGCGTTCCTCGAGCGGCTCCACGACCGCAACCTGCGGGTGACCCTCAACGTCCACCCGGGCGACGGCGTGCGGTCCCACGAGGCCGCCTACGCCGACGTCGCCCGGGACCTCGGCCTGGACCCCTCGACCGGCCACGAGATCGTCTTCGACATCACCTCCCGCGCCTTCGTCGAGTCCTACCTGCGGCGGCTGCACCACCCCCACGAGGCCATCGGTGTGGACTTCTGGTGGCTGGACTGGCAGTCCGGCACCGCCTCCCGCATCCCCGGGCTCGACCCGCTGTGGCTGCTCAACCACGTCCACTACGGCGACTCCGGGCGCGACGGGCGGCGGCCGCTCACCTTCTCCCGCTACGCGGGGCTGGGCAGCCACCGCTACCCGGTGGGCTTCTCCGGCGACACCGTGGTGAGCTGGGACTCGCTGCGGTTCCAGCCCTACTTCACCGCGACCGCTGCCAACGTCGGCTACTTCTGGTGGAGCCACGACATCGGCGGCCACCTCGGCGGCGCCAAGGACGACGAGCTCGCGACGCGGTGGTACCAGCTCGGCGCCTTCTCCCCGGTCAACCGGCTCCACAGCACGCGCCACGCGTTCAACTCCAAGGAGCCGTGGCGGTTCGGGCAGCGCGCGGAGCAGGTGATGACGCGCTACCTGCGCCTGCGCCACCGGCTGGTGCCCTACCTGTACTCGGCGATGTGGGCCGCGCACACCGACGGGACGCCCCCGGTCCGGCCGATGTACCACGACCACCCGCAGCGGCACGAGGCCTACGAGGTGCCCAACCAGTTCGCCTTCGGACCGGACCTGCTCGTCGCCCCGGTCACCGAGGCGACCGAACCCGCGACCCACCTGGCCCGGGTGGACGCGTGGCTCCCGGAGGGCCGGTGGTACGACGTCCTCACCGGGCGCCGCTACTCCGGCGGCGGGAGGCGCGCGCTGTACCGGCCCCTCGACGACATCCCCGTGCTCGCCCGCGCGGGCACGGTGCTCCCACTTGCCTCCGACGTCATGGCGGACCCGGGCCGCAACCCGGAGGCGCTCGACCTCCTGGTCTTCCCCGGCGCCGACGGCACCTGCACGCTCATCGAGGACGACGGGGAGGCGGCGCCCACCGACCGGCACGAGACCCGCATCGAGGTGGTGTGGGGCGAGGGGGCCACGTCCGACCTCGACGCCACGCTCACCGTGCACCCGCCCACCGGCACCGGCGCCCTCCGGCACCGGGAGCTGACCGTCGTGCTCGTCGGGGTCGAGTCGGTCCGCGCGGCGCGCCTGGACCCGGGTCAGCGACCGCACGACGTGCGCCGGGACGACCGGGGCCTGATCGCGGTGCCGCTCGGGCGGACCGACCTCGGCGAGGGGGTCGTCCTCCACCTCGAGGGTGTGCGTGAGACGACGCCGGACCTGCCGCAGGAGAGCTTCGCGCTGCTCGACCAGGCCGAGATCGCCTACGACACGAAGTCGACCGTCCAGGAGCTGGTCGAGCGGCTGGAGGGCAGTGCGCTCCTCGCGGCACTCCACTCGCTCGACCTGCCGGGACACCTGTACGGGGCGCTCGTCGAGCTGGTCACCGCGCCGGAGTGACGGTCCGGGCCGCCGCCCCCGCGCACCGGCTCAGGCAGCCCGCGCCGCGGTGTGCAGGTGGAGCAGCAGACCCGCGGTCAGGCAGGTGACGGCGACGACCCCCAGGCCGGAGCCTCCGTACGCGACGAGCAGCGTGGCACGGGCGTCCGCGGGCGCCGTGCCGAGTGACGTGAGGGCCAGGGCGAGGACAGCGAGGCCGCCCGTACCGGCCGCCGCGGCGAGGAGCAGGCGGGAGGTCACCCGGTTCGCCCGCCCGTCCGGCGGTGCCTCCCGCGCGCCGAGGACGAGCTCGGCCAGCGCCCCCCATGCGAGGACGACGAACACCGCGGCGACGACGTCCGAGGCGCGGTGCCAGCCGTTGACCATCGTCGCGAGCCCCGTGCCCCCGGCGTAGGCCCACCCGACGAGGGCGACGACCCAGCGCCAGCGGGGCGGGCTGACGAGGACGGCGACGGCTGCCGCGCTCGCCGCGACGGTGGTGTGCCCGCTGGGGAGCGAGTTGACGTGTGCGGCCGAGACCCCGAGGTCCGGACGGGAGAAGACCTCGTACTTCAACAGCTGGGTCGTGACGTTCGCCCCACCGACGACGAGCGGGACGGCCAGGGCGGTGAGCCACTGCCTGCGGAGGAGTGCGACGCTCACACCGACGAGGATGACGAGCGCGAGGAACGACACGGACACGACGTCCAGGACGCTGCGTGTCTCCTCCGCGATCCGCCACCGCCCGATCGCCGACCCGGTGAGCGCCGTCTCCTCGGCACGCTGACCGGCCGTCGTGGTGACGAAGACGCCCCACGAGACCACGACTCCCACGACGGCGAGCACGACCGACAGCGCGGCGGTTCGGCGGGAGGTGAGGCTGGTGCGGTCGCTCACGCGGTCCACGATACGTGCGGCGGTGCGGCGTGGAGTGCGCCTGTCTGCCTCCTCGCTACGACGACGTACGCGGACGGCCGCGGGTGGGCTCGTCGTGGTCGGTGCCGGGCTCGCCGGCGGCCTTCTCGTCGGCGGCCGGCTCGCCGTGGTCGGTGGCGGGCTCGGCCGGCTCGTCGGCCGGCTCCTGGTCGACGAGCTCCGGGTCGACGCGCTCCTGGTCGAGGGGCTCCTCGTCGGTGGCCGGCTCGTCGGCCGACAGGGCCGGCAGCTCCACGGTGGCGCTCGGGTCGTCGGGCTCGTCGCCTGGTCCGGCGTCGTGGCCGTCCTCCCAGTCCTCGCCCCGTCCGGGGACCACGACGGGTTCGCGGTGGCCGATCGGCTCCGCGTCGCGGACCTGGTCGGCGAGATCGGTGAGCATGTGGACCGCGTCCGCGACGACGTCGTCGTTGGAGGTGTTGACCCCGTGCATGAGCCACCGGGCCAGGGCGAGCTCCCCGACGAGCTGGGCGCGGTCGAGGAGGTGGCCGTCGGCGTTCTCCGGCCGGGCGAGCGCGTAGGCTTCCTCGATCGCGTCGAGGCAGTCCTCCGGCGCGCTGGCGAGGAGCCAGGCGAGGTCGACGGCGGGGTCGCCGACGTGGGCCTCGGAGAAGCTGATGACCGCGCTGACCTCCCCGTCGAGCACGAGGACGTGCTCCTCGGCGAGGTCGCCATGGACAGGGGTGGTGCGGAAGCGCCACAGCGCGACGTCCTCCAGCGCCTGCTCCCACCGCTGGAGGACGACGGTCGGCACGTGACCGGTGCGGGCCGCGGCGTCGACCTCGGCGAGGCACCGGCGACGGTACTCGTCGGCGTCGTAGCTGGGCAGGCCCGCGTCCTCGACGACGCCGGTGGGCAGCTCGTGGAGCGCGGCGAGGCACCTGCCGAGGTCGGCCGCGAGCCCGGGGCCGGGACCCAGCCGCTCGAGGTCGAGCGGGCGCCCACGCAGCTGCCGGTAGACCATCGCCCGGCCACCCTCGGGCAGGGGGGCGAAACCCGCCGGCTCGGGGACGGCGAAGGGCAGTGCACCGCTACGGACGTGCGGCGCGAGGTTGGCCAGCAGCTCGACCTCCGCCTCGAGCGAGGCGCCCGCGGAGGCGTGCAGCGGGCTGCGCACGACCCACTGCCGACCACCCGAGTCAAGGACGCCGGTCACCTGGAAGTCCGCCGTCGTGCTCTGCGGGGAGCGGGTCGCGACGACGTCGAGCCCCGGCACCGCGGCAGTGGCGAGTGCCGCCAGGGCGAGGGGAGATCTGCGCGTCACGGACCCACCGTAGTCGCCGACGTCCGCCGGGCACCCTCCCGGTCGCGGCGCGCCTCAACTTCGGGCTCGGATACGGTGCCCGGGTGGTCCTCACCAAGCTGCCCCTCGCCCGCACGACGATCGACGCCGACGGCGTCGCCCGAGCCCGACCAGGCCTCCTCGGCGACCTGCGGGCGGACGCGGCGACGCGGGTGGTGGTCGTCCACCGCGGCCTCGTCGGCGCGGGCGAGGAGAGCCTCGTGCTGCTTCCGACGAGTGACGTGCCGGCCGCAGCGTGGACGGCCGGGCAGGTGCACTACCTCGGCCGGGAGGGGGCGGAGCGCTTCGTCGCGCTCGTCCTGCCGGACCACCTCGGTGCCGAGCGGGACCTCGACGGCGCTCCCGTCGACACCGACGCGCCACTCGTGCGCCTGGCGGCCGGGGTCGACTTCCAGCACGTGCGGGAGGTGGGGGACCGCCTGAGCGACCGGGACGCGGGCCTCGCGACGACCGCGGTCGCGCTCGCCGCGTGGCACGAGCGCAACCCGCGCTGCCCGCGGTGCGGCGAGGCGACCGAGGTCGTCGAGGCCGGCTGGGTGCGCCGCTGCGTCGTCGACCACTCGCTGCACTACCCCCGCACCGACGCGGCCGTCATCATGGCCGTGGTCGACGGGGAGGACCGGTTGCTGCTCGGCCACGCGGCCCACTGGCCCGAGCGCCGCTTCTCCACGCTCGCCGGCTACGTCGAGCCCGGCGAGTCCCTCGAGGCGGCGGTCCGACGCGAGGTGGCCGAGGAGACCGGGGTCGTCGTCGGGGAGGTGCGCTACGAGGGAAGCCAGCCGTGGCCCTTCCCGTGCTCGCTCATGACGGCGTTCCGGGCGGAGGTCGCCGCCGACACCGGTACCGACGTCGTCGTCGACGGGGTGGAGCTCACCGACGCCCGGTTCTTCAGCCGGGCGGAGCTCGGTGCCGCCGTCGCCGGCGGCACCGTGCACCTGCCGATGCGGTCCTCGATCGCGCGTGCGCTCATCGAGGACTGGTACGGCGGCCCGCTGCCGGTGCCCGGCGGCTGAGCCGCAGGTGCTCAGCCGAGCCGGGTCCGCACGTCGGCGAGCGAGGGGTTGGTGGCGGCCGAGCCGTCCGGGAACAGGACGGTCGGGACGGTCTGGTTGCCGCCGTTGACCTCCTCGACGAAGGTCGCTGCCTCGGGGTGCTCCTCGATGTTGACCTCGGTGTAGCCGATGCCCTGCCCGTCGAGCTGCTTCTTCAGCCGCCGGCAGTAGCCGCACCAGGTGGTCGTGTACATCGTGATCGTGCCGGGCGCGGGCGTCGTCGTGGTCAAGACGTCTCCTTCGGAGGTCGGGCGGTTCCTGTACCGACGGTAACGCGGCAGGAGTGGTGAGTATTTCGCCACCTGTCGGCTGCGGCGCGGGACGCTGGGGACATGACGGTGCGGTGTCGGCGGCGACTGAGACACTGGCGACGATGAGCAGCACCACCGTCCCCAGCAGCGAGGAGCTCCTCGCAGCCCTCGACGACGACCAGCGAGCCGTCGCCCAGCACCTCACCGGCCCGCTGTGCGTCCTTGCCGGCGCCGGCACCGGCAAGACCCGCGCCGTCACCTACCGGATCGCCCACGGGGTGCGCTCGGGCGCCTACAACCCGACGGCGGTGCTCGCGGTGACCTTCACCGCCCGGGCGGCGGGGGAGATGCGCTCCCGGCTGCGTGACCTGGGCGTCGGTGGTGTCCAGGCCCGGACGTTCCACGCGGCCGCGCTGCGCCAGCTGTCCTACTTCTGGCCGGCGGCGATCGGCGGGGGCCTGCCCAGGATCCAGGAGCACAAGGCGCCGCTCGTCGCGGAGGCGTCCTCCCGGCTCGGTCTCACGGTGGACCGCGTGACCATCCGCGACCTCGCCGCCGAGATCGAGTGGGCCAAGGTCTCCCTCGTCACCGCGGAGGACTACGCCGTGCGGGCGGCCGCCGCCGGCCGTGAGGAGGCCGCCGGCCAGGACCGTGCCACGATCGCCCGGCTCGTCGAGCTCTACGAGGACGTCAAGACCGAGCGCGGGGTCATCGACTTCGAGGACGTCCTGCTCCTCATGGTCGGGATCCTGGAGGAGCGGGAGGACGTCGCCGCCGAGGTCCGGCGGCAGTACCGGCACTTCCTCGTCGACGAGTACCAGGACGTCTCCCCGCTGCAGCAGCGGCTGCTGGACCTGTGGCTGGGGGAGCGCACGGAGCTGTGCGTCGTCGGCGACGTCTCCCAGACGATCTACTCCTTCACCGGCGCGACGCCCCGGTTCCTCACCGACTTCCCGCGCCGCTTCCCCACGGCGGGCGTCGTGCGACTCGCGCGTGACTACCGCTCCACCCCGCAGGTCGTGTCCCTGGCCAACCGCGTGCTCGAGCGAGCCGGTCGTCACCGGTCCAGCGCCGCCGTCCACCTCGTCGCCCAGCGGCCGTCCGGGCCGGCGGTGCGCTTCGAGGCGTTCGACGACGACGTCGCGGAGGCCGCCGGCGTGGCCGCCCGTATCGCGGCGCTGGAGAAGGCCGGCGTCGCCCGCGGTGAGATCGCGGTGCTCTACCGCACCAACGGACAGGCCGAGGCGCTCGAGCAGGCGCTCGCCCAGGCGGACATCGGCTACCTCGTGCGGGGCGGGGAGCGGTTCTTCTCGCGTCGTGAGGTGCGCGAGGCGGTCGTGCTGCTCCGTGGAGCCGCCCGCACGATGGCGGGGCACCCGGTGCCCGAGGCCGTGCGGGACGTGCTCGCCGGCGCCGGGTGGACCCCCGAGCCACCCGCCGCGCGCGGTGCCGTCCGCGAGCGGTGGGAGTCCCTTCAGGCTCTCGTCGCGCTCGCGGACGACCTCGCCGCCACCCGCGGGGCGGACCTCGCCGGACTCGTGGCAGAGCTCGAGGAGCGGGCGAGCGCCCAGCACGCCCCCACGATCTCCGGCGTGACCCTGGCCTCGCTCCACGCCGCCAAGGGCCTGGAGTGGGACGCCGTCTTCCTCGTCGGGGTGAGCGAGGGTCTGCTCCCGATCTCGTTCGCGGAGACGGAGGAGGCCGTCGCGGAGGAGCGGCGACTCCTCTACGTCGGGATCACGCGTGCCCGGGAGCACCTCATGCTGTCCTACGCGCGCGCCCGCACCGTCGGCGGCCGGGCCAGCCGCAAGCCGTCGCGCTTCCTCGACGGACTGTGGCCGGAGGACGACGCGGGCCACCGGCGGTCCACCCCGCGCAGGCAACGGCAGGACCGTGCCGCCGAGCTCGCCGAGAGCGACCCCGAGGGCGCGGCGCTGTTCGAGCGGCTGCGCGCATGGCGCGCACAGGTGGCGACGGCAACCGGCAAGCCGCCCTACACGGTGCTGCACGACACCACGCTCGCGGCCGTCGCCTCCGCGCGCCCCAAGGACCTGCGGCAGCTCGGTTTCCTCCGCGGTGTCGGTGCGGCCAAGCTCGAGGCCTACGGGCCCGCCGTGCTGGCGATCGTCCGCGGCGAGGAGGTCCTCGTCGAGCCTCCGGGCGCCTGAGACCTCCGGGCATCCGCCCACGCCGTTGCAGGTGTTTTCCCGGTTCGGGATGCGAACCGAAAGATTTGTCCCAAAATGCCTTGCCCCCGATCTCGCGGCGGGCGTACCGTCTTCCTCGTCCGTGACCGAAGCGGGACCCGTGCCTAGCCAGCACGCGAGGGTCCCCTGTGCGAAGGGGAGGTGAACCGCAGTGATCAACATCCGACTGGATGTCGCCGGCCGACCCATGGCCGCGCGAGCCGACCTGCCCGGGTTCACCGGGCCCAAGGTCCGCCTCCGCCCAGCGCCCGTCGCTTATCCCCTGGGCAGCTCGCTCCGGACGCAGTAGAACCGCACCCGTTCTCCGCCGGACCGCGCCGCCTTCGACAGCGGTCCACCCCTCCCGGGGAATGCCGCAAGTCGCATCCCGACCCGGCTTCGCACTCACGGAGACACTTGTGCAACTCACCACCCTTCTCGATCGACTGACCCAGGGGTCCTCGCAGACGTGGCCGCTCCCCGAGGAGCTGGACGCGTACGCCCTGGTCGAGCCGACCGCGGTCGCCCCGTGCCAGGGGGCCGAGGACCCCGACCTCTGGTTCGCGGAACGCCAGGCCGACGTCGAGTTCGCCAAGACGCTGTGCCGCACCTGCCCCGTCCGCGAGGCCTGCCTCGCCGGCGCGATCGACCGTGCCGAGCCGTGGGGCGTGTGGGGCGGCGAGGTGTTCATCGGCGGTGAGGTCGTCGCGACCAAGCGTGGGCGCGGGCGGCCTCGCAAGCACCAGCCCGCCGCCTGAGCGAGCTAGGCACGGGCGGCCACCGCCCGTGACGCTGCAGGGAGGCCGGTGCACCCGCACTGCGGGTGCACCGGCCACTGCTGTGTCCGGGGGACCGGCCGCCGGGCGTCGACGCTCAGGCTGGTGCCGGCGGCCGCGACGGGGCGCCCGTCGAGGTACGCCAGCACCTGCCCGACGGCGGTCCCGGCCGCGAGCAGGGCGGTGCAGGCCTCCACACCGCGCGCAGGTGAGCCCAGCAGCTGGGTGGCGAGGGCCGGCCAGCGGCTGTCGCCGTCGGTCCGGTGGAGCTCGACGCACCGCCCGCACGGGCCCCGCCCGGGGGTGACGAGCGGGCCGACGACCACGTCCACCTCGCGGGCGACCACGAGCAGGTGGGCGACGTCCTCCCGCACGAGCGGACGGAGCCGGACGGGGTCACTGACGTCCTGCTCGACGAGGACGACGAGGTCCGGGCGGGTCCGCGGCGGTGCCGAGGTCCGCAGGTGCGGGTGGGTGAGCCGGAGGACGCCCCTCGCCCGCTCCCCGCGCTGCCCACCCACGTCCCGCAGCGTGTAGCCGCCGAGGCCGACGTCGTCCCTGCGTACACGGCCCCTGTCCTCGACGAGGAGCGTGCCGACGCCCGCCGCTGCCGCACCGGAGGCGACGAGCAGCCCGAGCCGCCCCAGGCCGAGCACCGCGACCACGGCGCCGCGGCGCCGGGCGAGGAGCTCGTGAGCGTCGTGCCGGGCGACGCGGGACCAGTGGTCGAGCTCGGCGGCCAGCCCGTGGTGGTCGACCGTCGGGTCGCGCTCATGCTCCAGCGCGCCGGACGCGTCCAGCATCCCGAGCAGCTCCCGCACGCGCGGGGGACGGATGCCGAGCTCGCGGCCCCGGGCGAGCAGCCCCTGCTCGCTCAGGTCACGCTCGAGCCCGTCGAGGAGGCGTTGCTCCTCGAGCGTCAACCCGTCCAGCACGACGGTGAGACGCGGGTCGGCGTGGACCTGGCTGCTTCCCTCGCGGCGCCACAGGATGTGCGTGCCTGGCCGTACTCGCATCGCTCTGCCCTCCAGCGCCGAGGATGCCAGCACGGTGCCTCCCTCGGTAGGCGGGGTGCCCGCACCTGTGGACAGCCCGTCCTGCCCAGCACCTGTGACCCGCGCCGGCCGCGGAGGTGGCGGCTCACGTGGGGCAGCTGTGTGCCGGCCGTGTGGGATACGGGGAGACTCGCTGTGGACAGAGCGGGCACGGCGCCGCGGCGTCATACATTGGGGGCATGTCGGAGATCGAGGTCAGGCGCAGCCGCCGACGCACCAAGACGGTCCAGGCCTTCCACGAGAACGGGCGGACCGTCGTCGCGATCCCCGACCGCTTCACCCCCGAGGAGGAGCGCGAGTGGGTGGACCGGATGGTCGACCGCCTCGAGCGCAGCGGTCGCCGGCGCCGCCCGTCCGACACCCAGCTCACCGCCCGTGCACGGGTGCTCTCGGAGCGCTTCCTCGACGGCCGGGCACGGCCGCAGACGGTGGCGTGGGTGGCGAACCAGAGCACACGCTGGGGCTCGTGCACACCGGCGACCGGCACGATCCGGGTCTCCGACCAGGTCAAGGGCATGCCCGGCTGGGTGCTGGACTACGTCCTCGTCCACGAGCTCGCGCACCTGCTCGAGGGAGGGCACGGACCCCGGTTCTGGGCGTGGGTCGAGCGCTACCCGCACACGACCAGGGCGCGCGGGTTCCTCGACGGCGTCTCCTTCGCCCGCCGGGAAATCGGCCAGGCGGCCCCCGAGCCCGAGGACGCGCCCTGACCGGCTGAGGGCTACCGGGACTCGTCCTCGTCCGGGGCGTCGCCGTCCGGCCGGGTGTCGTCGTCGCTGTCGTCGGACTGCTCGGCCTCCGCGAAGATGCTCGCCAGCGCGGCGTCGACGTCACCCTCGGCCGTCGCCGCGGCGTCACGGCCCGCCACGAAGCCCCGCGGGTCGTCGAGCTCCTCGGCGCTCGGCATGAGGTCGGGGTGGGACCACAGGGCGTCGCGGGCCGCGTCGCCGCGCTCCTCGGCGAGGTGCGTCCACAGGGTGGCGGCCTCCCGCACCCGACGTGGCCGCAGCTCGAGCCCGACGAGCGAGGAGAACGTCTGCTCGGCCGGACCCCCGGCGGCGCGCCGCCGGCGGATCATCTCTCGCAGGGGCACGGCGTGTGGGAGGTGGGGTGCGACGGCCTGTCCGGCGACGACCTCCACCCAGCCCTCGACCAGCGCCAGCGCGGTCTCCAGACGCACGAGCGCGGCGCGCTGCGTGTCACTCTGCTCGAGCACGAACACGCCACCGGAGAAGGCCTCGCGCAGCGCCTCGGGGTCGCTGGGGTCCAGCGACCGCACGGCCTCCTCGATGGCGCCGGTGTCGATGGAGATCTCGCGGGCGTAGGCCTCGACGGCACCGAGTAGGTGGGAGCGCAGCCACGGGACGTTCGCGAAGAGGCGCGCGTGGGCGACCTCGCGGACGGCGAGGAAGAGCCGGACCTCCTCGGCGGGGGTGTCCAGTCCCTCGGCGAAGGCGGCGACGTTCGCCGGCACCAGGCTGGTGTGCGGGCCCTCGATGAGCGGCAGCCCGGTGTCCGAGGTGCCGAACGCCTCCCCGGCGAGCGTCCCGACCGCCTGGCCCACCTGCATCCCGAAGACCGCCCCGCCCAGCTGGCGGATCATCCCGGCACCGCTGCCGAGACCGAGGCCGGCGGCCATGGGGTGCTCACCGAGCTCCCGGGTCTGCTCCTCGAGAACGTTCTCCAGCGCGCGCGCCACCGAGGTCGCGATCGGCTCCGCGAGCCGCTTCCACGTCGGCAGGGTCTGCTCGGCCCAGTCGGACCGGGACCACGCACGCGTGCGGCCACCGCCCGGGCCGAGCTCGGTCGCGGCGTCGAGCCAGAGGTCGGCGACGTGGAGCGCCTGCGTCACCTCGGCCGCCTGCGCGGCCGTCACCGTGGGGTCGCCGGCCTGGCGGACCACCTGGGAGGAGATGTCACCGGCCAGCGCCCAGTTGACCGGGTCCTCGCCCCCGGCCGCCAGGACCTGCTGCATCTGGTTGAGCATCATGGCGAGCTGGTTCCGGTCCTGCGGCAGGCCCGCCGCGTTGGCCATGGCCTCCGGGTCGAGACCGGCCGCACGCATCGCGGACATCGCCTCCTCGGCGGCCTCCGGGCCCAGCATGGACCGCAGCAGGGCCTCCCAGTTCTCGTCGCCGGGGCGACTCGGGTCCTCGCTCATCTCCGCAGCTCCAAGTCCTCGGGGAGCACCACGGTAACCCTGCACCCGCCCGCGCCCGGTCGACGGCCGCACGGTTTCGCCCAGGGCGTGACGCCGGCGGTTCGGCACAGCGGGCCGGTCGGGTGATGATGAGGCGGTGCGCCCTCGCCCCGACCAGCCACCCGCCGAGCCCCACTGGCTGGGCTCCGACGACGACCGGCCGCTGCTCACCCCCCGGACGGTGACCGCCGCGGTCGCGTGCGCGCTCACCTTCGTGCTCGCCCTGGTCATGCTCTTCGTCACCCCTCCCTACGCGGTCCAGAGCCCCGGGCCGACGGTCGACACCATCGGTGAGGTCGAGGAGGACACGCCGCTCATCACGGTCGAGGGTGCCGAGACCTACCCGACCGAGGGGGAGCTCCGGCTCACCACCGTCTCCACCCGCGGAGGACCGGGGTACCCCGCGACGGCGGCGCAGGTGATCGGCGGGTGGCTCTCCGAGACGACGACGGTTCTCCCGCGGGAGACGGCCTTCGACCCGGCGCAGACGCCCGAGGAGGTCGAGGAGGAGTCCACCCTGCAGATGAGCTCGTCCCAGACGAACGCCACGGTCGCCGCGCTCACCCAGCTCGGCTACGACGTCCCGATGGAGCTCCGGGTGGCGGGGACCGCTCCGCACGGAGCGGCCCACGGAAGGCTCGAGACCGCCGACCTGCTCGGGTGGATCTCGACCGACGCGGGCGGCCGCACCGAGCTCACCTCCTTCGCCGTGCTCACCGAGGTGCTGGCGGCCACCGACCCCGGGTCGACGGTGACCCTCGGGGTCGTGCGGGGCGGGGAGGAGGTCGAGGTCGAGGTCGTGACGGACGACGACGGCGACGGCGGCAGCCTCCTCGGGGTGATGATCTCGCCGGATGTCGACATGCCGCTGGACGTCGAGTTCGCCATCGAGAACATCGGTGGACCGAGCGGCGGGCTCATGCTGACCCTCGGGATCATCGACATCCTCACCCCGGGCTCGCTCACGGGTGGCGAGGTGGTCGCCGGGACGGGGACGGTGGACCTCGCGGGGGACGTCGGCCCGATCGGCGGCATCCAGCAGAAGATGGCCGGGGCCGTCCGCGACGGCGCCGCCTGGTTCCTCGCGCCGGTCGAGAACTGCGACGAGGTCACCGGGGCGGTCCCGGACGGCCTGGAGGTCGTCGCCGTCGACACCGTGGAGGACGCGACCGCGGCCCTCGAGGCACTGACCGGCGGGCGTACCGCGGACCTGCCGCGCTGCCCGGCGCCCTAGACGGTATGGCGTGACCGGCTCGTCGTGAGGCGGTTGCGGGCCGGGGCCTCGCTCACGAGATTCGTGGGTTACC
>NZ_JAYDZY010000008.1:0-269170 GCF_035607575.1 Georgenia sp. H159 | reverse complement strand
GGTAACCCACGAATCTCGTGAGCGAGGCCCCGGCCCGCAACCGCCTCACGACGAGCCGGTCACGCCATACCGTCTAGCCTGCTCGGTCGTCGCGGCTGCGGCGGCTGCCCGCGCCCCGCGCCCGGACGGCGCGCTCCAGGTCGTCGAGCTGCTCGAGCAGGCAGCGGCGCAGGCCGGCTGCCGCGTCGTCGTGCTCGGCGAGCCACCGGCGTGTGCGGGCGACCACCGGGTGCTCCTCGACCGCTCCCGCGGGACCGTCCACCCAGTCCGGGTACAGGCCCTGGACCAGGCGCTCGGCGATCTCGATCGAGCGGCCGGACCACAGCTGCGGCAGCAGCTCGAAGTACGGCTCGACGTAGGTGTCCAGCAGGTCGGCGTGCAACGGCTGGGTGAGGCCGTCGAGGACGGCGTCCACCTCGTCGTTCGACAGGGCGCTCTCCCCCGGGTGCGCCGGACCACCCGGCTCGGGCAGGCCGAGCGCCGCCCAGGCTCGCGCCTTGACGGCGGCGTCGGGACGGCCGACCAGGGCGGCCCGGTGCGCCAGCCTCGTGGTGGCCGTGTCCTCCTGCGCCAGCTCCGCGTCGAGCTCGGCCTCGCCGGCGGCCCCGACGGCGGCGAGGGCCTGCCACAGCGACCACCGCAGGTCCGGGTCGAGCCGCAGACCAGCAACCTCGCCCGCGAGCACCTCCCGCACCTGGGACGCGGCCTCGGGCGCCCGAGCGGCGGCGCCCGCGAAGGCCCGCGCCCAGACCAGCTGGAGCCCGGACCCGGCCGTGCAGCGACCCAGCTGCGCGAACGTCTCGGCGGCGAGCAGCCCGCGGGCGCCGGACCGCTGGTCCACGGGCAGGTAGTGCTCGACGGCGCTCGTCGCGTGGGCGAGGAGGTCCCGGACGATCCCGATCTCCGTCTCGGTGGGCAGCTGGGACACGACGGCGTCGAGGAACGCGGCGGCCGGCAGCACGCCGTCGCGCGTGGCGTTCCACAGCGCGGACCACAGCACGGCACGGGACAGTGGCTCGGTGATGGTGCCGGCCGCCCGCAGCGCCGTCGCCGTGCTCCGCCCGTCGAGGCGGATCTTGGCGTAGGTGAGGTCGTCGTCGTTGACGAGGACGAGGTCGGGGACGGGGATGCCGGCCGCGTCGGGGACCTCCGTGACGGAGCCGGACACCTCGGTCTCGAGCCGGTGCGTCCGGACCAGGGTGCCGTCGTCGTCGGTGGTGTAGCACCCGAGGACGAGCCGGTGGTCGCGCAGGGTGCCGCCGTCGTCGTCCTGGCGGACCCTCAGTGTCGTGACCCTGCCGCCGGCGCTGTCCAGCTCGGTGGTGAGCGTCGAGGGGCCGGAGGTCTGCAGCCACTGGCGGCTCCAGGCCGACAGGTCGCGGCCCGACGCCTCCTCCAGCACCGTGAGCAGGTCGGGCAGCGACGTGCTGGCGTAGGCGTGGCGGCGGAAGTAGGCACGGGCGCCGGACAGGAACGCCTCCTCGCCGACGAAGGCGACGAGCTGCTTGAGCACCGAGGCGCCCTTGGCATAGGTGATGCCGTCGAAGTTCTGCTTCGCGGCCTCGAGGTCGGGGATGTCGGCGACGACGGGGTGGGTGGTCGGCAGCTGGTCCTGCCGGTAGGCCCACGCCTTGCGCCGCAGCGCGAAGCTCGTCCAGGCACTCGTGAATCGGGTCGCTGTCGCGGTGGCGTGGGTGCCCATGTAGTCGGCGAAGGACTCCTTGAGCCACAGGTCGTCCCACCAGCGCATGGTGGCGAGGTCGCCGAACCACATGTGGGCCATCTCGTGGAGGATCGTCGTCGCGCGCGCCTCGCGCTGCGCCTCGGTGGCCTGGGACCGGAAGAGGTAGGCCTCGGTGAAGGTCACCAGGCCCGGGTTCTCCATCGCGCCGAGGTTGTACTCGGGCACGAGCACCTGGTCGTACTTCCCCCACGGGTAGGGGTAGGCGAACGCGTCGTGGAACAGGTCCAGGCCCTGGCGGGTGACCTCGAGGAACTCCTCGGCGTCGAGGTAGGGCGCCAGCGAGGCCCGGCACCACAGCCCGAGCGGCACGTCCAGCCCGCCACCGTCGGGCAGCTCGCGCGACCAGTGGCTCTCCTCCCGGTGGTACGGGCCGGCGACGACGGCGGTGATGTAGGTGGACAACGGTGGGGTCGGGGAGAAGACCCAGGTGCGCGACCCGTCGTCGTTGTCGGTCACGGTCTCCGCCGCGGAGTTGGAGAGCACGTGCCACTCGGCCGGTGCCGTGACGACGAAGCCGTAGGGCGCCTTGAGGTCGGGCTGCTCGCAGCAGGCGAAGACCCGGCGCGCGTCGGCCGGCTCGTACTGGGTGTAGAGGTAGGTCTCGCCGTCCACCGGGTCGACGAACCGGTGCAGCCCCTCCCCCGTCCGCGAGTACGCACCCTCACCGCGCACGACGACGGTCGACTCGCCGCCGTCGGTCCGCAGACCGTCCACGGTCACGCGTCCGTCGCTGAGGCGCACCTCCCGCTCCTGGCCGTCGACGACGACGGCGTGCACCCGCGGGCCGAGGAAGTCGAGCCACGTCGCGGGGGCGGTGCTCGTCAGCCGCAGGGTGCTCGTCGTCGGGAAGGTCGCCGTGCCCGGGTCGCGGGCGGCCCGGAGGTCGAGCTCGACGGTGACGGCGTGGACGGTCAGCCGCGCGGCGCGCGCGCGGGTCTCGGCGCGGGTCAGGTTGCTCACCGGAGGAGCAAAGCACGTCCGCGGCGGCGTTCACCAACCGTCTGCCGACGCGAGTCTCGGCCCACCGGTGAGAGGCTGGGTGCATGGCCACCGAGATCCGCGTGACCTCCTCCGTCATCCTGCGGGAGGAGGAGCTGGCCTGGCGCTTCTCCCGCTCCTCGGGTCCCGGCGGGCAGGGGGTCAACACCACCGACTCCCGCGTGGAGCTCACCGTCGACCTCGCCGAGACGTCCGCGCTGGACGAGCGCCAGCGGGCCCGGGTGCTCGAGGCCCTGGCGGGACGGCTCGTCGACGGCCGGCTCACGGTCGCGGCGAGCGAGCACCGGTCCCAGCTGCGCAACCGGCAGGCCGCCGCCGAGCGGCTGGCCCAGCTGCTGCGTGAGGCGCTCGCTCCCCCGCCGCCCCGACGGCGCGCGACCACACCCTCACGTGGCGCGCGACGCCGCCGCGCCGAGGCCAAGACGCGCCGCAGCCAGGTCAAGGACCTACGCCGCCGCCCGACGGACTGAGGGCTCGCTCGCAGCCGGCACGGCGTCCTCGAGCGCCAGGGGTGCCGGCAGCGGCGCGGTGCCCGTGCGCCTCACCGGGACCGGTGCGACGTCCTCGGGCGGTGGGGCCGCCGCACCACGTGCTGGCCCGGCGGTGTGCCGGGAGGGGCGCGACCGGCGGGACCGGCCCCAGGCACGGGTGAGGCGCTCACGACGGTGGTCGGTCTCGACCCTGACCTGCTCCCAGGTCTGGACGATCATGGTGCTCCTTCGTGGTCCGGTACTCGGGTGGGGGGACGGGGTGTGAGGGCCGACTCCGCCTGCCGCTGGAGGCCGTCGAGCACCTCCGTGCGGGACGGCGGTACGCCGACGTCGATGACCACGGTGCCGGCCCCGGCGCTGACGGCGAAGCGGAAGAAGCTGCAGCAGCGCGTCTCCCGGGCGGCGAGCTCACGGGCGGTCGCCTCGACGCCAGGGCCGCTGCACAGCGCGAGCCGCAGGTGACGGTCTCCCGTCCGCCGCACCTCGCGCAGGGACGCGGCGAACAGGGTGGCGAACTCCGTCACGCGCAGCGGCTGCTCCGGGGTGGGCAGGGTGCAGGCGTCGGCGGGCACCCAGGTGGGCGCGGTGCTCATGGTGGCTCCACTCGTGCGGGATGGTGTCGTCCCCCTGGCGTTCACCGCCGGTGCACGACGGTCACCGGGCCTTCACAACGTGTGGCCCACGGCATATCGTCGACGGCAGGCGGCTCAACGACGAGCCGCCTCCGGGACCACCGGCAGATCGAGACACGAAGGAGTCCTCGTTCATGACCACAGAGACCGACCTCGCGAGGGACACCGCCAGCGCCGCTTCGGACGTCTACGCCGCCCCCGGCACCGAGGGGGCGCTGATGAGCTACGAGAAGCGCTACGACAACTACATCGGGGGCCGGTGGGTGCCGCCGGTCAAGGGGCAGTACTTCGGCAACCCGAGCCCGGTGGACGGCAAGGTGTTCACCGAGGTCGCCCGGAGCACGGCGGAGGACATCGAGCTCGCGCTGGACGCCGCCCACGCGGCGGCACCCGGCTGGGGCCGGACGTCGGTGGCCGAGCGCGCGCTCATCCTCCACCGCATCGCCGACCGCATGGAGGAGAACCTCGAGCGCCTCGCCGTCGCGGAGACCTGGGAGAACGGCAAGCCGGTCCGGGAGACCCTCAACGCCGACCTCCCGCTCGCGATCGACCACTTCCGCTACTTCGCCGGTGCGCTGCGCGCCCAGCAGGGCGGGATCTCCCAGCTCGACGAGGACACCGTCGCCTATCACTTCCACGAGCCGCTGGGCGTCGTCGGCCAGATCATCCCGTGGAACTTCCCCATCCTCATGGCCACGTGGAAGCTCGCGCCGGCCCTGGCCGCGGGGAACGCCGTCGTGCTCAAGCCGGCCGAGCAGACCCCGTCCTCAATCCTCTACCTCATGACCCTGATCGGGGACCTGCTGCCCGACGGCGTGCTCAACATCGTCAACGGCTTCGGCCTCGAGGCCGGCAAGCCGCTCGCGTCCAACCCGCGCATCGCCAAGATCGCCTTCACCGGTGAGACGACCACCGGCCGGCTGATCATGCAGTACGCGACCCAGAACATCATCCCGGTGACCCTCGAGCTCGGCGGCAAGTCCCCCAACCTCTTCTTCCCCGACGTCATGGCGGCGGATGACGAGTACCTCGACAAGGCCCTCGAGGGCTTCACGATGTTCGCCCTCAACCAGGGCGAGGTGTGCACCTGCCCGTCCCGCGCCCTCATCCACGAGTCCATCTACGACGAGTTCATGGCCAGGGCGCTGCCGCGCGTGCAGGCCGTCAAGCGGGGCCACCCGCTGGACCCGGCGACGATGGTGGGCGCGCAGGCCTCCTCCGACCAGTTCGAGAAGATCAGGAGCTACCTCGACATCGGCCGCCAGGAGGGCGCCGAGGTGCTCATCGGCGGCGACGTCGACTCGGTCGACGGGCTCGACGGCGGCTTCTACATCCAGCCGACGGTCTTCAAGGGCCACAACAAGATGCGGGTCTTCCAGGAGGAGATCTTTGGTCCCGTCCTGTCCGTGACGACGTTCAAGGACTTCGACGACGCGATCGAGATCGCCAACGACACCCTCTACGGCCTCGGCGCCGGGGTGTGGAGCCGCAGCGCCGACACGATGTACCGCGCCGGGCGCGCCATCCAGGCCGGCCGCGTGTGGACGAACACCTACCACCAGTACCCGGCGCACGCGGCGTTCGGTGGGTACAAGCAGTCGGGCATCGGCCGGGAGAACCACCTCATGATGCTCGAGCACTACCAGCAGACGAAGAACCTCCTCGTCTCCTACGCTCCTGGAGCGCAGGGCTTCTTCTAGACCGCAGGCGGACCGGGGCCGGCGCATGGCCGGTCCCGGTCCCACGCCCCGAGGAGGGACGATGGACGTCATGGTGCCCCGCGTCGCGGCGCTGCCCGCCGCCATGGAGCTGCTCGACCGTCTGCACGACCAGCACGGCCCGCTGATGATGCACCAGTCCGGTGGCTGCTGCGACGGGTCCTCCCCCATGTGCTACCCGCAGGGCGAGTTCATCGTCGGGGACCGCGAGGTGCTCCTCGGAGTGCTGGACCTGCGGCTGTTCACCGGGCAGGTCCGTCCCGACGCGCCGGAGGACGCCGACGGCGTGCCGGTGTGGATCTCCGCGCAGCAGTTCGACGCGTGGCAGCACACTCAGCTCGTCCTGGACGTCGTGCCCGGTCGCGGTGCCGGGTTCAGCCTCGAGGGTCCGGAGGGCGTGCGCTTCCTCACCCGCTCCCGGGTGTTCAACGAGTCCGAGGTTCGGGCCCTCGCGCAGCAGCCCGTCCTCACCGGGGCGGACTGGGACACCGGTGCCCGGCCACCGGCCGCCACCCGCCCCCAGGTGGTCACCGACGTGGCGGACGCCTGCGCGATCCCCGGCGGCTGAGCCCTGCGCGCCCCAGTACGCTCGCAACCATGACTGTCTTCGCTGTCGAGTACACCTACGACCCCGCCCGCACGGATGACCTCGCCACCCTGCGCCCCGAGCACCGCGAGTTCCTCACCGGCCTCCTCGAGCAGGGCTCGCTCCTCGCGTCGGGTCCGTGGCTGGACAACGCGGCTCCCGGCGCGCTGCTGCTCGTCGTCGCGGAGGACCTCGACGCCGCGCAGCGCCTGCTCGACGACGACCCCTTCCACCGCGCCCACCTCGTCGCCAGGCGGACGCTGCGGCCGTGGAACCCGGTCATCGGTCCCTTCACCGAGCACGCGTCGCAGTAGCCGACGGCGTCTGTTACTGCTGGATCCATGGACGAACTCTGGCCCGTACTCAAGTGGATCATCGCGGTCGCGGTCTCGGGCACCGCGGTCGTGCTCGTGCTCCTCGCCGTCAACCTCGGCATCACCCGGCTGGGACGGCGCACGCCGACCGTGCTCCAGTCGTGGCTGCGCGTCCGCCGGCCCCTGGCCGCGCTGCTCCTGGCGATCTCGCTGCGGATCGCCTTCGCGGCGACCGCCGAGGCATCGACCTTCCGGGACGTCGGCCTGCACGTCCTCCTCATCGCGATCATCGTCGCCGCGGTGTGGTTCATCGCCACGCTCGTGCTCGCCTGGCTCGACCACACCCAGCGGCGGGTGGTCGCCCGCAAGTCCGACGACGACCGTGGACGACGGCGCGCCCAGACCCAGATGGTGCTCGTCCGGCGCGTCGTCAACGCGGTCTTCGTCATCATCGGCGCCGCCCTCGTCCTCCTCACCTTCCCGGGTGTCGAGCGCGTCGGGGCGACGATCCTCGCCTCCGCCGGCCTGCTGAGCGTCGTCGCCGGCATCGCCGCACAGAGCAGCCTGAGCAACCTCTTCGCCGGGCTCCAGCTGGCCTTCACCGACGCGATCCGGATCGGCGACATCGTCGAGGTGGACGGCACGTGGAGCACGATCGAGGACATCACGCTGTCCTACGTCGTGCTGAGCATCTGGGACGAGCGCCACAAGGTGCTGCCCTCGACCTACTTCACCACCGAGCCCTTCATCAACTGGAGCCGCACGGGCGACACGGTCACCGGCGTCGTGTACTTCGAGCTCGACTGGCGCACCGACTTCGCCGGGATGCGCGCCGAGCTCACCCGGTTCGTCTCCGAGCACCCCGCGTGGGACGGACGCGCCCAGTCGGTCGTCGTCACCGATGCCGTCGGCGGCCACGTGACCGTGCGCGCCCTCGTCACGACGAAGAACGCCGACAACGACTGGGTGCTCCGGTGCGCGGTGCGTGAGCACCTCATCGTGTGGCTGCGGGAGCACAACCCCGAGGCGCTGCCGGTGCGCAGGGTCTCGATGCCCCCGTACGCGGAGCAGGTGGCGGCCGCCGAGGACTGACCGCCCGTCCTGAGCTACCCACGCGCCCGTCCCTTCGTCTGGGTCGTCGCGGGGGCGGTCGTCGGGTCCTCCGGCCACGGGTGCTTCGGGTAGCGGCCACGCAGCTCGGCACGGACCTGCGGGTAGCCGGTACGCCAGAACCCGGCGAGGTCGGCGGTGACGGCGGCCGGGCGCCGCGCGGGTGAGAGGAGCTCGATCACGAGCGGCACGCGGCCACCTGCGAGGGCGGGGGCCCCGCGCCACCCGAAGACCTCCTGGATGCGCACGGCGAGCGTCGGCCTGCCCGGGTCGGAGTAGTCGATCCGCAGCGCGGAGCCGGTCGGCACGGTGACGCGCTCCGGCGCCAGCTCCTCCAGCCGCGCGGCGTCCGGCCACGGCAGCAGCCGGCGCAGCGCCGTCGTCGTGTCGACCCGGGCCAGCGCCCGCGGACCGCGTACCCCCGCGAGGTCGGGGCCGAGCCAGTCCTGGACGTGCTCGAGGAGGGCGTCGTCGGAGACGTCGGGCCAGGGCGGGCCGAGCGCCGCGTGGAGGAAGGCCAGGCGCTGCCGCAGGGCGAGCGCTGCCGCCGGCCAGGGCACCAGACCGAGGCCGTCGGCACGCAGCCCGTCCTGGACCGCCGCGGCGACGAGGTCGACGGGCGGTCGTGCGAGCGGCTCGGCGGACAGCTCGATCGCCCCGAGCCGGACCACCCGACGGCTGATGAGGTGGCCGTCGCGCCAGGCGACGTCGTCCACGGTGCGGAGCAGGGGGGCGCCGGCCTCCCGGGCGGTGGCCTCGTCGACCGGTGCGGCCCCGCGGATGAGCGCGTCGGTCTGGCCCGGTGAGCGGGTCGCGTCGGCGACGGCGAGCCACTCGCTGCCGGCGAGGGCTCCCCCGGTGAGGCGGGCACCGGCACCGCCGGCGAGCAGGTACCGGTCGGACCCCGGCCGCCTCCGCGCGATCCGGTCCGGGTGGGCGAGCGCGGTGACGTACCCGACGGCGAGGTCGAGGTCCAGCCGCTCGCCCGACCGCCGGCGCGGCCCGCCGGAGCGGGTCGCGGAGAGGTGGCGCTCCCACCTGTCCGCCTCCCGTCGCCACGCGCCGGCGCGGCCCGCGGCGCGGAGCCGGCGGAGGGTGGCCGTGAGGTCGACGTCCGACGACCCGCCGTCGTCGGAGAGCAGTGCGACGACCTCGGCAGCGGTCCGCGGCCCGACGACGTCGGCTCCGTCGAGCAGGGCACGCGCCAGGCGTGGGTCGGTCCCCACCTCGGCGATCTCCCGACCGCGCCCGGTGACCGACCCGTCCGGTGCCAGGGCGCCGAGGTCGGTGAGGACGGCGTGGGCCGCGGCGGCGGCGGCCGCGGGCGGCGGGTCGAGGAGCGCCAGGCCGCTGCCGCCCGGGGCGCCCCACAGGGCGAGCTCGAGCATGGGCCCGGTGAGGTCGCCGGTGAGGATCTCCGGCTGGGGCTGACGGGCGAGCTGGGCGTGCTCGCCGGCCGACCAGCACCGGTAGACCGTCCCGGGCCCCTGCCGGCCCGCGCGGCCTGCCCGCTGCTCGGCCCCCGCCTGGCTGACACGTCGGGTGACGAGCCCGGCCAGCCCGCGGTGGTGGTCGGTGCGCGGCTCGCGCGCGAGCCCGGCGTCGACGACGACCCGCACGCCCGGGACGGTGAGGGAGGACTCGGCCACCGACGTCGACACCACGACCCGCCGCCCGGGTCCCTGCCGCAGGGCACGGTCCTGCTCGGCGCCGGGGAGGCGGCCGTGGAGCGGCAGCACGTCCACCTCCCGGCTGCTCGCCCTGACCCTGGTCGCGACGTCGTCGACCTCACGAGCGCCCGGGAGGAAGACGAGGACGTCGCCGTCCTGCTCGCGCAGCGCGCGCCCGACGACGTCGGCGACGTGGCCGAGGAAGGCCGGGCTGGTCCCGTGCGGGGTGAGCTGCGGAGCCGTGCGCGGGGGCGGGCACCACACGGTCGTCACGGGGTGGAGCGCGCCGGGCACGGTGACGACCTCGGTGGCGGGCCCGAGCAGCGCCGCCACGCGCCCGGCCTCGACGGTGGCGGACATGGCGACGAGGGCGAGGTCCTCCCGCAGGGCGGAACGGGCCTCCACGAGCATCGCGAGCAGCAGGTCGGAGTCGATCTGCCGTTCGTGGACCTCGTCGAGGACGACGGCGCGGACCCCCGGCAGCTCCGGGTCCCGCTGGACGCGACGCAACAGGGTGCCGGCTGTGACGAACTCCACCAGCGTGCCCGCGTTCGACCTCCGTTCGCCCCGGACCGCGAAGCCGGACACCTGCCCCACGGGCTGGCCGAGGAGCTCCGCCAGGCGCCGGGCTGCCGCCCGGGCCGCGATCCGCCGGGGCTGGGTCACCACCACCCGGCCGCCGAGGGCGACGGCCAGCGCGGGCGGCACGAGCGTCGTCTTCCCGCTGCCCGGCGGGGACTGCAGCACGGCGGCGCCGGCCGCGGACACCGCCCGCTCGAGCCCTGCCAGGCCGCGGACCACGGGGAGGTCCGGCGGGTCGGCGAGGAGGACGGAGAGGTCGCGGAGGGGCACGGGACCAGTGTGCCGTCACGCGACGGGGCGGGGCGTGCTCGCGGCCGCCCGCCGTGCCGACCGGCGAGTGCCGGGCCAGACTGACCGGATGAGAACAGTGGGTGTGGAAGAGGAGCTGCTGCTCGTGCGCAGCGGGTCCGGACAGGCGATCTCGATCGCACCGCAGGTGCTGCGCAGGGCGGACCTCGCGGCTCGGGAGCACGACGCGGACGACGACCGCCCCGGTCCGGGCCACCCCGCCGAGGCCGGGTCCAGCCTCGGCGGGGAGCTCCAGCGTCAGCAGGTGGAGACCGACACCGCGCCGCACCGCACGATGGAGGCGCTCGGCGAGGAGCTCGTCGCCTGGCGTTCGCACGCGGAGGGGGCGGCCCGACGCGAGGGCGCGCGCATCGCCGCCATCGCCACCTCGCCGCTGCCCGTGGAGCCGCGCGCCGGCGAGAGCGACCGGTACCGGCAGATCGTCGAACGCTTCGGCCTCACCGGCAGCGAGCAGCTCACCTGCGGGTGCCACGTCCACGTGTCCGTGGACTCCGACGAGGAGGCCGTCGCCGTCCTCGACCGGATCCGCGTGTGGTTGCCGGTGCTGCTCGCCGTCAGCGCCAACTCCCCGTACTGGCAGGGTCGGGACTCCGGGTACGCGAGCTACCGCAACCAGGTCATGGGCCGGTGGCCGACCGCCGGACCGCCCGACCTGTTCGGGTCCGCCGAGGCCTACCACCGCTTCGTCGAGGACTCCGTCGCGAGCGGCGTCGCGATGGACCCCGGCATGGTCTACCTCGACGCCCGGCTCTCCTCCTCCTACCCGACGCTGGAGTTCCGCGTCGCCGACGTCTGCCAGGACGTGCGGGACACCGTCCTCCTCGCCGCGCTCTCCCGCGCCCTGGTCCAGGCCACGTCCGCCCGCTGGCGGGCCGGCGAGCCGGTTCCGCAGGTCCGCACCCAGATGCTCCGGCTCGCCACCTGGCAGGCCGCGCGCTACGGCCTGAGCGGTGAGCTGCTCGACCCGGTCACCTCACGCCCGCGTCCCGCCGCCGACGTCCTCGCCGACCTCGTCGAGTACGTGCGGCCCGCGCTGGAGGAGTACGACGACGTCGCCCTCGTCACCGAGGGCGTGGCCCGCCTGCTGACGGACGGCACGGGCGCCGACCGGCAACGGCGGGAGATGGAGCGCACCGGCAGCCTGAGCGACGTCGTCGCTGCCGCCGTGCGCACGACCCACGGACTGGAAGGACAGGATCATGACCTCACTGTGGCTCAGCTCCGGGCCTGACAGCGTCCCCGGTGCCGAGCGTTTCGCGAGCGAGCCGGTCACCGGGCGCTACGACGTCGCCGTCGTCGGCGCAGGACTGACCGGGCTCGCGACGGCCGTGCTGCTCGCCCGGTCGGGTGCCGCCGTCGTCGTCCTCGAGGGCCGCTACGTCGGCGCGGGGACGTCGGGGCACTCGACGGCGAAGGTGTCTCTCCTCCAGGGGACCCGGCTGTCGACGATCTCCGAACGCCACGGGCCCGACCTGCTGCGGCAGTACGTCGAGGGCAACCGGATCGGGCAGGACTGGCTGCTCGCCGAGTGCGCGCGCGCCGACGTGCCCGTCCAGCGCAGGGCCGCCGTCACCTACGCCGCCGGCCCCCAGCAGCTCGGGGCCGCGGAGGAGGAGCACGCCGTCGCCCGGTCGGCAGGGCTCCCCGTCGAGTGGCGTGAGTCGTTCGACGCCCCCTTCCCCGCGCTCGCCGGGACCTGGCTCCCCGAGCAGGCGCAGGTCGACCCGGTGGCCGTGCTCTCCGCGCTCACCCGGGCGGCCGAGGACGCAGGGGTCGTCGTGTGCACCGGCGCGCGGGTGACCGACGCCCACGGCACGGACGACACGGTGGTCACCAGCCGCGGCACCGTCCGGGCCGACCACGTCGTCCTCGCGACCGGGACCCCGTTCGCGGACCGGGGCGCCTACTTCGCGCGGCTCGAGCCGCAGCGGTCCTACGCGCTCGCGCTCGCTGTCGACCAGCCCACCGGCCTGCAGATGTCCATCACGGCGGGCACGCCGACGAGGTCGGTGCGCACGGCACCCTCGCCCGACGGCGAGGTCGTCCTCGTGGGCGGCGCCTCCCACGTCGTCGGGCGGGCGGAGTCGCCCCGGGCCCGGGCGGAGAACCTGCTGAGCTGGGGACAGCGGTGGTTCCCGGGCGCACGCGTGGTGGCCCGCTGGTCGGCGCAGGACTACCACCCCGTCGACGAGCTGCCGTACGTCGGACCCCTCCTCCCCCGCGACTCACGGGTCACCGTGGCGACCGGCTTCGCCAAGTGGGGGATGACGAACGCGGTGGCCGCGGCCCACCTCATCGCCGCGTCGCTCGCCGACGCCGTCCCGGGGTGGTGTGACGCGTACCGCACGTGGAGCCGCTACGAGATGGCCGGCATCACCGAGGCGGTCCGCCTCAACGCCGGCGTCGCCGTCCAGATGGCGGGCGGGTACGCGCGCGCCCTCGCCCACCCGGCGCCCGCCACCGAGGACCGGCCCGGCACCGACCCGGCGGACGCCGGTCCCGGGGACACGGACACCGCACCGGCGGAGGGCACCGGCTGCGTCGTGCGCCGCGGCCTCCACCCGGTGGCCGTGTCCACCGTCGACGGCGTCACCCGCTCCGTCTCCGCGGTGTGCCCGCACCTCGGCGGGGTGCTGCGGTGGAACGACGAGGAGCTCTCCTGGGACTGCCCGTTGCACGGGTCGCGGTTCGCGGCCGACGGGGAGCTGCTCGAGGGCCCGGCGACGCGAGGTCTGCCGGCCCGATGACCACCGCTCCCTCGCCGCCCCCGGCATGGCGCGTGCGGATCCCCCTCCCCCCGGACGTCAGGCGCCTGTCGTGGTGGCGTGACCAGTGGCGCCGCCACCCCCGCTTCGCGCTGGGCATCCGCGCCGCCATCGCGGCCGCACTGGCCTGGGTGGTGGCCGGTCTGCTCCCCGGGCCAGCCGCCGAGTACCCGTACTACGCGCCGTTCGGTGCGGTCATCGCCACGACGTTCACGCTCGCCGGGTCGGTGCGGGAGTCGGTCCAGGCGGTCGGGGCGATCGCCGTCGGGGGCCTCGTGGGCCTAGCGGTCGACTTCCTGCCGCTCCCCGGGCCGCCCGCGATCGCGCTCACCGTCGCCCTGGCGGTCGTGCTCGCGGGGTGGCGGGTGCTCGGCCCGATGGGGGGCTGGGTGCCGACGGCCGCGCTCTTCTCCCTCATCCTCGGCCAGCCCGACGGCACGTTCGCGTGGGTGTACCCGAGCCTCACCCTGCTCGGCGCACTCATCGGCATCGGCGTCAACGCGGTCTTCCCGCCGCTGCCGCTCGCGCCGGCGCAGGCCGCGGTCAGTCTCTTCCGCCGCACGGTGGCGCGTGAGATCGAGCAGCTCGCCGACGTGCTGGAGGGCGAGGAGCTGCCGACGCTGCAGGAGTGGGAGGAGAAGTACGCGACCTCACCGAGCGAACGGGCCCGGATGCACTCCGCGGTGTCCGAGGTCGGCGAGGCGGCACGGCGCAACCCGCGGGCGAGTCGGTACAGCGGGTCCATCGACGCGCTGCGCTACGAGACACAGACCCTGGACCGGCTGGCGCTCACCGTCAACGACCTGGCCGACCTCCTGTTCAGCGACCTCGCCTCCGACACCGTCCACCGGACGGACACGCTCTCGGGTGAGGTGCGGGAGCGGATCTGCTCGGCCCTGCGCACCATCGCCGAGGCGCTGGAGAACACGTCGGTGGCGGGGACGGCCGACCTGCACGTCAACGAGGAGGACGAACCGCTGGACAGCGGTGACGCGGCCGAGGCCGTCGAGGACGCGCGTGAGCTCGCCCCTCGGCAGGACGACCAGCTGCTCGTCGACGGCATCCTCATCTCCCTGCGGCGGGCGGTGGAGTCCCTGGCCCGGATCGAGCGCGCCGACTGAGGCCGTCCGCCGGACCACCGTCGCGTTTCCCGTCGGCACGGGCCATGATGAACGGACGTCACCCCGAGAGCCCAGGAGCAGCAGCTGTGTCACATGACATCTCGACCACACCGCAGTGGACCGCACTCGAGGAGCACGCCGCGGCGACGGCCGGCTCCACCCTGCGCGAGCTGTTCGCCGCCGACCCCGGGCGCGGGGAGCGGCTGGCCGCCGAGGTGGGTGACCTCTACGTCGACTACTCCAAGAACGGCGTCACGGACGAGACGCTCTCCCTGCTCGTCGACCTCGCCCGTGCCGCGGGTCTCCCGGAGCGGGTCGAGGCCATGTACCGCGGCGAGCACATCAACGTGACCGAGGACCGCGCCGTGCTCCACACGGCGCTGCGGGCGCCGCGCGACAGCAGGCTGGTCGTCGACGGCCAGGACGTCGTCGCCGACGTCCACGGCGTGCTCGACCGGATGGCGGCCTTCACCGAGCGGGTACGCACCGGCGAGTGGCGGGGCCACACCGGCAGGCGGATCACCCGCGTGGTCAACATCGGCATCGGCGGCTCGGACCTCGGCCCCAAGATGGCGACCATCGCGCTCGCGCCCTACGCGGACCCGACGATCGCCGTCGACTTCGTCTCCAACGTCGACGGTGACGACATCGCCCGGGTGCTCGCCGGTGCCGACGCCGAGCAGACGTTGTTCGTCGTCGCGTCGAAGACCTTCACGACCATCGAGACGATCACCAACGCGACGACCGCGCGGGACTGGCTGGTGGAGGCGCTCGGTGACCGGGCCGCCGTCGCCAGGCACTTCGTCGCGGTCTCGACGAACACCGAGAAGGTCGCCGAGTTCGGCATCGACACCGAGAACATGTTCGGCTTCTGGGACTGGGTCGGCGGCCGCTACTCGATGACCTCGGCCGTGGGCCTCGCGCTGATGATCTCCGTCGGCGCCGAGCACTACCGCGACATGCTCGCCGGCTTCCACCTGATGGACGAGCACTTCCGCACGACACCCCTGGAGCGCAACGTCCCGGCGCTGCTCGGCCTCATCGGCGTCTGGCACCGCAACTTCCGGGGCGCCGCGACCCACGCTGTCCTGCCCTACAGCGAGTACCTCTCCCGCTTCCCCGCCTACCTCCAGCAGCTCGACATGGAGTCCAACGGCAAGTCCGTCACCCTCGACGGCGCACCCGTGGCAGTCCAGACCGGTCCGGTCGTGTGGGGCGAGCCGGGCACCAACGGCCAGCACGCGTTCTACCAGCTCATCCACCAGGGCACCCAACTCGTGCCCGCGGACCTCATCGGCTTCGTCCACCCGGCGGACGAGGTCCCCGGTCACCACGACCAGCTGACGGCCAACCTCCTCGCCCAGGCGGAGGCGCTGGCCTTCGGCAAGACGGCCCAGGAGGTCCGCGCCGAGGGGGTGGCCGAGGAGCTGGTCGCGCACAAGACCTTCGGGGGCAACTCCCCCACCACCCTCGTGCTCGCGCCGCGGCTCACCCCCTCCGTGCTCGGGCAGCTCGTCGCGCTCTACGAGCACAAGGTCTTCACGCAGGGCGTCGTGTGGGGGATCAACTCCTTCGACCAGTGGGGCGTCGAGCTCGGCAAGGTGCTGGCCAAGCAGCTCGGCCCCGAGCTCGGTGCCGAGGAGGAGCCGGACCTCGGGCACGACTCCTCGACCAACGCCCTCATCAGGCGCTACCGCCGGCTGCGGCGGGAAGGCTGAGCGCGGGCGCCGCGGGCGGTCAGCCGAGCTGGTCGCGGACCCAGGCGATGTCCGCGCGGTGCTCCTCCGGACCGCCGGGGGTCTCGACGATGACCGGGGCACCGGCCTCACGCAGCAGCGCCGCCAGCTCGTCCGCCGGCAGGGTGCCCTCGCCGAGGTTGGCGTGACGGTCCGCGCCGGAGTCGAACACGTCACGGCTGTCGTTCGCGTGGACGAGGTCGATCCGGCCGGTCACCGCACGCACCCGCTCCACCAGCCCGGCGAGCTGCTCTCCCCCGGCGTAGGCGTGGCAGGTGTCGAGGCAGAAGCCGACCTCCGCACCACCGTCCGCCGCGAGCACCGAGGCCCACAGCCGCTCGAGGCGCTCGACACCCCTGGCCATCGAGCTCTTCCCGCCCGCGGTGTTCTCGATGAGGACCGGGACCTTGGCGTCCAGGCCGTCGATGCACTTGCGCCAGTTGTCGAACCCGACGGCGGGGTCGTCGGCCGCCAGCACGTGGCCGCCGTGCACGATGATCCCGGCCGCGCCGACCTCCGCGGCGGCGTCGACCTGCTTCTGGAGCAGCTTGCGGCTGGGGATGCGGATGCGGTTGTTCGTCGTCGCGACGTTGAGCACGTACGGCGCGTGGACGTAGATCGCGATCCCCGCACCGGCGGCGGCCTCCCGCAGCGCCTGGGCGCCACCGGCGTAGCGGACCTCGGGTCCCTTCCACCCCTGCGGGTCCCCGAGGAAGATCTGCACCGCGTCCGCACCGCGGGCCTGCGCCTCGGCGATCGGGTCGGTCTGGTCGACGTGGGCTCCGACTAGTGGCATGGATCCGAGCCTATCCGCTGGCACCGACAGCACTAGGGTGGGGGCGCCGACCGACCACCGAGGACGAGGACGCCGATGCCCACGACCGACGCCAGCCTGCTCACCGGGTTCCGCCTGCGCACCGTCGAGCGCAACCTCGGGGTGTACGGCATCCACCTGCACCGGGAGGGGCACGAGCCCGTCGAGCACCGCTTCCGCAGCGACGACCCCGTCCACCTCTACTCGGGGTCCAAGACCTTCACCGCGGTGGCTGTGGGGATGGCCCAGGCCGAGGGGCTGCTCGACCTCGACGACGCCGTCGTCGGGTTCTTCCCTGAGCACCCGCACGCGGACGGCACCGAGGCGATCACCGTGCGCCACCTGCTGCAGATGACCAGCGGCAGCCCGTTCACCGGGTTCGGCCCCGGGCAGGCGGAGGAGCCGGACCTGCTGGGTGCCTTCCTCACCGCCGAGCCCGTCGCCGAGCCGGGCTCGAGCTTCCGGTACTCCAACGGGTCGAGCTACGTCCTCGGCCGCGTGGTGCACGCCGTGAGCGGGCAGGACCTGCGCGACTTCCTCCTCCCCCGCCTGTTCGAGCCGCTGGGCATCAGCAACCCGCAGTGGATGCGCTGCCCCCGGGGCTACAGCCTGGGCGGCGTCGGGCTGCACCTGCGCTCGAGTGAGTTCGCCCGTCTCGGGCAGCTGCTCCTCCAGGACGGCCGGTGGGAGGACAGCGAGCTCGTCCCGGCCGGGTTCGTCGAGCGGATGCGCTCGGACGTCGTGGACTGCAGCGACTTCTCCGAGGACCCGGAGAGCAGCGCCGGGTACGGGTACCAGGTCTGGCGCTGCACGGTCGCCGACGCATGGCGCGCCGACGGCAAGTACGGGCAGTTCGCGGTCGTGCTCCCGAGGCACCGGGCCGTCGTGACGATCACCGCGCACCGCGAGAGCGCCTCGAACGACATCCTCCGCGCCGTGTGGGAGGATCTCCTGCCGCTCCTGCCGGAGGTCTGAGCGCCGTCCGGCGTGACACCGGCTCGCTGGACCCGAGATCCCGTCCGTGGCGCCCGCGGCGGCATACTGACGTCGTCACCTGCCGATCTTGGCGGCCGTGGCACGGGGACCTCCACCCCGTGCCGTGCGCGCCGCACCGTCCAAAGGACGCACCGTGGACGACGCACGCCCAGCCCCTGGACCCCGCCGAGAGGGGCGCCCCGGCGTGCCGACGGCATGGTTCATCGGGCACGCGGTGGCTCTCGTGCTTCCGGCCCTCACGGGCCGTCCGGAAGCAGCCCTCGTGCTCTCCGGGCTCTACCTCGTGGTGACGGCGGGCTGGGCGCTGCTGCGCCGCCGGTCGGCCGTCGGACGACGCGGGCTCGGCGGGACCGTCGCCGTTGGCGTCGTCGTCCTCCTCGCCGGTGGAGCGGTGGCCGACCCGCCACCGGCGGACGTTGCGACGACCACGCCCAGCGCCTCACCTGCCCCTGCGCCGTCGGCCGCTCCCGCGGCCACGCCGGGCGCCGGGCTCCCGTCCGCGGCGGACGCCACACCTGATCTCGCCCCGACAGCCACGCCGTCGCCGGACGACGCGGGTCCACCTGGGACAGCGGACGCCGCTGCGGGGACAGCCCTGGCGACCGCGCTCGACCTCGAGGTCAAGGGCCGCGCACCGCGCGCCGGGTACGACCGCGGCCTCTTCGGCGGCGGGTGGGTGGACACCGACCGCAACGGCTGCGACACCCGCAACGACATCCTTGCCCGGGACCTCACCGGGGTGAGCCACCGCCCCGGGACCAGGGACTGCGTGGTGGTCTCCGGGGTCCTCGGCGACCCGTACAGCGGGCGGCGGATCGAGTTCGTGCGGGGCGACGAGACGAGCAACGCGGTCCAGGTCGACCACGTCGTCGCACTCTCGGATGCGTGGCAGAAGGGCGCTCAGCAGTGGGACAGCGACACCCGGGTACGGTTCGGCAACGACCCGCTCAACCTGCTCGCCGTCGACGGCCCGCTCAACATGCAGAAGGGCGACGGCGACACCGCCACCTGGCTGCCGCCCAACCGCTCCTACCGTTGCCCCTACGTGGCGCGGCAGGTGGCGGTCAAGGACGCGTACGGCCTGTGGGTCACGCAGGCGGAGCAGGACGCGATGGTCCGCGTCCTCGGTGACTGCCCCGGCCAGCCGCTGCCGAGCGGCTCCGCGGCCCGGGAGGTGGGGGCGGCACCCGAGCCGCCGGTCCCGGCGCCGGCCGATCACGCACGAGACGTCCCCTACCCCAGCTGCGCGGCCGCGCGTGCCGCCGGCGTCGCACCGGCCCGCGTCGGCGACCCGGGGTACGGCACGCACCTGGACGGCGACGGCGACGGCGTGGCCTGCGAGTAGGTGGTCCGCGGCGTCTCGCGGCTACGCCGGACGGCGGGTGTGCAGCAGCCGCTGCAGCTCCTGGACCTCGTCGGCCAGCTCCGGCACCGGTCCGTCGACCGGGACGCCGGGAGCCACCTCGTTGACCGGTAGCGGTCGCACCGGGCCCGGCGCCACGCCCCACTCGGTGCGCCACTCGGAGAGCTGGGCGCTGGAGCTCGCGTAGACGATCCGGCCGAGGCCGACCCACGCGTGCGCCGCGGCGCACATCGGGCAGTGCTCGCCGGACGTGTACACCGTGGCGGCGGCCCGCTCGTCGGCAGTGAGGTGGCGCGCCGCCCAGCGAGCGATCTCGAGCTCCGGGTGGCGGGTGCGGTCGCCGTCCTTGACGCGGTTGCGGTCCTCGAAGCGCACCTGTCCCCCGGCGGCCACCAGGACGGAGCCGAAGGGCTCGTCGCCGTCCTCCAGCGCCTCCCGGGCGAGGTCGACGCAGCGGCGCAGGTGGTCGAGGTCGGTGTCGGTGATCGTCATGACCCGAGTATCGGGGACGTCCAGCGCCCTGTCGCTGCCGCGGTGCCGTCCGCGGCATAGGCTCCACCGCGTGGCGAGCAGCAGGCGTGTGTACGACGCGGTGATGAGACGCGACCGCGACGCCGAGGCCGACCTCCCCGAGGAGGTCCGCCGTGACGTCCCCCGCAACGGCCTGCGGCTCGTGGCCGCGAACGCGCTGCAGAGCTCGGGCGACCAGGCGGTCAACGCCTCGACCGTCCTGCCCTGGCTGTTCCACACCCTCGGTGTGCCGGCGTCGCTCACCGGGCTGCTCGTCCCGGTGCGGGAGTCGGGGTCGATGCTCCCGCAGGCGTTCCTCACCCCGATCGTGCTGCGGGTGCGCCGCCGTGCCCTGGTGTTCGTCGCCGGCGCGCTCGTCCAGGCCGCGGCGGTCGCCGCCATCGCGCTCACGGCGGCGGTCGGCCACGGGCTGCTCGCCGGCATCACGATCCTCGCGGCCCTGGCCGTCTTCTCCCTCGGGCGCAGCCTGTGCTCCATCGCCTCCAAGGACGTCCAGGGCCGGACCGTGCCCAAGGGCGAGCGAGGGCAGATCACCGGACTGTCGACCACGGCGTCCGGCGTCGTGGCGATCACGCTCGGGCTGGGACTGCGCGTGCTCGGCGGCGGTGACCTCTCCGCCGGGCAGCTCGCCTGGCTCCTCGCCGGTGCGGCCCTGCTGTGGGTGCTCGCCGCACTCACCTACGCCCGGATCCGGGAACCGGTGCCGGAGGAGGCCGGTCCCGACCCGTCGTCGGGCTGGTTCCCGGCGATGGTCACCATGCTGCGCGACGACGTGCCCTTCCGGCGCTTCGTCCTTACCCGGAGTCTGCTGCTCGTGTCGTCACTCAGCCCGCCGTTCCTCGTCAGCCTCGCGGTGTCGTCGGGTGCCGGGGCGCTGAGCGGGCTGGGCGGGTTCGTCATCGCCTCGGGGGTGTCCTCCCTCGTCGGTGGCCCGCTGTTCGGGCGTCTGGCCGACCGCTCGAGCCGCACCCTCATGGCCGCCGGCGCCGCGGTCGCCTCCATCGTCATCGTGCTCGTGCTCGTGCTCAGCCGGGTGCCCGCCGTCGAGAGCTCCTCCGGGTGGGGAGCGGCCCTGTTCGTCGCGGCGTACCTCGTCGTGACACTCGTACACACCGGGGTGCGGATGGGGCGCAAGACCTACGTCGTCGACATGGCGGAGGGCGACCAGCGCACCCGGTACGTCGCCGTCTCGAACTCCGCGATGGGGCTGATCCTGCTCCTCGCCGGTGGCGTCAGCGCCCTGCTCGCGGTGTGGGGCGTGCACTGGGCGCTGGCGTTCCTCGCCTCTCTCGGAGCCGCGGGAGTCGTCGCCGCCCGCCGGCTGCCCGAGGTCTCGACCGGCTGAGCCGCCTGGCCGCGCCACCTCCGCACGCCGCGCACGTCGCCGGACGCCCGGCGTTCGGACCGCGACGTCTCACGCGCCCTGGTGACGCCTCCGTGGCAGCGGCAGGCGGTCGAGGTCGTGGGCGACGACGACGGCGGCCCCACCAGCCCGTGCCTCGGCCTGGGCCCGCAGCTCCTCGAGGTCGCCGTACCGGGAGGAGAAGTGCGTGAGGACGAGGGTCCGCGCTCGCCCGGCGGCTGCGAGTGCTCCGGCCTGCCCTGCCGTGAGGTGCCGGTACTCCTCGGCGAGGGCGGCGTCGTCGTCGGCGAAGGTCGACTCCGCGAGGAGCAGGTCCGCGCCGTCGGCCAGGTCCTCGGCACCCGGACAGGGAGCGGTGTCCATGACGAGGGCGAACCGCTGCCCGCGCCGGGGAACGCTGACGTCCTCCAGCCGTACCGCACCCAGGCGGCCGTCGCGCCGGAGCCTGCCGACGTCCGGGCCGGCGATGCCGACCGCGGAGAGCCGCTCGGGGAGCAGGGTGCGCCCGTCGGGCTCGACGAGCCGGTAGCCGTAGGTCTCCACCCGGTGGTGGAGCGGTCGCACCTCCAGCCCGGGTGCCACCTCCCCCGCGGCCCCGTGCGGGTGGAGGCGCAGGTCCAGGCCGGGTGACGCCACGGACACCAGCGCCCGGACGACGTCCTGCCCGCTCACCGGGTAGTGCAGGTGGACGGGGTGCGTGACGCCGTCGAGCACCATCCGGGACAGCACGCCCGGCAGGCCGTAGCAGTGGTCCCCGTGGACGTGGGTGAGGCAGATCCGGGTGACCTGGGTGGCGGAGACCCCGGCGTGGATCATCTGCCGCTGGGTGCCCTCGCCCGGGTCGAACAGGTAGCCCTGCCCGTCCCACAGGAGCAGGTAGCCGTTGTGGTTGCGGGTGCGGGTCGGGACCTGGGAGCCGGTGCCGAGCACGACGAGCTCACGCATGGCCGGCCGGCGAGAGGCCGGGATCGCGCACGTGGTCCATGTGAGCAAGTATCGCGAGCCCGTGGGACGTCGCGGCAGCGGACGCGCGGCACGTCGGGCGCAGCCGCGCACCGAGGGACCGTCCTCGGGGCCAATTCGCCTCCGGACGCGGGCCGTGAGCGGTAGCGTCCCTCGCACCCGGCCCGCCTCGGCCGGGTGACGTTGCCGACGGAGGAGGACGAGCGTGACCGCGACGAGCGACCTGCAGGAGTTCATCACCGGCCTGCCCAAGGCGGAGCTGCACGTGCACATCGAGGGCACCCTCGAGCCGGAGCTGAAGTTCGAGCTGGCACAGCGCAACGGCGTGCCGCTGGAGCACGGCTCGGCCGAGGAGGTGCGCGCCTCCTACGACTTCGACTCCCTGCCCTCGTTCCTTGCCGTCTACTACGACTCGATGCGGGTCCTCGTCACCGCCGACGACTTCCACGACCTCGCGATGGCCTACCTGCGCAAGGCGGCGAGCCAGGGCGTGCGGTACGCCGAGATCTTCTTCGACCCGCAGGCCCACACGTCCCGCGGCGTGCCCTTTGCGACGATCATCGGGGGCCTGCGTCGCGCCCTCGTCGAGGGTCGTCGCGACCTCGGCATCCGCGGCGAGCTCATCCTGTGCTTCCTGCGTGACTTCACCGCCGAGCACGCGATGAGCACCCTGATGGAGGCGTTGCCCTACCGGGACTGGATCCTCGGCGTCGGTCTCGACTCCGACGAGCAGGGCAACCCGCCGGTCAAGTTCACGGAGGTCTTCGCCCGGGCGCGTGCCGAGGGCTTCCTCCTGACGATGCACTGCGACGTCGACCAGGACGACACCCACGAGCACATCCGGCAGGTCCTCGAGGACATCGGGGTCGACCGCATCGACCACGGTACGAACGCCTTCGAGCGCCCCGACCTCGTCGAGGCCCTCAAGGCACGCGGCATCGGGCTGACCGCCTGTCCGATCTCGAACGGCTGGATCAGCGAGGGCCTCAAGGAGCGGGAGATCCTCGGGCTGCTGGAGGCGGGGGTCAAGGTGAGCGTCAACTCCGACGACCCGGCGTACTTCGGCGGCTACGTCGGCGACAACTACGCCCGGCTCGCGGAGGTCGCCGGGCTCGACCGGGAGCAGCTCACCCGGCTGGCGAGGAACTCCTTCGAGATCGCGTGGCTGCCGGACCGGCAGCGCGAGCACTACCTCGCGGAGCTCGACGCCTACGCCGCGACGTAGCCGCGGCGCTCGAGCTGGACGAGCACCTCGGCGTGCGACGTCTGGGGGAACATGTCGAGCACCTGTCCCCGCACCGGCACGAGCGACGGCATGGCGGCGAGGTCGCGCGCGAGCGACGCCGCGTTGCAGCTGGAGTACAGGACGTTCCGCACTGAAGAGTGCTCCAGCCACTGCGCGAGCCGGGGGCCGATACCGCGGCGGGGCGGGTTGACGATGACCAGGTCCGGCCAGCGGTCGGCGGCGAGGGCGAACGCCGTCGCGTCGTCGGCGATGAACCGGACGTTGGCCAGCCCGGCCTCGCGGCGGCTCCGTTCCCCCGCGGCGACGGCGGCCGCGCTCGTCTCGATCCCGACGACGTCCCGACCCGGCGCCGCGCAGTGCAGCGCGAAGCCGCCCACCCCGCAGTAGAGGTCCCAGACGGACCGGGGTGCGACGTCGTCGGCCCAGCTGCTGGCCCGCGCGTAGAGGGTGGCGGCGACGTCGGTGTTGGTCTGGAAGAAGCCCTGCGGACGCAGGTGGAGGTCGATGCCGTTGAGCCGCATCGTCAGCGTCTCCTGCTCGGTGAGGAGGAGCTCCTCCTCGCCTTCGACGACGGCCTTGTGCTCCGGCAGCAGGTTGACGGACACGACCCTCAGCTGCGGGAGCGCCGCACGGAGCGTCGGCAGGTGCTTGCGGACCCGTGGGACGGCCTCCCGGGAGCGCAGGACGAAGCGCACCATGAGCCGACCGTCGGGCGACTCGGTGACGATGAGGTGCTTGAGCTCCCCGCGCCGCGCCGGCACGTCGTACGGGACGAGGCCGGCGGTGGCGATGAACGTGGTGAGGGCGCTGAACGTCGCCCGGATGCCCGGTGCGATGATCCCGCAGTGCCGCAGGTCCGTGCCGTGTCCGCCGGCGTCGAGGATGCCCAGGGTGGGCGACTCGACGCTGCCGCCGACGGCCATCTTGGCCTTGTTCCGGTACCCGGACTCGAGACTCGCGACCGGCGGGAGCCAGCTGAGCTGCTCGTGCGCGGCGAGCAGCGTCCTGACATGCTCCTGCTTGCCCGCGAGCTGCTCCTCGTACGGCCGGCCCATGAGGGTGCAGGAGCCGCAGCGGCCGGCGTCGAAGTAGGAACAGTGCATCGTGCTCACCCGTCCATGGTCGCGCGCGTCGTCCCGGTACCGGTCCCGGCACGGCGGCCGACGGCGAGGAAGACGGTGTAGGTGACGCCGTCGCGGACGAGCGTGGTGCAGTCCGTCACGGTCACGTCCGTGAGCCCGGCAGCGCTCAGCCGGGCGGCGACGTCGGTGCGGTCGAAGCCGTGGTGGACCTCGACGTCGTGCTGGTGGAAGCTGCCGTCCTCACGGTCGAGGTCCGCGACGCACAGGTGACCACCCGGGGCCAGCATGGTCGTGAGAGCGGCCAGGACCCGGTCGAGGTCGCGGATGTGGTGGAGCACGAGGGAGGAGACGACGAGGTCGACCCGCTCGTCGGGCACGGGCTGCGTCTCCAGGTCGAGCTCCCACACCCGCGCGCCCGGCAGCACGCCGGTCGCGACCTTCTCGGCGAGGACGGCGCGCATCCCGGCGGAGCTGTCTGCGAGGGTCACCGGACCGACCCGGCCGAGGAGGGCCTGGGTGACCAGCCCGGTGCCGGCACCGTACTCGAGGACCCGCGTCGAGGGCGTCAGCGAGACCGCTGACGCGACGGCGTCGGCGACCTCCCGCGCCCTCCTCACCTTGTCCTCGTCACGGTCCCAGCCGGCGGCCGCGGCATCGAAGTGCTCGGTTCCCACTCCCCTACTCTCGCACCGTCCTGCGCTCAGCGGGCACCGACGGCGAGCGTCCCGCCCGCCGCGAAGGCGTGCGCGACGAAGCGGTCGGCGATGCGGCGGTGGGCGGCGCCGTCGGGGTGGAGCTCGTCGGGGAGCGGCAGCTCGGCGTAGTCCTCCGGCCCGTACAGTGCCTGCCCGTCGAGGTAGCCGAGGTGCGGGTCGTCCGCCGCCCGCTGGGCGACGATATGGGCGAGCTCCTCGCGGACGACGGCGAGGGTCAGCCTCCCTGTTGCGCTGTCCGCGGGGTCACCGGTCGCACGGAAGGCGATGCGCCCGGTGGCCAGTGCTTCGAGGTCGAAGGCGCCCGGACCCGGCGTGTCCTCGTGGATGGGGGTGTGGAGCGGTGAGACGACGAGCAGCGGCGTCGTCGGGTGCCCCTCTCGCAGGGTGTCGAGGAAGCCGTGGACGGCGGGCCCGAACGCGCGCCGGCGCATGACGTCGCCGCCGACGACGTTGATCCCGATCTTCACGCTGAGCAGGTCGGCCGGGGTGTCGCGCATCGTGCGGGCGGTGAACGGGTCGAGCAGCGCGCTGCCGCTGAAGCCGAGGTTGACCAGCTCGACGCCCGCGCGTGCCGCTGCCAGCGCAGTCCACGTCCCGGTGGGGTGGTCGGCGTTCGACCCGTGGCTGATCGAGCTGCCGTGGTGCAGCCAGACCGGTCGGCCGGAGTCGGGCGCAGGCCGGACCGGTTCGTCAGTGCGCAGCGCGACGAGCTCGACCGTCTCGTTGTGCGGGAGCCAGAGCTCGACGTCCTTCTCGCCCTCCGGCAGCCCGGCGAACCGCGCGGTGCCGACCGCGCCGGGCCGGTGGTCCGCCTCGCCGGTCGCGGCGTCGATGGTGACCGTCGTCGCGGTCGGCGCGACCGCCTGGGCGGCGAGCCGACCGTCGAGGACCAGGTCGAACACTCCTTCCGGGCGCGGGGGCATGCCGGCGAAGCCGTACCTGGTGGGGAGCACGTCCAGCTCGATCGTGGTGGCCGCCGTCCGGAGCGCGAGGCGCACGCCCGCCGGCTGCGACTCCGCCATGAGCAGCTGCGGGTCGGGATACTGCGCGCGCGCCCACGAGGGCAGGCGGTGCGGACGCACACCGCGCCCGGTGTGCTCGAGGTCGAGCGCACCGCGCAGCAGCGCCGCGGTGATGGGCGTGGTCGTCCAGTGCTGGTCGGTCGGCATGCCTGTCCTCGTCGTGGGGTCCGCGGACGCGCGTCGGCGGCGGCGCAGCACGTTACCGCAGCCCGCTCAGCGACGATCACGGGCCCCGGTGGCGGTGCCGGCCCTGAGGCGGGGCTGCGCCGGCAAGCACCCACGGGCCGGCAACGAGGACAGGGGCGAGCCGCCGGTGCGTGCCGTCTGCGCGGCCGCCGGGCGCTCCGCAGTGCCTCACTCCCGCATGCTGATCCCGACGTACTTCGTCTCGAGGAACTCGTCGATCCCGCTGAAGCCGCCCTCACGGCCGAGGCCGGACTCCTTGATCCCGCCGAAGGGCGCGGCGGGGTTGGACACGACGCCCTGGTTGAGGCCGACCATCCCCGCCTCGAGCGCCTCGCTCACCCGGAGCGCGCGCGTGAGGTCACGGGTGAACACGTAGGAGATCAGCCCGTAGGGCGTATCGTTCGCCAGGGAGACGGCCTCCTCCTCGGTGTCGAACGGGGTGATCGCCGCGACCGGCCCGAAGATCTCCGTGCTGCTCAGCTCCGCCTCGGGCGGGACGTCGGTGAGCACGGTCGCGGGGTAGAAGTAGCCGGGCCGGTCGACCGGCTCTCCCCCGATACGCGTCCTCGCTCCCCGTGCGACGGCGTCGCGGACGAGACCGTGCACCTTGTCGACGGCTGCCCGGTTGATCAACGGCCCGACGACGACGCCGTCCTCAACCCCGCGTCCCAGTGCGAGCTCCCCCATCCGGTCCGTGAGCCGGTCGGCGAACTCCGCCGCCAGGTCGCGGTGCACGAGGATGCGGTTGGCCGCGGTGCACGCCTGTCCGATGTTCCGCATCTTCGCCTGCATGGCGCCGTCGACGGCGACGTCGAGGTCCGCGTCGGCGAAGACGAGGAACGGTGCGTTGCCACCGAGCTCCATCGAGGTGCGCATGACCGTCTTCGCCGCGAGCTCCAGCAGGTGCTTGCCCACCGGCGTGGAGCCGGTGAAGGACAGCTTCCGCGACCGCGCGTCCAGGATGAGGGGTGTCATCACGTCGTCCGAGCGGCTGGTCGTCACGACGTTGACCACGCCGTCCGGCAGACCTGCCTGGACCAGGATGTCGGCGAGGGCAAGGGTCGACAGCGGCGTCTGGGCGGCCGGCTTGATGACCGACGTGCACCCGGCCGCGATGGCCGGCCCGATCTTGCGGGTGCCCATGGCCATCGGGAAGTTCCACGGGGTGATGAGGATGCTCGGCCCGACCGGCTGGCGCATGACGAGGAAGCGCGACCCTCCGGCCGGGGCCGGCATGTACCCGCCGTCGATCCGCACTGCCTCCTCGGCGAACCAACGGAAGAACTCCGCGGCGTACGCAACCTCGCCACGGGCCTCGGCCAGCGGCTTGCCCATCTCCAACGTCATGATGAGCGCGAGCCGTTCCTGCTGCTCGATGATGAGGTCGTACGCGCGGCCGAGGATCTCGCTGCGCTCCCGGGGCGCGGTGGCGGCCCAGGATCCCTGGGCTGCGGCGGCGGCGTCCAGCGCGGCCATCGCCTCGTCCGGGTCGGCATCCGCGACCTCGCAGAGCACCCGACCGGTGGACGGGTCCTCCACCGGCATCGTCCGTGCCGCCTGTCTCCACTGCCCACCGATGAAGAGCCCGGTGGGCACGCTCGCGATCGCGTCGGTCTCCTGCATGTGCGCCTCCCTTGCCGTTCCGAGCATCCTAGAAGTATTGTCGACAATCCAACAACCATCGTGGGAGGTCTCGATGACGACGCTGTCCCCCCGACTGCTGCAGGCCACGCCGGTCACCGTCGACCACGCCCGCGGCAGCTACGTGTACGGCACCGACGGCGCCCGCTACCTCGACTTCACGGCGGGCATCGGCGTGGTCAGCACGGGGCACTGCCACCCGCGGGTCGTGGCAGCGGCGCAGGAGCAGGTCGCGTCGCTCATCCACGGCCAGTACACGACCGTCATGCACCGTCCCCTCCTCGAGCTGATCGAGCGGCTGGCGCACGTGCTGCCCCCGAACCTGGACTCGGTCTTCTTCGCGAACTCCGGCAGCGAGGCCGTCGAGGCCGCTCTGCGCCTGGCCCGCCAGGCGACGGGCCGGCCCAACGTCGTCACCTTCCACGGCGGCTTCCACGGACGGACGGTCGCCGCCGCGTCGATGACGACGTCGGGCACCCGGTTCTCGGCCGGCTTCAGCCCGCTCATGGCGGGCGTCCACATCGCACCGTTCCCCACCGCCTACCGGTACGGCTGCACCCAGGAGGAGGCCACCGCCTTCGCCCTGCGCGAGCTGGACTACCTCTTCGCCACGGTGACGGCGCCGCAGGAGACCGCAGCCTTCATCGTCGAGCCGGTGCTCGGCGAGGGCGGCTACATCCCCGGCAACACCGAGTTCTTCCACGGGCTGCGCGAGCGCGCCGACGCCTACGGGATCCTCCTGATCCTCGACGAGGTCCAGACCGGGTTCGGGCGGACCGGGCGCTGGTTCGGCCACCAGCACTTCGGGATCGAGCCCGACGTCGTCACGATCGCCAAGGGCATCGCCTCGGGTTTCCCCCTCTCCGGCATCGCCGCGTCGCACGAGCTGATGAGCAAGGCCTGGCCCGGCTCGCAGGGCGGCACCTACGGCGGCAACGCGGTCGCGTGCGCGGCCGCGGTCGCCACCCTCGACGTCATCGAGCGGGAAGGACTGGTGGCCAACGCGGCCGAACGCGGGCACCAGCTGCTCGACGGCGCACGGCGCCTGGCCACCGACGCCGTGGGAGACGTCCGAGGCCTCGGCCTCATGGTCGGCAGCGAGTTCACCGGGCCCGAGGGTGAGCCGGACACCGCGCGCGCCCAGGCCGCCCAGCAGGAAGCCGCGCGCCGCGGCCTGCTCATGCTCACCTGCGGGGCGCACATGAACGTCGTGCGGATGATCCCACCGCTCGTCATCACCGCGGACGAGATCGACGAGGGGCTCGCGATCTGGTCCGACGTCCTCGCCGCCGTCTGACCGCCATGGCCCGGTACATCACCATCCGCCTCGAGAGCCGCGGTGTGGCCTGCCGTGCACGCCTGCTCGACGACGCGGCTCCGGTGACCAGCGAGGCGGTGTGGCAGGCCCTGCCGGTCTCCGGCGACGCCTTCCACGCCAAGTACGCGCGCAACGAGGTCTACACCCTCCTTCCCCGCATCACCGCCGCCCCCCACCGGGAGAACCCCACCGTCACGCCCATCCCCGGGGACGTGTGCCTCTTCGACTTCGAGCCCTGGGAGATCGGCAACCCGGCGTACGGCTACGAGCCTGGATCCGTGGCCCACGCCGAGCAGGGTGCGACCGACCTGGCGATCTTCTACGACCGGAACAACCTGCTCATCAACGGCGACGTCGGCTGGGTGCCCGGCAACGTCTTCGGGGCGATCGAGGACGGGCTGGCGGAGATGGCAGCGGCCTGCACCGACCTGTGGCGCAACGGGTTCGCCGGCGAACGGCTCACCGTCGCCCGCGCCTGACCGGTCAGCCGGTCAGGCGATCAGCCACTCCACGAAGCGCGCCACGGCCAGCACCAGGTCGTCCGAGTGACGCGGTCCGACGACCTGCAGGCCGACGGGCAGCCCCGCGGCGGTGCGCCCCACGGGGATGCTGATCGCCGGCTGCTGGGTGAGGTTGAAGGGATAGCTGAACGGCGTCCACTGTGCCCAGCTGCGCAGTCCGCTTCCCGGCGGGACGTCGTGCCCGGCCTCGAACGCGGTGATCGGCATGGTCGGCGTCAGCAGCACGTTGTACGTCTCGTGGAAGGCACCCATGAGGATGCCGAGCTGGGCCGCCACCGCCCGCGCCTGCAGGTAGTCCACGGCGCTGAGCCGCTCACCGTGGTCCCACACCTGCCCCAGCCCGGGGTCGACGGTCTCCCGGGCACCCGGCATCGTCCGCAGGAGGGTCGCCGCACCGCTCGCCCACAGCACCTCGAAGGCCTCGAGCGGGTCGGTGAATCCGGGGTCCGTCGCGGTGACCCGCAGACCCGCCGCGTCGACCTGGGCGACGACGTCGTCGACGATGGCGGCCACCTCCGGGTCCACCTCCACGTACCCGAGGTCACGGGAGTAGGCCACGTGCATCCCGGTGACCTCCCGGTTGAACTCCCCGCGGAAGGTGAGCCGGGGCGGCGCCAGCTGGGTCGGGTCACGGGGGTCGGGGAGCGAGAGGATGTCCATGAGCAGGGCGGTGTCCTCGACCGTGCGGGTCATCGGCCCGGCGTGCGCGAGCGGGCCGAAGGGGCTCGCGGGGAACATCGGGACGCGGCCGTGCGTGGGCTTGAAACCCACGATCCCGCAGAACGAGGCGGGGATCCGGATGCTGCCACCGCCGTCGGTGCCCACCGCGCAGGGCCCCATCCCGGCCGCGACTGCCGCTGCGGCTCCACCGGAGGAGCCGCCCGCGGTGAGCCGCGGGTCGTGCGGGTTGCGGGTCACTCCGGTGAGCGGACTGTCGGTCACGGCCTTCCAGGCGATCTCCGGCGTCGTCGTCTTGCCGACGAAGACCATCCCGTCGGCGCGCAGGCGTGCGGCGACGGGCGAGTCGACCTCCCACGGCTGGTCCGGGTCCACCGCCCGGGAGCCCCGGAGCGTGGGCCAGCCCTTGGTGAGGAAGATGTCCTTGATCGACACCGGCACACCGTCGAGCAGTCCGGCGGGGTAGCCCGTGCGCCAGCGCTCCTCCGAGTCGGCAGCCTGCGCCAGCGCGCCGTCACGGTCGACGAGGCAGAACGCCCCGATCCCCCCGTCGGCCTCCTCGATCCGGTCGAGCACCGCCGTCGTCGCCTCGACCGGGGACAGCGCGCCGGTGGCGTAGGCGGACACGAGCTCCACCGCGGTCATCTCGGTCGGGTTCATGGTCGGCTCCCGGTGCTCGGCACGTACCCCAAGGACTTGTCGACCACGTGCCGCAGCGGACGCCCCTCGACCCAGCGCAGGAAGTTGTCGACGAACAGCTCGGTCAGCGCCTCCCGCCAGCCGTGGACGTCCCCGGAGCTGTGGGGGGTCACGACGACGTTCGGCAGCTCCCACAGCTCGTGGCCGGGTGGCAGGGGCTCGGGGTCGACGACGTCGAGGGCGGCGCCGGCGATGTGCCCGTCGCGCAGCGCCGCGACGAGGTCGTCCGTCCGCACCAGCTCGCCACGGCCGACGTTGACGAAGCGAGCGTGCGGCGCCATGGCCGCGAACGCCGCCGCGTCGAACATGCCGCGGGTCGCGTCGGTGAGCGGAGGGGCGGCCACCACCCAGTCGGCCCTGCCCAGCTCCGCGGTCAGGGCCGCGGCGTCGGTGACCGTCGTGAAGTCGGGGTCGTCCCGGCGCGACCGGCGCCCGGACCCGTGCACCTCCACGCCCGCGGCCCGCAGCAGCCGCGCGATCGCCCGACCGATCGGTCCGGTCCCGACGACGAGCGCCCGGGTCCCGGCGACGCGCTCGGACTCCCGGTGCTCCCACCGGTGCTGCTGCTGGAGGCGCAGCGACCCGGGCAGGTCCTTGGCGAAGGACAGCACCTGCGCCAGGACGTACTCCGCGATCGGCTCCTCGAAGATGCCGCGGGAGTTGGTGACGACCACGTCGCTCTCCCGCACCTGCGGCGACATCACCGCGTTGACGCCGGCCGCGGCCACGTGCAGCCACTGCAGCGACCCGGCGGCGTGCCACGCGTCGGGGACGGCGGTGGAGAGGAAGTCGTAGGCGAACAGCACGTCGGCGCCGCGGAGCGCCCCGGCGAGGCCGGCCTCCTCGGTGGGCCGCAGCTCGGCTCGGGCGGCGACCGGTGCCATCACCTCATCCGGCGGCAGGCGTCCGTCGTGGAGAACGACGACGACGGGCTGGGCAGGCACGTTGACAACGTATGAGGGCCGTCCCTAGATTGTCAACAATATGGCAATCGTGCCCGGCTGTGCGGAGGTGTGCCCGTGGAGCTGACCGGCGTCGAGTTCGAGGGGCCCCTCGCCCAGCGCGGCATCGGCATCATCGCGCCCTTCGACCTCGCACTGGAGCGTGAGCTGTGGCGCTGGGCGCCGCTCGACGTCACCTTCCACCTCGCCCGCACCCCCTACGAGCCCGTCCCGGTGAGCCTGGAGATGGCCGAGCTCGTCTCCGAGCGCCGTCACCTCCAGGCAGCGACGCGGGACGTCCTCGGCGTCGACCCCGAGGTCGTCGCCTACCTGTGCTCCTCGGGCAGCTTCGTCCACGGGCTGTCCTACGAGGCCGAGCTGCGGGACGCGATCCTGGCTGCCGGCGCCCCGGCGGCGGTGACGACGTCCGGAGCTCTCGCGGAGGCGGTCCGCGAGCTCGACCTGCACCGCATGTCGGTGATCACGCCCTACGACGCCCCGCTCACCGAACGGCTCGGCGCCTTCCTCGGCGAGCTCGGGGTGGAGGTCATGCGCTCTCACTACCTCGGCCTCGGCGGCGGGATCTGGAAGGTCAACTACCGCACGGTGGCCGAGCTCATCCTCGCGGCCGACGACCCCCGCGCAGAGGCCGTCTTCGTCTCGTGCACGAACCTGCCGACCTACGACATCATCGCCCCGCTCGAGAAGCGGCTGGGCAAGCCGGTGCTCACCGCCAACCAGCTCACCGTCTGGGCGTGCCTCGGGCACATGGGCCTGCCCATGGTCGGGCCGGGTCGCTGGCTGCGGGGCGTGTTCGAGGAGGACGACGGTGCAGGTGCACCGCACTCCCCCGCGCAGCCCGGCCAGGAGGAGACGAGATGAGGACACCCACGACGGTCGGGATCATCTACCCCGACCATGCCGCGGAGGACGAGTACGCCCTGGCCGCCCGCCTGCTCGGCGTCGACCTTCCGGTCGCCCACGTCTACGGCACCGACCTGCACGCGATCCCCGAGCTGCTCGACCTCGGAGCGCCCGCCCGCCTCGCGGGCGGCGCCGCGGCGCTCGCTGCCCACCGGCCGCGGTCGGTCATGTGGGCGTGCACCTCGGGCAGCTTCGTCTTCGGTCACGACGGCGCCCAGCGCCAGGTGGACGAGCTCGCCCGGGTCACCGGCGTGCCGACCTCGAGCACGAGCATCGCCTTCGTCGCTGCGCTCGCGGCGGTGGGTGTCTCCCGGGTCGCGGTCGCGGCCAGCTACCCCGACGACGTCGCCGCGTGCTTCGTCGACTACCTCGCGGCGGCGGGCGTGGAGGTCGTGGCGATGGGCAGCGCCGGCATCGACACGGCGGCGCAGGTGGGTCGCCTCGCGGCCGCCGAGGTCCGGGAGCTGGCCGTCGCCCACGACCATGCCGCGGCCGAGGCGCTGCTCGTCCCGGACACCGCGATGCGGACGCTGGCGGTCGTCCCCGAGCTCGAGACCCGCCTGGGGAAGCCGGTGCTCACGGCCAACCAGGTGACGATATGGCAGGGTCTTCGGCTGGCGGGAGCGACGCCGTCGAGCCCGGACCTCGGAACACTCTTCATGCGAAGGCAGGACCATGCCCATCAGTGATCTGCGGCCGCCGCGGCGGCAGTCGACGGTCGAGTACCTCGCGGAGCAGCTGCGCACCGCGGTGATGACGGGCCAGCTGCCCCCGGGCACCCAGCTCGGTGAGGCCGACCTCGCCGAGCGGTTCGAGGTCTCCCGCGGGCCGCTGCGCGAGGCCATGCAGCGGCTCGTCTCCGAGGGGATCCTCCACGCGATCGTCAACCGCGGGGTCTTCGTCAACGAGCTCACCCTCGCCGACGTCGCCGACGTCTACCGCACCCGGTCCGTCATCGAGCGGGGCGCCCTGGAGATCGTCCTCGCGGAGCGTCGGGAGGAGACCTACCGGGCCCTGGAGGCGAGCGTGCGGACCATGCGTGAGGCCGCCGACCGCGGTGACGGCACCGCGGTCTCCGACACCGACCAGGAGTTCCACGAGGTCCTCGTCGAGTCGTCCGGCAGCCCCCGGCTCATCCGGGCGATGCGCACGCTGCTCGTCGAGACCCGGATGTGCCTCGGTGAGCTCGAGACCACCTACCCGGACCTCGGGGCGCAGGTGCGCGAGCACGAGGAGCTGCGCGAGGCGATCCGGGCCGAGTCACCGGCCCGGGCGCGCGAGCTGCTGCTCGCCCACCTGGACGACGCCGTCGAGCGTCTCGTCGCCAAGCGGACCGACCCCGCAGCCTGACCGGGTCGCGCGACCCGACGGACCGGGACCGGCCGCTCACGCCGGTCCCGGCGCCCGGACCGCCGCGCCGTCGTCGTGCGCCCCCTGTTCAGGGGATGGTGATCTCCGCACCCGCCAGTGCCTGCCGGTTCGCGTCGGCCATGTCGTAGGCCGTCTGGCGCGGGGCGACCCGGTCCGCGCGCCACGCGGCGACCAGCCGGGCGACCTTCGGCCGCATCTCCTCCGCCAGCCGGTCGAAGGCCTCGTCGGGGTCGGTCCCTACCTGCCCCTGGAGCAGCCACCACGCCCACGCCGCGGCGCCCGCGTTGGCGACGAAGTCCGGGACGACCGGGACGCCCCGCGCGACCAGGGCGGTCTCCGCCTCCGGTGTGGTGGCCGAGTTCGCGGCCTCGACGAGGACCTTGGCGCGCACGCCGGCGACGTTCTCGGCACGGACCGCGTAGGAGATCGCGGCGGGGACCAGGATGTCCACCGCCAGCTCGAGCACGGCGTCGCGCGGCAGCTGCTCGACGTCGTCGGGCACGCGGCTGCGGTCGATCTCGCCGTACCGGTCGCGGAGCTCGAGCAGCGCCGGCACGTCCAGGCCGGTGCGGCGGTACAGGGTTCCGGCCGCGTCCGCGACCGCGACCACCCGCACCCCGGCGTGGTGGAGGTACCACGCCGCCCCACCGCCCATCGTGCCGATGCCCTGGATGGCGACCGTCGTCGCCGCCGGGTGCTGCGCCAGTGCCGTCACCACGCCGAGACACGCCTGAGCCACCCCGTAGCCACCGATGACCTCACCGACGAGCAGCCCGTCCGCCGTGCGTGCCGCGAGGCCGTCCTGCACCCGGCGCAGGGTCCGCTCCGGGTCGGGCGAGCGTCCGATCGCGGCGTGGAACGACTGGTTGAGCCCGAGCCGGAGGAACACGTCGTCGATCAGGTGCTGCGGCACGCCGAGGTCCTCGGCGGTCACCCAGTGGCGGTCGAGCCACGGCCGCATCGCGACGCAGAAGCGCTCGAGCACACCGGTCGCTCGCGGGTCCTTGGGGTCGAAGTCGATACCGCCCTTCGCCCCGCCCACGGGCAGTCCGAAGACCGCCGTCTTCGTCGACATCCCCCGCGCGAGGTCGGCCACCTCGGACACCGTGCACCCGGCTCGCATCCGGGTGCCGCCGGTCGCCAGACCACCGACGAGCGTGTCGACGACGAGGAAGCCCTGGGCACCGGTGACCGGGTCGGTCCACCTGAGCTCGTGCTCCGGCGCCGGTCGGCGACGCGTCGGCGCCGCGGGACGCACCCGCGGCAGAGGTACGGGACGCGGCCCCGGGGCCGGCGTCGGGACCACCGTCAACCTCGGACCGTCGGTCATCGTCATCCGGACCACCTCCACCGTCGTCGCTACGTCACCTCAGCGTGCGGGCGGCTCCTGCGCGGCGTCCATCGACAGTTCCTGCACGTCGAGGCGCAGGTTTTGTGCACGATCGGGGCGGAGCTGGGAGCCGGTGGGGGCCGGGAGGCTCAGTCGGCGCGCGCCCGAGCGATCTGCGGCACTCCCCGGGCGGCGTCGAGCTCCTCCCGCGTGGGTGGGCGCCCACCCGAGGAGCCGGCGATCGTGGCGGCCGCCGTGGCGTTGTCGACCAGCTCCCGGAGGCTCCCCGAGACGAGGGTGCGCAGGTCCGGACGGGCCAGCACCCCGAGGAGCCCGCCCTTCCACAGCGCGTCGAGGACACCGGCCGTGAACGCCTCGCCGACGCCGTCCGCACCGTCGTCGACCGTGGCCCCGGAGGAGGTGGCGACGACACCGACGGCGTTCATCGCCCAGGCACCGTCGGCACCGGCGGACACGACGACGATCCCCGGCCCCGACGACAGCCACCGCCCGACCACGGCGCGGTGCTCCTGGCCCGGGTAGAGCCACTCGAGGTCGCGGGTGGAGACCGTGACGACGTCCGCCCGGGCGACGAGGTCCTCGACGCGGTCACGGACGTCCTCCGCCGTCTCGGCCGCGTCGTGGCTGAGCGCGGGGTCGTAGGTGATCGTGGCCCCACCGCGGTACGCACCGACCGTCCTGGCCACCGTGCGGGCGAAGGGGCCGGACACGGCGCTGAGGGAACCGACGTGCACGAGGATCGGGTGGCTCGTCGTCCCGTCGGGACGGCCGGGCAGACCACCGGGGCCCGGACCGGTGACGAGCTCGGCCGGCCGGCCCAGCCGCCGCAGCCCCTCGACGACCCGGGCACCCGCCGAGTCCGGCTCGTCGACGATGAACGCGGGGTCCGCGAGCAGCCTGCGGTCGGTGAGGGTGGGGGTGGGTGCCCACGCCTGGGTCGTCCGCTGCGTGGACCCGTCCCCCAGGGTCTCGTCGCTGCTCGGGCGCCGGAACGGGGTGTCCGGGTCCGGTGCCACGGACGACGGCACCGAGCTCCGCGCGTCCTCGTACCCGCCCTGCGGGGTCCTCGTGTCGCCCATCTGTCTGCCTCCGTGTCGTGTGCGGCGCGCGTGACGCCGTGTCCTCGCTGCCCCTCGAACCTACGACGAAAGCCGCGGTACGCAAGATCCCGGCGACCTAGGCTGACCGGATGGAGCTGTCGCTACGCCGACTTCGCATGCTGCGCGAGCTTCATCGGCGCGGGACCGTGACGGCTGCCGCCACCGCCCTCCACTACAGCCCCTCGGGGGTCTCCCAGCAGCTCGCGCAGCTCGAGCGCGAGGTGGGGGTCAAGCTGGTGGAGCGGCACGGGCGGCGCGTGCAGCTCACCGAGCTCGGGCTGCTCCTCTCCGAGCACGCCGAGGACATCCTCGCCTCGGTGGAACGGGCCACCGCGGCCCTCGAGCACGCGTCGGAGGGCATCAGCGCCCGCCTCGACGCCGGGGTGTGGGCCTCGGTGGCGTCGGGCCTGCTGCCGACGGCGCTCGCTGCCCTCGCCGTCGACCACCCCGGCATCGAGGTGCGGACGGTCGAGCTCGCGCCGGAGGAGACGGCCGAGGCGGTCCGCGACGGCGCGCTCGACCTCTCCTTCGTCATCGACTACTCCGACTACGCGATGCCGTGGGACGCGGACCTCGCCCGCGTCGTCATCGCCGTCGAACGCCTCCACGTCGCCGCCCCCGCCGGGACGGTGCCCGGCGGGACGACGTCCCTCACCCGGCTGGCCGAGTCCCCGTGGATCCTGCCGGGGCCGCGGTCGCACTTCGGGCGCGCCGTGCGCATCGCGTGCCAGCGCCACGGCTTCGCACCGCGGGTCAACCACAAGGTCGACGAGCAGTCGACCGCCCTGGCGATGGTGGCCGGCGGACTCGGGGTGACGCTGGTGTCGGACCTCGGCCTCACCTGGCTGCCCGCCGGGGTCGACATCGTCGCGCTGGACGAACCGGTCATGCGGACGGTGTCGATCGCCTACCGCACGACCTCACCGCTGCGCCGGTCCGTCGAGCTCGTCATCGAGGCGGTCCGTACCGCCGCTGCGGAGAAGGGCCTGGCCGCGAGCTCCACCCTCCCCCGCCCGGCGGACGGCTGAGGCCTGGACCGGGGTGCCCCCGGAGGAGAACACTGGTGCTGTCGAGAGGTCCCGAGCGCGACCACGTGGTGACCGCCCGGATCTCGCTCGGCGACAGGGAGGGGGTGCCATGGTCCTGCCCCGTCGCCTGGCGCGCCTCAACCGCAGGTACCTCAACCGGGTGGTGGTGCGCCTGGCGACCCGCGCACCGGGTCTCGCCGTGCTGCACCACCGCGGCCGCCGGTCCGGGCGGCGCTACGACGTCCCGGTCAACGTCTTCGTCCGCGGGGACCGGTACGTCGTCGCGCTGACCTACGGCCCCACCACCGACTGGCTGCGGAACGTGCTGGCGGCGGGGCGCTGCACCATGACCGTGCGGGGCCGCGTCGTGCCGCTGCGCGCACCCCGGGTCTACCGGGACGCGCGCCGTGCCGACGTGCCGCTGCCCGTCCGCGCGGTGCTCGCACGCCTGGGCGTCGAGGAGTTCCTCGAGCTCAGGCCGGTGCGGCGGGGCTGAGCCGGCCCCACGAGACGCCGCCCGAGGCTGCAGGCTGGCCACGAGGTCGAGCCACGGTGTCCGGCTGTCGTCGTGGTGCCGCAGTACCAGCCCGTACCCGAGCACCGCGCTCCTGCCCCAAGAGGTCTGCCGTGCGGGACGACGTGAGCGGCGGCGGGCGAAGAGGCGGGCGGCGCCGGAGTGGTCAGCCGTGGGCGGGTGGGCTCGCCTCCGCGGCGGCCCGGGCGGCGTGCGGCAGCGCGTCGAGGACGACGTCGACGGCCTCGGCGTCGTGCGCGGCGGTGAGGAACCACGCCTCGTACACGCTGGGCGGCAGGGCCACGCCGGCGTCGAGCATGGCGTGGAAGAACGCCGGGTAGCGCCACGCCTCCTGCGCGGTCGCCCCGGCGTAGTCGTGCACGCCGTCGGTCGCCGCACGGTCGCCGAAGAACACCGAGAACAGGTTCCCGGCCCGGTTGACGACGTGCGGCACGCCCGCCGCGGTCAGTGCCTCCCCGGTGGCGTCGGCGATGATGCCCGCCGTCCGGTCGACGCGGGCGTAGACGTCCGCGTCCGCGAGCCGGAGCGTCGCGAGACCGGCCGCGGTGGCGAGCGGGTTCCCCGACAGGGTGCCGGCCTGGTACACCGGCCCGGTCGGCGCGAGCAGGTCCATGAGCTCGGCCCGGCCCGCGACGGCGGCAAGGGGCATCCCGCCGCCGACGACCTTGCCGAATGTCAGGAGGTCCGGCGCCCAGGACTCCTGGGCGCCCTCGAGGCCCCACCAGCCGGAGGGGCCGACGCGGAAGCCGGTGAGCACCTCGTCCTGGATGAGCAGGGCGCCGTGCTCCGCGGTGAGGCGCCGCAGCGCCGCGTTGAACCCGGGGGCGGGCGGGACGACGCCCATGTTCGCCGGGGCGGCCTCGGTGATGACGCAGGCGACCTCCGCCCCGCGCTCGGCGAACACCGCCTCGAGGGCCGCGAGGTCGTTGTATGGCACGACGATCGTCTGGGCGGCGCTCGCCGCCGGGACACCGGCGGACCCGGGAAGCCCGAACGTCGCGACGCCCGAGCCTGCCTCCGCCAGCAGCGAGTCGACGTGGCCGTGGTAGCAGCCGGCGAACTTGACGACGAGGTCCCGACCCGTCGCGCCGCGAGCGAGCCGCACCGCCGTCATTGTCGCCTCGGTCCCGGTGGAGACGAGCCGGACCCGCTCGGCGGGCGGGACCCGGTCACGGATCGCCTCGGCGAGCTCGATCTCCCCGAGGGTCGGGGCGCCGAAGGACAACCCGCGCCCGGCGGCGTCCCGGACGGCGGCGACGACCTCCGGGTGCGCGTGCCCCAGAAGGGCCGGGCCCCAGGAGGCCACGAGGTCGACGTAGCTGCGCCCCTCGACGTCGGTGACGCGTGCCCCGGACGCCGCGGCGACGAAGCGGGGGTCACCTCCGACGGACCCGTAGGCCCGGACCGGGGAGTCCACCCCGCCGGGGATGACCGTCAGGGCGCGGGTGAACAGGTCGTGGTTGGTCGTCATCTCGTTCCTCACTGCGTGCCGTCGGCGAGCCAGCGGGCCACCTCGGTGGCCCAGTACGTGGCGATGATCCCCGCGCCCGCGCGGCGGATCGAGGTCAGGGACTCCAGGATGGTCCGCCGCCGGTCGAGCCAGCCGTTCGCGGCGGCGGCCTCGACCATCGCCAGCTCGCCCGACACCTGGTAGGCGGCGACCGGGATGTCGACGGTCGCTGCGACGTCGGCCAGCACGTCGAGGTACCCGAGCGCCGGCTTGACCATGACGATGTCCGCGCCCTCCGCGACGTCGAGCAGCGCCTCGCGCATCCCCTCGGCGCGGTTGGCCGGGTCCATCTGGTAGGTGCGGCGGTCCCCCTGGAGCTGGGAGTCGACCGCCTCGCGGAACGGCCCGTAGAAGGCGGAGGCGTACTTCGCGGAGTAGGCGAGGATCGCGGTGCCCGTCGCTCCGACCCCGTCGAGGGCGGCCCGGCAGGCCGCGACCTGGCCGTCCATCATCCCTGACAGGCCGAGCACGTGTGCACCGGCCTCGTACTGGGCGACGGCCATCTCGGCGTACCGCTGGAGGGTGGCGTCGTTGTCGACCGACCCGTCGCTCGCCAGGACGCCGCAGTGACCGTGGTCGGTGAACTCGTCGAGACAGAGGTCGGAGATGACGACGACGTCGTCACCCACCTCCTCGCGGAGCAGGGTCAGGCCACGGTTGCCGACACCACGCGGGTCGGTGGCTCCCGAGCCCGTGGCGTCGCGGGTGGCCGGCACCCCGAAGAGCATGATCCCGCCGACCCCGGCGTCGGCCGCCTCGCGGGCCGCCGCACGCAGGGAGTCCTCCGTGTGCTGGACGACGCCCGGCATCGAGGAGATCGGGCGTGGCTCGGTCGCGTCCTCGGCGAGGAACACCGGCAGGACGAGGTCCGCGGCGGCGAGGCGGTGCTCGGCGACGAGGCGGCGCAGCGGCGCCGTCGCGCGCAGCCGGCGCGGGCGGTCGGTCGGAACGGGCGCTGGGGACATCAGCTGTCGCCTCCTGGGTCGGTGGTGCGGTGACGAAGGGCGTGGACGGCGGCCGCGACGAGCCCCTCGGGGCTCGCCTCGGTCGCCACGGCGTCCACCCGCAGGCCGGCCTGCCGGGCGGCGCGCTCGGTCGGCGCGCCGATGACGGCGACCCGGGCCGTGGCGGGCGGCGGGCCGAGCAGGTCGAGGAGAGCGCGGACGGCCGACCCGGCCGTGAGGAGCACGACGTCGGGCCACGGCTCGGTGAGCCGCGCGCGGGCGGTGTCGTCGAGGACTGCGGTGCGCGTGGTGTACACGTCGTGGCGCTCGACCTGCCAGCCGAGCGCCCGCAGGCCCTCGGCGAGCTCCGGTGCGGCGAGGGCCGAGCACGGCAGCACGACCCTGCGCGGACTCGGGTCGGCAGGCGGGAAGGACCGCAGCAGCGTCGCCGCGCTCTCCGGGGCGGGGGCGCACAGGTGGGGGCCGTGGCCGGCGCGCCGCAAAGCCGCCGCGGTCGCGGGGCCGACCGCCGCGACCCGGGTACCGGCGGCGACGGCCCTGGTGAGGCGGTTCCCGAGGTGCTCCCCTGACCGGTCGGCGCGTGCCCGCAGCACGGCGACGGTGCGGGCGGAGGTGAGCACCACCCAGGCGGCGCCGGCGAGCTCGAGCGCCCGGTCGAGCACGGCGTCGTCCGCGACCACCGTCTCGGTCAGCGCGACAGAGACGGGCACGCCGCCGGCGTCCTCGACGGCACGGGCGAGCGGGTCGTCGGCCCCCGGGCGCGGGACGAGCACCCGCCGGCCCGCGAGCGGTGCCGCCGCGTGGTCGGCGAGCGGTGCCGGGCTCCCGCCGGGCAGTGGCTCCGCCCGGCGGTCGGTGCGCGCCCGCACGGAGGAAGGCCGTGCCCCGACGGGGGCGTCCTGCGGCCCTGAGGTCACGGCGTCGCGCGGGCGAGCTCGCCGGCGCCCTGTCCGATGAGCTCGGTGCCGAGGTCGTGACCGAGCGTCCGGGCGGCGGCGAGCACCTCGTCCCGCCCGGCGGTGAGGTCGACGGCCGCGCTGCGCGAGGACCGCAGCACCCGCCCGCCGTCGATGGCCGCGGCGACGGCCTCGAGGGTGAGCGTGCCCGCCCCCACGGTCCCGAGCGCACCCACGGGCGCCGCGCACCCGGCCTCGAGACTGGCGAGCAGCTGGCGCTCGGCCGTGACCGCGACGAGCGTCGCGAGGTCGTCCAGCGCGGCGAGGGCGGAGGCGAGCGGCTCGGGGACGTCGGCGCGGGTCTCGACGGCAAGCGCTCCCTGCCCGGGTGCGGGGAGCATGACGGCCGGGTCGAGGATCTCGGTGGCGCGGTCGGTGAGGCCCAGGCGCGCGAGCCCCGCCGCGGCGAGGACGACGGCGTCGAGGTCGTCCTCGGTGCGTGCGAGCCGCGTGGGGACGTTGCCGCGGATGTCGACGACGTCGAGGTCGGGCCGGGCGGCGCGCAGCTGGGCTGCCCGCCGGGGTGACCCGGTCCCCACCCGCGCCCCGTCCGGCAGGGTCGCGAGCGTGAGGCCGTCCCGGGCGCACAGCGCGTCCCGCACGTCAGCGCGCGGGGGGACGGCGCAGATCCGCAGCCCGGGCTCGGGCGTGGTCGGCAGATCCTTGAGCGAGTGCACGACGACGTCGACCGAGCCGTCCTTCAGCGCGGCCCGGAGCGCACCGGCGAAGACGCCGGCGCCGCCGAGCGAGGCGAGGGACCCGGTCCGCACGTCGCCCTCGGTGCGCACGATGCGCATCTCCATGCGGCCGGCGCCGGCCGCCGTGAGGGCGTCGGCCACGTGGCCGGCCTGGGTGCGGGCGAGGTCCGAACCGCGCGTGCCCAGCACCCACGGGTGTGCTGCCGAAGTCGTGTCGATCACCCGCCCAGTCTCTCATCGCCTCGCACCGCACCCGTCGTGAGATGCCCCGCAGCAGTCTGCCCGTCAGGGCACCGGAGTTCCCGCACGGGCTACCCCAGCGCCGCGGCGATCGACCGCGACCGGGTGACGATCGCCGGCAGGCCCGTCCCCGCCACCAGTGCGCCGGCGAGGTGGAGCCCCTGCTCCCCCATGACCTCGGCGAGCGCGAGGACGGCGTCGCGCACGTCCGGGTCCGCGGGCGCCAGCGCCCCGTCGTGGCGGACCACGACGGCGTCGCGCAGCTGGTCCGGCCGCAGGTCGGTCCCGAGCAGCCGCGCGGCGTCGCCGACGGCCTCCGCCTTGCCGGGGTGCGGCGGCTCGTCGCCCGGGCGGCCGTAGGACAGGCGGACGACGTGACGACCGGGCCCGGCAGCCCGCTGCGCCCAGCGCCACTTCGCGGTCACGTGGGTGAGGGCCTTGGCCCCGGGCACACCGTCGGCGGCGATGATCCCGCTGCCACGCGGGGCACCGTCCAGCTCCGGGGCGTCGAGGAGCAGGGTGACGTGCGTCGTCGGCGCCCCGGGCGCGGGCCGGACGGCGCGGGTGTCGACGTGGGGGGCGATGAGGGCGAGCGTCGTGGCGCCGGACGTCGCGACTACGACGTCGTCGGCCTCGACCACGGCCGACCCGGCGACCACGCGCCACCGGGCGTGCTCGCCTCGCTCGAGCGCGGCGGCGGGCGCGCGGGTGACGAGCGTGGCTCCGGCCGCGCGGGCGGCCACCGCGAGGGCGTCGGCGAGCCGGTGCATGCCGCCGGTGACCGAGGCGACGGCGGGTCCCTCGGGGAGGGTCGCCGCGACGGCAGCGGAGAGCGACCCGGTGCGGCGCAGGGCGGCGCGCAGGCCCGGCATGACGCTGTCCACGGGGAGCACGGAGGGGTCGGCGCCGTGGATCGCGGAGACGAGGGGACGCACGAGCCGGTCGAGCAGCCCGGTGCCCATGCGCGCCGCGACGAACGCGGCGAGGTCGGGGGCGTCGGACCCGACGTCGGGGTCGAGCGCCGCGTCCTGGGCGGCGCGGCTCGCGGCCTGCTCTCCCACGGCGGCGACGACGTCGGGAGCGACTGGGTCGGCGGGGATCCCGAGCATGGCGCGGGCCGGCGAGGGGAACGCGCCGCGCTCGGGCGTCAGCAGCCAGGAACCGTGTGCGGGCAGCTCTGTCGGGACGGCGAGGTCGGCGCAGAGGTCGACGAGGGCGGGCCGGCGGACGGCGAACGCCTCCGGCCCTCGGTTGACGACGACGCCGCCGATGTCGAGGGGACGCACAAGCCCCCCGAGGTCGTCCGACGCCTCGAGGAGGGTCACCCGTCTGCCGGCGCGGGCCAGCTCCCAGGCGGCCGTGAGGCCGCCGATCCCGCCACCGACGACGACGACGTCGACCACGTCGCTCATCGTGAGTGCGCGAGCTCGACGATCCGCGTGAGCACGCCCGGGTCCGTCGTCGGCGGGACGCCGTGCCCGAGGTTGAGGACGTGCGCGGCGGCCGAGCGGCCCCGCGCGATGACGTCCTCGACGTGCCGCTCGAGCACCTCCCACGGCGCGGTGAGCAGCGCCGGGTCGATGTTGCCCTGGACCACGGTGCCGGCACCGAGGCGGCGGGTCGCCTCGTCCAGCCCGATCCGGTGGTCGACGCCGACGACCTCGGCGCCGGCGTCACGCATGACGGTGAGGATCTCCGAGGTCCCGGTCCCGAAGTGCACCCGCGGGACCCTGCCCTCGACTGCGGCGAGCACGCGCGCTGCGTACGGCGCGGCATGCTCGGTGTAGTCGCTCACCGAGAGCGAGCCCGCCCAGGAGTCGAACAGCTGGACGGCGCGCGCCCCGGCGTCGATCTGGGCGAGGAGGAACTCGGCGGTGCGGTCTGCAGCCCACGTCATCAGCCGGTCCCACGCGGCCGGGTCGGCGTGCATCATCGCCCGGGCGGCGAGGTGGTCGCGCGAGGGCCGGCCCTCGACCAGGTAGGCGGCCAGGGTGAACGGGGCGCCGCCGAAGCCGATGAGCGGGACCGGCTCGGGTCGCGCGTCGAGCTCGGCGACGGCGAGCCGGACGGCCTCCCTGATGGCGGACAGGTCACCACCGGGCAGGGCGGTGAGCCGGTCCACGTCCGCCGCCGTGCGCACCGGTGTCCCGATGACCGGGCCCACCCCCTGGACGATCTCGACATCGACGCCTGCGAGCCGCAGCGGGATGACGATGTCGGAGAAGAAGATCGCCGCGTCCACGCCGTGGCGGCGCACCGGCTGGCAGGTGATCTCCGCGGCGAGCTCCGGACGCAGGCACGACTCGAGCATCTGCGTGCCCTTGCGGACCTCCCGGTACTCCGGCAGGGACCGGCCGGCCTGCCGCATGAACCACACGGGCAGGCGGTCCGGGCGCGTCCCGGAGTAGGCGCTGAGGAGGGGCGGGAGGGTGAGGCGAAGATCATCAGATGAAGGCACCGAAGCATTGTGTCAAACATCCACCGCCCGGCTAGCCTGCTGGGGTGCCGCTCGCAATCCTCGCAGCCGACCACCACGACGTCGCGCTCCCCGACCTCACCAGGCTCTCGGCGGGTGCCGAGGCTGCGGGTCCGCGGCTGTCCGCGCACCCGGCCGTCCAGGGCGTCGTCGTCCTGTCGACGTGCAACCGGGTGGAGATCTACCTCGACGCGCACAGCGTCGAGCAGGCGATCGCCGCCGCCCGCGACACCCTCGCCGACGTGTCCGGGACCTCGCGCGACCATGTCGAATCTCTCACCTCCCACGCCGTGGGGCAGGAGGTGGTCCAGCACGTCTTCGAGGTGGCCGCCGGGCTCGACTCCATGGTCGTCGGCGAGCGGGAGGTCGCCGGTCAGCTGCGGCGCGCGCTGCAGGCGGCCCGTCGGGCGGGGACCACCTCCCCGCTCCTCGAGGACGTCTTCCAGCGCGCCTCGCGGGCGTCCCGCCGCATCGCGGTGTCCACCGACCTCGCCGCCGCCGGGCGGTCGATCGTCTCCGTCGCCCTCGACCTCGCCTCGGCTCGTGCGGCGCGCGCAGGGTGCCGCCGGGAGACCCCGGCCTGGCACGGCGCCGACGGGCCGCACCTGCCGACGGGCACCTGGGCCGGGGCGCGCGCCGTCGTCCTCGGTACGGGGGCCTACGCCGGCGCGACGGTCGCCGCCCTCCGGCGCCGCGCGTGCGGTGACATCGCGGTGTGGTCCTCCTCGGGGCGCGCCGAGGAGTTCGCCGCCCGGCACGACGTCGCGGCGCTCCCGGTCGACGGGCTGGTCCCGGGCCTCGCGTCCGCCGACCTCGTGGTCTCCTGCCGGGGAACCGGTGCCCCGGTCGTCGACGTCCCGACGACGTCCGCCGCGCTCGCGCAGCGCCCCCGCGACGCGGCGCCGCTCGTCATCGCCGACCTCGCCCTGCGGCGCGACGTCTCCCCCGACGTCGCCGGTCTCCCCGGCGTCGTCGTCCTCGACCTCGAGACGGTCCGCAGCCACGCGCCGGCGGCGACCGACGGCCAGGTGCACCGCGCCCAGGAGATCGTCGGCGAGGAGCTGGACGAGTTCCTCGGCAGGCGGGCGGAGCGGGCGATGGACGACGTCGTCGTCGGGATGCGCGACCACGTCGGCACGGCGCTCGAGGCGGAGCTCGCGCGGCTGCCGATGTCGGGCGTGGTCGACGCCGAGCAGGCGGCGCAGGCGCTCCGCCGGCTCGCCGCCAAGCTGCTCCACGAGCCGACCGTCGCCGCGCGCACCGCGGGCAGGGAGGGGCGCGGCCAGGAGTTCGTCGAGGCCCTGGCCCTCGTCAGCGGTGCGACGGCGCGGCACGCCCAGCGCGGTACGCCAGACGCCCTGGCCGGCGTCCGGGCCGACACCGCGGGCGGGCGGCCCGGCTGAGTCCTCACCTCAGGTCGAGGCGCATGAGGACCCGCGGGAAGCCGTTGAGCACGGACGTCGTGTCCGCCGCCTTGGTGAAGCCGGCTGCCTCGAAGACGTGGCGGGTGCCGACGTAGGCCATGGTGAGGTCGACCTTCTGCCCCGCGTTGTCGACCGGGTAGCCCTCGACGGCGGGGGCGCCGTCGGCCCGGGCGAGCTCGACGGCCCCCTCGAGGAGGTGGTGGACGATACCCGTGCCGCGGTGCCCCGGCCGGACACGGAAGCACCACACCGACCACACGTCGAGGTCGTCGACGTGCGGGATCCGGCGGTTGCGGGCGAAGCTCGTCGCTGCCCGCGGGTGGCACGCCGCCCAGCCCACGACGTCCTCGCCGTCGTACGCGAGCACGCCGGGGGGTGGGTGCTGCGCGACCAGCTCGCGCACCCGGTCGCCGCGGGCGGTACCGCGCAGCGCCAGGTGCTCCTGGGACGGCAGGCGGTAGGACAGGCACCAGCACACGTTCGCGTCCGGGCGCCTGGGCCCGACCATGGTCGCGACGTCGTCGAAGACCACGGCGGGGCGAACGTCGATCGACATGGAGCCATCGTGCTCGCTCCCGGTGCGCGGGACCAGGGGGTCGCGTCGCGTCGGCGGCCGGCGCGGTGCCGCACGGGTGGTCGGCACCACCGGCGACACGGCCGTGCCGGACCTGGTTCCGGCGCCGGGAGGTGAGAGACTCGGGGTGGACCGGCGAGGACGCCACCTCGACCTTCGCCAGGCCCACTCCATATGCCTGCGCACACGTCGGCGCCCGCGGTCCTCCTGCAGCTGGACACAGATGGAGTGTGTGAGAGTGACAACCCGTTCCGATGCCCCCGAGCAGCCCCGGTCCGAGCGCACCAGTGCGCTGTCGATGCTGGCGACCTTCGTCGTCGCCGCCGTCGTCCCCGGCGCGTCGGTGCTCGTGATCGCCCTGGTCGTCCGCGCCGTCGCGGCGGGCTGGGGCCCGCTCCTCGGCGGCGCCGCCCTCGCGGCCACGTGGCCGCTCGTCGCCCGCGCGTGGCAGGAGATCGAGGGCCGGCCGCCACGGCGGCTGTGGCGCCTCCCGGGCTGGGTGTGGCTCGGTGTCGCAGGCACACTCCTGTGCCTGCTGCTGTTCGCCTGAGTGCCCGGGCCGGACGGGGCGCGGGCTGCGGCACTCACCCTCCGTCGTCGACGTGGAAGCGCACGTCCTGCCCCGGTCGCACCTGGGCCAGGAGGTCGAGGCCGGCGCCGGTGACGACGGCGATGACGGGGTACCCGCCGGTCACGGGGTGGTCGGCGAGGAAGACGACGGGCAGACCGTCGGTGGGGACCTGGACGGCCCCCGCGACCGTCGGCTCGCTCGGCAGCTCGGCGTCGGCCGCCCGCTGCATCGGCTCGCCGGCGAGGCGGACCCCCACCCGGTTGGAGCGGTCGGTGACCGTCCACCCCCGGGTGAGGAACGCCTCCAGGGAGTCGGGCGTGACCCAGTCGGCGCGGGGCCCGAGCACCACGGCGACGCTCACCGGGTCCGTCGGGTGCACCCGCGCAGGCTCGCCGAGGGCGACGGCGGAGGGTGGCGGCGGGCCGACCGGCAGGACGGTGCCGGGGTTCAGCGGCTCCGGCCCGATCCTCGAGAGCACGTCCGTCGATCTGCTGCCGAGCACAGCCGGGACCGCCAGCCCGCCGCGCACCGCGACGTAGGCCCGCAGGCCCCGCCGGGGGTGGTCGAGGCGGAGCCGATGACCGTCCGGGAGTGCGAACGGGACGTCGCCGGACGGGTGGGCGACCTCGACGTCGTCGCGCAGGACGGCCAGTGGAACCGGTGCCCCGGACACCGCGACCACGTGGTCGCCGACCGCCTCCAGCTCGAGACCGCCGAGGACCGTCTCGACGACGGCCGCCGACCGGTCGTTGCCGACCAGCCGGTTGGCCTGGGCCGCCGAGCCGCGGTCCGCGGCGCCGGACGGGCTGACGCCGAGGTCGAGCAGTCCCGGACGTCCGAGGTCCTGGACCAGGCTGAGGCTCCCGGGGCTGACCACCCGCAGCGCGGCGGTCGGCGGGTGGAGCGGCGGAGCGGAGCCGGGACGGCTCTGGTCCGTGACGAGGCCGCGCGTTGCGTCCCTCAGCCCCCCGGCAGGGGCAGGGTGACGGTGGTCCGCCCCGCGCCTCCGGGCGCGGGCCGTCGCGTCCCCCGGCGGGCCGCCGGGCGTGCGTCCGCTGACGAGCTCACGCACCGCACGGAAGCGCACGGTGTCGCCCGGACGCAGCAGCGCGGGCGGGACTCGCTCCAGGTCCCACATCGGGGCGTCGGTGCGCCCGATGAGCTGCCACCCGCCGGGGGACGACCGTGGGTAGACGGCGGAGAACGGGCCGGCGAGGCCGACCGCGCCCCGCGGGACGCTCGTGCGGGGACTCGGCCGGCGTGGCACCTCCACGGTGGGGTCCTCACCGACGAGGTAGGTGAAGCCGGGCGCGAACCCACCGAACGCCGCCGTCCAGCGTTGCCCCGTGTGCGCGGCGACGACGGCTTCCGGGCTCGTCCCGGTGAGGTCGGCGACGGCAGTGAGGTCCGCGCCGTCGTAGACGGTGTCGAGGGTGAGCTCGGCTCCCTCGCTGCGGGCGGCGGCCGCGGCGGGCACGGCGCGCAGCCGCGGGACCAGCCTGTCGCGTGCCCGGCGGTCGGCGGCCCGGACGAGGACGGTGCGGGCGGCCGCCAGCACCTCGACCTGTCCCGGGAGCGGGTGCGCGGTGAGCTCGGCATGCAGGCCGAGCACCTCAGCGAGGTCCCCGCACTCGACGAGCAGCCCCCGCTCCCCCATGAGGTGGACGGTGCGGACGCCGGGCGGGCCGCTCACCGGAAGCCGGCCACCGTGACGCCCGCGTCGTCGAGCGCCGCCCGGACGGCGGTGGCGATGGCGACGGCGCCGGGCGTGTCCCCGTGCACGCACACGCTCTCGGCCGCCACGGTGACGAGCGATCCGTCGACCGCCTCGACGACGGACTCGGTGGCGAGCCGGACGACCCTCCGGGCGACGGCGTCGGGGTCGGTGAGCACGGAGCCCGGTCGCGAGCGCGGGACCAGGGTGCCGTCGGGCTGGTACGCACGGTCCGCGAAGGCCTCGACGACCGGGCGCAGCCCCGCCGCCTGCGCCTCCGCCTCGACGACGGTGCCGGGCAGGAGGAGGATCGGCAGGTCCGGGTCGACGGTCCTGACGGCCGTGACGACGGCGCGCGCCTGGTCCCGGTGGTGGGCGATCGCGTTGTACAGCGCGCCGTGCGGCTTGACGTGGCTGACGGTCGTCCCGGCCGCGGAGGCGACCGCCTGGAGGGCACCGATCTGGTACACCACCTCGTCCACGAGCTCGGCGGGGTCCACGTCGATGAACCGGCGCCCGAACCCGGCGAGGTCGCGGTAGGAGACGTGGGCCCCCACGCTGACACCTGCCTGCGCCGCGAGGGCGCAGGTGCGGCGGGCGGTGGACGGGTCCCCGGCGTGGAAGCCGCACGCCACGTTGGCGCTGGAGACGACGCGGAGGATGGCGGCGTCGTCGCCCATCGACCACGGGCCGAAGGACTCACCGACGTCGGCGTTGAGGTCGATCGGCACGCACGGCTCCCTTCGGACGCGACCGGCAACGGCCGCGCCGGCAGGATATCGCCAGGGCCCGACGCCGGGTCGCCGCCGCACCGCGCGTGCCGGCCGTGCGGTGCTTCCCGCGGGAAGGCACCCTGGGCACATGTCCAACCCCACTGCCGCCATTCTCGTCATCGGCGACGAGATCCTCTCCGGACGCACCCGGGAGGCCAACGCCTACCACCTCGCCGGTGAGCTCACCCGCGTCGGGATCGACCTCTCCGAGATCCGCGTCGTCCCCGACGACCACGACGTCATCGTCGAGGCGCTCAACGCGCTGAGGGAGCGGTACACGTACGTGTTCACCTCCGGTGGCATCGGTCCCACCCACGACGACATCACGGCGGACGCGGTCGCCGCGGCACTCGGCGTCGGCATCGACGTCCGCGCCGACGCGCGCGCCCTCCTCGAGGAGGCCCTCGCCGCGCGCGGCGCCACCCCCACGGCCGACCAGCTGCGGATGGCGCGCATCCCCGACGGCGCGAGCCTCATCGTCAACGGTGTCTCCGGGGCGCCGGGGTTCAGCATCGGGAACGTGCACGTCATGGCGGGCGTGCCGAGCATCTTCGTCGCCATGCTCGACGCCGTCCTGCCCACCCTCACCGCCGGGGTCCCGGTGCTGTCCCGGGAGGTGCGCTTCGAGGTCGGTGAGGGACGCATCGCCTCCCAGCTGCGGCAGCTCGTCGCCGACATGCCCCAGCTGACGTTCGGTTCCTACCCCTTCCGTGACGGGGAGGTGCGCGGCACGAACGTCGTCGTCAGGGGGACGATGCCCGCCCTGCTCGCCGACGCGGTGGCGCGCCTCGAGTCGCTCAGGACGTCGCTCGCGAACCGCACGTAGCAGCGGGCGCTGCCGTCCGAGGCCGTGGTTCGCCGGACGCGGTGTCGACGCGCCACGCACCGCCGGCCCGGTACGGTCGGGCCGGACCACTCCCGCCACCTCCACACCGACCCCGACTGGAGACCCCATGCCCGCACGCGTCGCGAACCCAGCGACCCGGCCGCAGCCGCACCGCACCGCCGAGGCCGAGCTCACCGTCGTCGGTGCCGACGGGCGCCCCCTGGTCGACACCGAGGTCACGGTCGAGCAGACCCGGCACCGGTTCGCCTTCGGCAACATCGGGTTCGATCTCATCCCGCTCGCCAACGGCGAGACGACGGCGCGTCCGGACAGCCCCTTCGGTGGCGCCTCGCCCGACCAAGGTGAGCACCTCGCGGCGCTCTGGCTCGACCTCTTCAACACCGCGACGCTGCCGTTCTACTGGGCGGGCTTCGAGCCCGAGCGTGGACGCCCCGACACCGAGCGGCTGCTGCGCACCGCGCAGTGGTTCCAGGACCGGGGGTGCACCGTCAAGGGCCACCCGCTCGCGTGGCACACCCTGGCGCCCGACTGGCTGCGCGGGCTGCCGACGCCCGAGGTCGCCGAGGTGCTCCGCGCGCGGATCCGGCGGGAGGTGAGCGACTTCGCCGGCGTGGTGGACACGTGGGACGCGATCAACGAGGTCGTCATCATGCACGTCTTCGCCAACGAGGAGCACGAGAACGCGATCACCCGGCTGTGCCGGGAGCAGGGACGGGTCCCGACGGTCCGGCTGGCCGTCGAGGAGGCCCGCGCAGCGAACCCGTCCGCCACCCTCCTGCTCAACGACTTCGACCTCTCCGCCGACTACGAGCGCCTCATCGAGGACGTCCTGGCGGCCGGTGTCCGGATCGACGCCCTCGGCCTCCAGACGCACATGCACCAGGGCTACTGGGGCGAGGAGAACACGCTCGCGATGCTCGACCGCTTCGCGCGCTTCGGGCTGCCGCTCCACCTCACCGAGACGACCCTGCTCTCCGGTGACCTCATGCCGCCGGAGATCGTCGACCTCAACGACTACCAGGTGCCGTCCTGGCCCTCGACGCCCGAGGGCGAGGAGCGGCAGGCCGACGAGGTCGTGCGGCACTACCGCACCCTCGTCTCCCACCCCGCGGTCGAGGCGATCACGTACTGGGGCATCACCGACGACGGCGCGTGGCTAGGTGCCCCCGCCGGCCTCGTTCGTGCCGACGGGACCTCCAAGCCCGCCTACGAGGCGCTGCGGCAGCTCGTCAAGGAGGAGTGGTGGCTACCGGCGACGACGGCGCGCACGGACGGACAGGGGCGCGTCCAGGTCCGCGGGTTCCTCGGGGACTACCGGGTCACGGCCGCCGCCGGAGCGGGAGCCGTCGGGCTCGACCGACCCGGCGAGGTCACCGCCGAGGTCGCGCTCGAGCAGCCCTGACGCCGCGAGCTACCCGCCCGACGACCCGACCGCGGCGCGCTCGGAGCCGGAGCCCTCGTCCCTCCTGCTGACCCGGGCGTACAGGTGGCGGCCAGGCGCGGACGTCACCCCGAACGCGAGGACGCTCGCGGCGACGACGAGCGTCCCGGCGGCGAAGAACCGCGGGTCGGAGACGCCCTTGTCCATCGCGTGCGCGATGTAGAAGATCGAGCTGACGCCCATCGGGCCGAACCAGCCGAGGAACACGGCCTCCCGGGGACGGAGGCCCAGGACGCGCGCGAGACCGAGCACCAGTGGAAGGCGGCGCAGCAGGAGGACGAGGAGCACCGTGACGAGGCCCAGGGCCCCGAAGGACCACCAGTCCTCCCACGGCAGGACGACGCCGAGCAGGAAGAACAGCGGCAGGCAGAGGTACCGGTTGACGGCCTCGTCGATGCCCTGCTGGGGCTCGCGCTCCTCGCCGGTGACCAGCAGGTTGTAGATCGTCCCGGCGACGAAGACGCCGAGGATCCCGTCGGTGGAGGCTGCCCGCCCGAGCCCGAGGACGGCGACCGCGAGGAGCATGGTGAGGATGAGGTCCGGGGCCGGCTCGAGGTCACCGTCCGTGGTCGCCGCGCGGACACCCCACCCTGCCAGGGCGCCCGCTGCGCCACCGATGAGCAGCGCGCCGGCGACCTCCCAGGCGAGCCGGCCCGCCTCGGCCCCCGGCGTGGTCGCGGGCAGGACGACGGCGAGGGCGACACCCACGAGGGGCAGCGCGAGCCCGTCGTTGACGCCGCTCTCCGTACTGATCGTGTGCCGGACGCGCTGGGGGATGTCCTTCTCCGCGGGCTTACCCGACGCGATCGACCCGGCGAGCACGGGGTCGGTGGGACACAGGCACGCGCCGACGAGCGCGGCGAGGGCGAGCGGCAGCCCGAGGAGAAGAGTGGAGGCGCCGGCGATCGCCGCCGAGAGCGGCATGACGACCGCGAGCAGCACAAGGGTGGGTCGGGCGACCGTGCGCAGCTGACTGGCTGGGAAGCGAAGCGCGGCGCCCATGACCGAGATCGCGACGACGAGCCGGCTGCCCTCCAGCAGAGCGACGTCGCGGAGGGGGTCGCTGAGGTCCACCAGCCCCAGGACGTAGGGGCCCACCAGCACGCCGAGCGCGAGGGCGACCAGCGGCTCGGAGATCGGGAGGTCACGCATCCGGCGACTCATCAGCGCCAGCAGGACCGCCACGGCGCCGATCAGGCCGTAGCTCAGGTGCAGCTCGGTCAATTGTTGTCCTCCTCGGGCTCGACGGCTCACGCTAGCCACGCCGTCAGGAGTCCGCAGCGGAAGTAGCTCGGTGCGGCGCGCCGCCCTCGTGAACGGAGGCGTGCAGGGTGTCCACTATCGGGCGACGGACGAGCGGCGGGCGACGAGGGTGCTGCTCACACCGTGACGGGCCGCGCCGGTCGGCGGCGGGTCACCCGCGGCGGACCGGCCCGGCGATGGCGGAGTACTGCGTGCCGCCCCGGGTCGGCACGATCCGCTGACCGAGCGGGAGCAGTGCCAGCGGGACCATCTTCCAGCACGCGACCCCCAGCGGGATCCCCACGATCGTCACGCACAGGACCAGCCCGGCGACGACGTGGGCGAGTGCCAGCTCCCACCCGAGCACGAGGATCCACAGGATGTTGCCGATCAGTGCCAGCACGCCGGCGTCGCGGCGGAACTCCGCCCGGCGTCCGAACGGCCACAGGACGAAGCCGGCGAGCCGGAAGGAGGCGATGCCGAACGGGATGGTGATGATGAGGACGCAGGCGATGACGCCGGCGACCACGTACAGCAGCGCCAGCCACCAGCCGGCGAGCAGCAGCCAGAGCACGTTCCCGATGGTCCTCATCCGACCACGGTAGTCCGCCCGGGCTCGGGCCGTGTGACGGTGCCCCGTCGGCGGGAGCGCGAGAGTCGGCCCGTACGGGGGCGCCGGACGCTACGCTCGCCGCGTGAAGATCGTCATCCCGGGCGGGACGGGTCAGGTCGGTGGCGTGCTGCGGCGTGCCCTGGTGCAGCGGGGCCACGACGTCGTCGTGCTCAGCCGGCGACGGGAACAGCTCGAGCCGGGGGTGCGGCACGTCGTCTGGGACGGACGGACCGTCGGCGCGTGGGCCGCGGAGGTCGACGGTGCGGACGCCGTGATCAACCTCGCGGGCAGGTCGGTCAGCTGCCGGTACACGGATGCCAACCTGCGGCAGATGATGTCCTCCCGCGTCGACTCGACGCGGGCGGTCGGTGAGGCGATCTCACGGGCAGCACGCCCCCCGGCCGTCTGGCTGCAGATGAGCACGGCGACGATCTACGCGGACGCCCGCAGCCGCCCGGACGACCGTCCGCACGACGAGGCGACCGGCATCATCGGAGGCGAGGAGCCGGACGTGCCGCTGTACTGGGAGTACAGCGTCCGGATCGCGCGCCGGTGGGAGCAGGCCCAGACCGCGGCGGACGTCCCGGCCACCCGTCGGGTCGCGCTCCGCACGGCCATGGTGATGACGCCCGACCGTGGCGGGGTCTTCGACTACATGTCGTGGATGGCCCGCCTCGGTCTGGGAGGCCCCGTCGCCGGCGGGCGGCAGCACGTGTCGTGGATCCACGGCGAGGACGTCGTCAGGGCGGTCGAGTTCATCCTCGAGCGTGAAGCCCTCGAGGGTCCGGTCGTCCTCGCCGCTCCCGACCCGATCGAGCAGCGGCACTTCATGAGGACGCTCCGCCGGGCCTGGGGCCGGCGCCTCGCCCTGCCCGCCACCAGGCTGATGGCCGAGGTCGGTGCCCTCGTCCTGCGCACCGACACCGAGCTGCTGCTCAAGAGCCGCCGTGTGGTGCCCGGGCGGCTGCTCGACGCCGGTTTCACGTTCGCGTACCCGACGTGGGACGACGCGGCACCCGACCTGGTCGCCCGAGCCCGCGAGCAGCGCGCCCGCCAGGCGGTCGCCGCCTGACCGTCGGTCGGCCGTGCTGCCGAACAGCACGGGCCGCCTCCACGTCCTGCGGCGCTGGCACGCGACAGCCGACCGCTGACCACCACCGCTGCCGTGCGGGCGCGACGTCCGGTCGCGACTAGTCGCCCTCGGCCGCCTGGACGACGCGCTCGCACACGGCGTGCGTGGTGAGCGCGTCGGTGGCGTCGAGGAGCCGCCCCTCGCGCACGGCGGCGAGGAAGTCCGCACACATCGCCTCGAAGCCCCGCAGCTCCGTCGCGGGACGCCACCCGTCGCGGCGGACCAGCCGCTCCTCGCCGAGAAGGTCCACGACGTCGGCCACGTCCACGACCTGCCGCCGGCGGTCCTCCCCGACGACGTCGAGGAGCTCATGGGCCATGCCTGCGGTCCAGCTCATCACCCCGGTCGCCAGGCGCCCCTCCCCCGTGAACCGCACCGCGAGCCTGCGGCTGCGGCCGGCGGCGTCGCGCCGGACCGAGACGGTGAGGTCCTCCAGCGGCGAGGGGACGAGGAACCGGAGGGCGTCGACGACGTGGATGAAGTCGTCGTAGACCATCGGCCTCGCGGGGCCCAGCTCGTGGGCCCGGTGCTTCTGCAGGGTGACGACGTCGCGGTCCGGCCAGTCGGCCAGCGCCCGGTACGCGGGGGCGTACCGCCGGTTGAAGCCCACCGCCAGCGAGACGCCGAGATCACGGGCGAGGGCGACGACCTCGGCGGCGACCTGGTACTCCGACGCGATCGGCTTGTCGACGAGCACCGGGACACCCGCGCGCAGCAGGGTGGAGACGATCTGCGGGTGGACCTCCGTCGGGGCGTGGACCGTCGCGGCGTCGAGGCCGGAGTCGATGGCCTGCTCGAGCGAGGTGAAGCGGTCCGGGACGCGGTAGCGCTCACCGACCTCGTCCACCGTCGCTCGGCGCCGGGACACGAGCACCGGTGTGACGCCGGGCGTCGCGGTGAGAACGGGCAGGTAGGCCTTCCTCGCGATGTCACCGAGGCCGATCGTGGCGACGCGCATGTGCTCCTCCAGCGACGGGTGGCGGGCGTGCCGGGGTGCACGTCCTCGCCGCAGCCTGCGGGGAGGCCTGGCCTGCTGTCCAGTCGAGTCGTGTGCGGCCGCGGGGCCGCCTGCCATACGCGGCGGGCCCGCGGCAGTCAGCCGGCGATCTCGCCCAGGGGCACCCGGGGGTCGCGAAGCGCGCGCAGGTCGACCCGGCCGGCCGCGACGACTGCGCGTACCGGGCCGATGGCGTCCCGGTCGTTCATGTGCATGCCGGCGACCACGCTGCCGCGACGCACCCAGAAGGCGGTGAAGACCCGTCCCGCGACGTCGCCGCGGAGGACGACGTCGTCGTAGCCCTCCGGGCCGACGTCCCCGACGTACTCGATGGCGACGTCGTACTGGTCGGAGAACACGTACGGCAGGTGGTCGAACGGTCCGCCCGTGCCCAGGATCGTGCGGGCGGCGGCGAGTCCCTGCTCGACGGCGTTGTCCCAGTGCTCGACGCGCACGTGCCGGCCCAGCCGCGGGTGGTACGCCCTCGCCACGTCTCCGGCCGCGAGCACACCGGGGTGGGAGCCGCGCAACCACTCGTCGACGACGACGCCGTTGCTCACCTCGAGCCCCGCCGCTTCGGCGAGGGCCGTGTTCGGACGCGCGCCGACGCCGACGAGCACGAGGTCCACCCGCACCGAGGTCCCGTCCCCGAGCCGGACGACGACGTCGTCCCTGACCCGCCTGACGGAGGCGATCGAGATGCCCGTCCAGAGGTCGACACCGTGCGTGGTGTGCAGCGTGGCGAGGACGTCGGCCACCTCCGGCCCGAGGGTCCGCTGCAGCGGCCGGTCGTTGGCCTCCAGCACCACGACCGAGCACCCGGCGCTGCGGGCCGCGGCAGCCACCTCGAGGCCGATCCACCCACCACCGATGAGCGCGATGCGGTTGCCGGGCCGCAGCGCGGCCCTGACACGCTCGGCGTCCTCGATGGTCCGCAGGTACGCCACGGACCCACCGGCCGGGGCGGCGGGGAGTCTGCGCGGGCTCGCCCCCGTGGCGAGGACCAGCCGGTCGAACGGCACCGTCCGGTCACCCGTGACGACGGTCCGGCGATCGAGGTCCAGCGCGGTCACCGGTGAGCCCAGGACGAGGTCGACGTCGTTCTCGACGTACCATCGGGGCGGCCGCGCGCCGAGGCCGGCCTGGGTCTGGGAGCCGGTGAGGTAGCCCTTCGACAGCGGCGGCCGCGCGTAGGGCAGCTCGCGCTCCTCACCGATGACGGTGACGGCACCGGGGAAGGCGCCCTCGCGCAGTCCCTGCGCGACCTTCGCCGCCGCCAGCCCGCCACCGACGACGACGACGGACCTCGGCTCGTCCATCTCGGCTCCCCCGGCTCTCGTCGGGCCGTTCGGGCCGCCGGGTCGGCGCCCCGTGTGCGACAGCCTTCCGAGGAGTGGGGCACAGGGCAAGGGCGCGCGGTCGTGGCGTCGCGTCAGCGCGCCAGCTCGGCGTCGATGACGTCCGCCAGCGCCCCGATGACCGGCCAGGCTCCCTCGGAGCTGTTGCCCAGCACGCTCACCGTCGTCCGTGTCCCGATGACGTGGGTCGAGCGGAACGAGGCGCCCGCGTCGTAGCCCTCGAGGATGAGCGCCGACGCCGTGCCGTGCACCCAGAAACCCATGCCGTAGCGCAGCTCCTCCTCCGGGACGTCGTTGCGGGGCAGCGTCAGCTGCGCGACGCCCTGTGGGGAGACGATCGCGCCGTCGAGCAGCGAGCACCAGAAGCGGTGGAGGTCGGCCGCCGTCGTGAAGGCGCCGCCGTCGCCGTTGCCGAGCACGGGCAGGTGCAGCGTGTTGGCGAGGTCCCCGTCGTCGTGGACGTACCCGAGCGCGGCATCGGCCGGCAACGCGTTGAGCGGGAGGAAGTCGGTGGCCGCGAGCCCGGCGGGCGTGAGCACGAGGCGCCGCACGACGTCGTGGTACGTCTCGCCGGTCACCCGCTCGAGCAGGACGGCGAGCACCATGTAGCCGCCGTTGCAGTAGGAGAACCGCGCTCCGGGCGGGAACTTCTGCTCCCGGCCGGCGAGTTCCGGCAGGAAGGCGGTCGCGGTGGTGAGGCTGTGTACCGGCACGGTGAGCACGAAGTCCGACGCCTCCCAGTCGGCGTCCTCGTCGAGGTAGTCCCCGATGCCGGAGGTGTGGCTCAGCAGGTGCTCGAGCGTGACGCCGTCGTCGATGAGCGGCAGGTCCTCCCCCAGCAGCTCGCGCACGGGCTGGTCGAGCCCCAGCACGCCGTCCTCGACCAGCCGCATGACGGCGAGAGCCGTGAAGGCCTTGCTGCCGCTCGCGACCGCGATCCGGGTCCGCGCGGTCACGGGGTGCCGCAGCGCGCGGTGGGCGTAGCCCTCACAGCGCTCCAGCACGCGGCGGTCGCCGACGTCGACGGCGACGACTCCGGTGAAGGCAGCGGCCGCCACGGCGTCGTCGAGGATCGAGGTGTCGATGTCCACGGGAGGGAAGGCTACGCGGGCACCGGTGCTCCCGGGCGCTCCGCCTGCCCGATGGCCTCGACGATCCGCTCGCACACCGCGTACGTGACGAGCGCGTCGCCGGCGTCGAGCCTGCGTCCGTCCGTCACCGCGGCGAGAAACTCGCCGCACATGGCGGTGAAGCCCCGCAGCTCGGTCGCCGGTCGCCAGCCGTCCCGTCGCACGGCTCGCTCCTCGCCGACGAGGTCGACGACGTCGGCGAGGTCGACCACCTGGCGTCGTCGGCCGTCGAGGGTCACGACGTCGCGGTCGGGCCAGTGCGCGAGTGTCCGGTACGCCGGGACGTACCGCCGGTTGAACCCGACGGCGAGCGACGCCGAGCTCGTTCGCGAGGGCGACGACGCGGGTAGCCGCATCCAGCCCCGAGGCGATGGCCTCGTCCAGCGCGGTGAGGCGCTCGGGGATCCGGTACCGCTCCCCACGGGCTCGACGGTGCTACGCCGGCGGGAGACGAGGACCGGCGTGACACCGGGTGTCGCGGCGAGCACGGGCAGGTAGGCCATCGTGGCGATGTCACCGAGCCCGATGACTGCGACGCGCATGCGGTGCACCTGTCCGTCCGGGCGGTGTCGGTGGTCCGTGTTCCGTGCGGGCCACCGCAGGCCGCCGCACGGGGCGCGAGCCTAGCGGGCGCGGGCGCGCTCCCGGGCCGCTCAGCCGTTCACGAGGTCAGCGAGGTCGATGAGCTCGTACCCCTGCGCGCGCAGCCCCTCGATGATGGCGGGCAGGGCGTCGGCGTCCAGCGTCGTCCCGTCGTCGGGGTTGGCACCCACGTGGAGGAGGACGATCTGTCCGGCGACTGCTCCGGACAGCACGCGCCCGGCCACCGCGCCGGCGTCGAGGCCTCCGCTCGTCCCCTTCCAGCCCAGGGAGTCCACGGTCCAGCGCACCGGCAGGTACCCGGCGTCGTTGACGACCGCGATGTCGGCGTCGGTGCGCGCCCCGTAAGGAAATCGGAACAGTGGGCGTGCCGGACGTCCGGTCAGCGCCGTGATCGCCGACTCCGCGGCCGCGAGATCGGCGTGGATCTGGGCGTTCGTCAGGTCCGGGTAGGCGAGGTGGGTGTCGCTGTGGTTGCCCACGGGGTGCCCGGCACGCGCCATCGCCCGCACGCTGTCCGGGTAGCTGCGGGCGAACGCTCCGGTGACGAAGAACGTCGCGGGAGCGTCGTAGCGGTCGAGGGTGCCGAGGATGCTGGAGACGGCGGCGTCGGAGCTGCCGCCGTCGAACGTCAGCGCCACAACCCGCCGTTGCGTCGCGATCCGCTCGAGGTCGACCCCTCGCCAGGCGGCCGGCAGCGCCGGTTCCGGCGGTGCCGGTTCCGGCGTCGGGCGGGGTGTCGGCTCGCGAGGCGGCTCGGTGGAAGGCGCGGGCTGCGGCGCCGGGGGGTGCTCGGTGGGCGGCGAGGACGCTTCGGGCGACGGCGGCTCGGGTGGCGACCGCTCCGCGGACGGGCTCGCCGTCGTCCCGGTCGTCGCCCCTGCCGGTGGGTCGGCCGGGTCGCCCGTGGACGCGCTGCACGCCCCGAGGACCACCGTGAGCACGAGGCCGAGCACGCGCGCCCGGCGCCGCCCACCGCTCGTGGGTCCCGCGCTAGCCGCGAGCATGTCAGGTCCTCAGCCGCGGCCGTGACGAGCGCCGTCGTGCCGGACGCCCTCGGCGCCCGGGCCCGGTGCGTCGTCGTGGTGGCGCGGCCCCGGCGCCTCCTCGCGAGGACCCGGCCCCGGTACGTCGTCGTGGTGGCGCGGCCCGAGCGCCTCCTCGCGAGGACCCGGCTCCGGTGCGTCGTCGTGGTGACGCGGCCCGGGCGGCACACCCGCGCCTGGGTGCCCCGCCCGGTGCCCACCCGGAACGGGACGCGACGACGGGTCTGCGCCTCGGGGTCCGACGTCCACGGCGGGGAGGTCGAACCATGTCCGCAGCCAGTCCCGCATCGTGTCGATCTCCCGGGTCTGCACCTCGACCATGACCTCGGCGAGGGCCCGGAGCTCGGGATCGCTCCCCCGCGCGAGCTCGACCTGTGCCATGTGGACGCCCATCCGGTGGTGCCGGACCATCGCGACGAGGAAGGCCTCGTCGAGCTCCTCGCCCGAGAGGGCACCGAGATCGACACCCCCGTGGTGTCCGTGCTGCGGCATGACCGGCCCGTCCTCGGGTCGACCCAGCCGTTCGGCCGCGGCACGGAGCAGGACGATCTCCTCGGCCTGAGAACGGGCGATCTCGGCCGCGAGGTCTCGGAGCTCGTCACGCGCCGACCGCGCGACGGCCAGCTCCGCCATCTCGACGGCGTCGGCGTGGTGCTCGGCCATGCGGACGGCGAACCACACGTCCGTGGTCCAGCGGCCGACCTGCATGCCCGGTCCCGACCGCGCGCTCGCCTCGACTGCCGGGCACACACCTGCAGACGGGCACTCGCTCGCGGCGCCGGCCGCGCTCGCGCCGAGCCCGCTCACCGCGAGCGTCACCGCGGTCATGACCGTTGCGCGCCTCCACCACCCTCCACGCGGCGCCCCGGTAGGACGCGCCCGCGTCTCTGCGTGAGACCTCATCGCGACCACTCCTCGGTGGGCGGCCCGCCCGAGAGCGGGCAGATGGACAGAGGCACTCTCATCATGCCCCTCCGTACCGGCTCGGGACGAGGGGCGAAGGTCCCGGCACGCGACGACGCCGCCACGGGCGGACGGCAGCGACCGCACGGGCACGTTCGCCCGTGCGGTCGCTGCCCTCGTCGCTATGCCAGCTGGCGCTGACCCCGGACCTCGTGTCCGGGGACCACGCCGACGTGGTCGGCGAGCTCGACCACGAGCATCACGAGGATCGCTCCCATGAACACCGCGAGCCACACCCCCGCCGCCGCCGTCTCGGCGAGTGCCAGAGCGGCGACGCCGAGCGCGAGGACGACCACTGCGAGTGCGATCTCCGCCTTGCCGAGCCGGTCCACCGGGTCACCGCGGCGGATCACCGCGAACGCGGCGGCACCGAGCACCAGACCGATGGCCGCCATCCCGCGCGGGTCCCGGACGAACGGCATCGAGCCGTTGAGCAGGTAGCCGACGTACGGGACCGCGATCGCCGCGCCGATGAGCAAAGCGAGCACGTCCTTCTTCCTCAGCTTCATTGCCATCACACCTCCCCTCACTCCCCAGGATCCTCACCGGCACCGGCACGGCCAGCGACCAACGTCCCGTCCGTGGCACCCACCGACCGTGGGGTCCACCCCACGTGCGCGTCCGCGGGAGTACCGTTCGCGCCATGAGCGCCGTCGTCATGCGGGACGTGGTCAAGCGGTTCGGCTCGACCGTCGCTCTCGACGGCCTCGACCTCGACATCGCCGATGGTGAGGTCCACGGCGTGCTCGGCCCGAACGGCGCCGGCAAGTCGACCTCGGTCCGGGTCCTGCTCGGCCTGCTGCGGGTCGACTCCGGGTCCGTCCGGCTGCTCGGGGGTGACCCGTGGTCCCAGGCGTCCGAGCTGCACCGGCGGATCGCCTACGTCCCGGGCGACGTCTCGCTCTGGCCGAACCTCACCGGAGGGGAGGTCATCGACCTGCTGGGTCGGCTGCGGGGTGGCCTGGACCGCGTCCGGCGCGACGAGCTCATCGAGCGCTTCGAGCTCGACCCGCGCAAGCGCGGCTCCGCCTACTCCAAGGGGAACCGCCAGAAGGTCGCGCTCGTCGCCGCCCTGGCCTCCGACGCCGACCTGCTGCTGCTCGACGAGCCGACCGCCGGGCTCGACCCGCTCATGGAGGCCCAGTTCCGTGCCGTGGTCCACGAGCGCCGCGAGGGCTGCACGGTGCTGCTGAGCAGCCACATCCTCTCCGAGGTGGAGCACCTGTGTGACCGGGTGAGCATCATCCGGGCCGGTCGCGTCGTGGAGACCGGCACGCTCTCCCAGCTGCGCCACCTCACCCGTACCCAGATCGTCGCCGAGCTGCCCGGTCCGGTCCCCGACGACCTGCTCGGGCTGCCCGGCCTCCACGACGTCACTGTCGACGGACCCCGGCTGCAGTGCCAGGTCGACGACGTCCACCTGGCCGCGCTGGTCTCCCGGCTCGGCGACCTCGGCGTCCACAGCCTGGCCTCGAGCCCGCCCAGCCTGGAGGAGCTGTTCCTGCGCCACTACCAGGACGAGCCGGCGTCCCGATGAGCGGCCTGGGCACGCTGGTCCGGCTCGCGCTCCGGCGCAACCGCTGGTTCCTCACCGTCTGGCTGCTCGCCTTGGTCGTCGTCGTGCCCGCGACGGCCGCGGCGTACGAGCAGGTGGTGCCCGACCTCGGCCAGGGACGGCTCGTCATCGAGGGTCTGGCGAACAACCCGACCATGCGGGCGATGCTCGGCCCGCCCTTCTCGCTCACCGAGCCCGGCGGGTTCACGGTCTGGCGGGTGGGCACCTTCGTCGCCACCCTCGCCGGGGTGATGTCGGTCCTCGGGACGGTCCGGCTGACCCGCGCCGACGAGGAGGCCGGGCGCACCGAGCTCCTGCGCTCCGGCGTCGTCGGCCGGCACGCGCCGCTCGCCGCCGCGACCCTCGTCGGGCTCGGTGCCTGCACACTGCTCGGGCTGCTCGTCAGCGGGGCGATGGTGGCGGTCGGCACCGACCCGACCGGGTCCGCGGCGTTCGGCCTGGGCGTGGCGCTGACCGCGGGGATGTTCGTCGGCGTCGGCGCGCTGGCCGCGCAACTGACCGGCTCCGCCCGCGCCGCTCGCGGGATCGGCCTCGCCGTCCTGGGGGTCGCGTACCTGGTGCGGGCGGTGGCCGACGGCGTCCCCGCGGACAGCCCCCTGCGCCGCCTGCAGTGGGCGTCCCCCGTGGAGTGGATGGCGCTCGCCCGTCCCTACGCTGACGAGCGGTGGTCCGTGCTCCTCCTCCCGGCCGTCCTCACCGCCGTCCTGGTGGCGTTGGCCGTGTGGGCGGAGGCCCGACGGGACCACGGGTCCGGCCCGTGGCTGCCGCGGCCGGGTCCGCCCACCGCAGGCGAGCTCCTGTCGTCGCCGTCGGGCCTGGCGTGGCGGCTGCAGCGCGGGACCGTCCTGGCGTGGGCGGTGGCGCTGGCCGTGTTCGCCGGCGCGATCGGCTCGCTGACCCCGAGCTTCGCGGCGATGTTCAGCGACCTCCCGCAGCTCGAGGAGCTCCTGCTCCGAATGGGCGCGGGGGCCGAGCAGCTGACCCAGGGCTTCTACGTCGCCATGCTGAGCATCCTCGTGCTCGTCATCGCGGCGCACGGGCTGCAGCTGCTCGGGCGGCTCCAGCACGAGGAGACCGAGGGGCGCGCGGGCATCGTGCTGTCCACGGACGTGCGCCGCACCCGGTTCGCGCTGTCCCACACGCTCCTCGCGCTCGGCGCACCGACGGTGCTGCTCCTGGTCTGCGGGGCGCTGCTGGCGGTGCCCCAGGCGGTGGACGACGGCTCCTGGGCCGTGGTGACCGACGTCGTCGCCGGCGCAGCGGCCCTTCTCCCCGGGGTGTGGCTGGTGGTGGGCCTGGGCCTGCTGCTCCACGGGTGGGTGCCCCAGGCCGGCTGGATCGCCTGGCTGGTGGTCGGCTGGTCCCTGGTGATCACGTGGATCGGGGCGCTGCTCAGCCTCCCCGACTGGCTGCTCGAGCTGACGCCGTTCGCCCGGCTCCCCCAGCTTCCGGTCGAGGACATGCGCTGGCTGCCGGTCGTCGTCACGACCGTGGTTGCCGCCGCCCTCCTGGCGGTCGGGCTCGCGGGCTACCGGCGGCGCGACCTCGAGGCGTGAGCCCGACCGGCACCGCCGAGTTGCGGGCCGGCCGCGACTCCTGCGGCTATCGTCACCCGTGTGAGCGAGCCGCAGCGCAGCAGCCAGCTGGACACGATCCGTGACGGGTACGCCTTCGCCGAGCCGAGCGTCGTCCTCGGGGCGGCGGTCGACGACGGGCGCGTGGTGCCCGACGCCGTCGTCCGGCTGCCGCTGGCGTCGCTGAACCGCCACGGCCTGGTCACCGGGGCGACGGGCACCGGCAAGACGGTCACCCTCCAGGTGCTGGCCGAGCAGCTCTCGGACGCGGGCGTCCCGGTGTTCCTCGCCGACGTCAAGGGCGACCTCACAGGGCTGTTGACTCCCGCCGTCGGCGGCGGGAAGGTCGACGAGCGGATGGGGGCCCTCGCGCAGGACTGGGCGGGGACGGCGTACCCGGTGGAGCTGCTCAACCTCGGCGGCGAGGGCATCGGGACGCCCGTACGGGCGACCGTGACCGACTTCGGCCCCACCCTGCTCGCCAAGGTGCTGCGGCTGAACAAGACGCAGGAGTCGAGCCTCGGGCTCGTCTTCCACTGGGCCGACCAGCAGGGGCTGGCGCTGCTGGACCTCAAGGACCTGCGTGCCGTCGTCCAGCACCTCGTCTCGGACGAGGGCAAGGACGACCTCAGGGGGCTCGGCGGCCTCGCGAAGTCCACCGCGGGCGTGATCCTCCGCGAGCTCGTGGCGCTGTCGGCGGCCGGTGGCGACGTGTTCTTCGGCGAGCCGGAGTTCGACACGGCCGACCTCATGCGCCTGACGTCGGACGGCAAGGGCATCATCAGCTGCCTCGAGCTGCCCGGCGTGCAGGACAAGCCGGTGGTCTTCTCCACCTTCCTCATGTGGCTGCTCGCCGATCTCTTCCAGGACCTGCCCGAGGTCGGCAACCCGGACAAGCCCGCCCTGGTGTTCTTCTTCGACGAGGCCCACCTGCTGTTCGAGGACGCCTCCCCGGCGTTCCTCGACGCCGTCGAACTGGCGGTGCGGCTGATCCGGTCCAAGGGAGTGGGGATCTTCTTCGTCACCCAGACCCCGACGGACGTCCCCGAGTCCGTGCTCGCCCAGCTCGGCAACCGCGTGCAGCACGCGCTGCGGGCGCACACGCCCAACGACGCGAAGGCGCTCCGCGCCACCGTCTCGACCTTCCCGTTCAGCGACTACGACCTCGCCGAGCTCATCCCGTCCCTCGGGACGGGCGAGGCCGTCGTCACCGTGCTGTCGGAGAAGGGCGCACCCACGCCCGTGGCCCACACGATGCTCCGGGCGCCGCAGAGCCGCATCGGCCCGTCCGACCAGGACCAGCTGGACCGGGTGGTCGCTGCCTCGGCGCTGCGGGACCGGTACGTGGAGCCGGTCGACCGGGAGTCCGCCCACGAGATGCTCGCCGCTCGGCTGCGTCAGGAGGCGGAGCTCGCGGAGGCCGTCGCCGCCATCGAGCGCGACGCCGACCGGGTGGCCGCTGAGCGACCCCGGACGACACGTGCACCCGAGCGGTCCGGGCCGACGCCGCGGGGCAGCGACGACGGGATGGTCGGACAGGTGCTGGACTCCCCCGTGATGAGGTCGATGCTCCGGTCGGCGGGCACCGTCATCGGTCGCGAGATCACCCGCTCGATCTTCGGGACGCGACGCCGGCGGCGGTGACGGGCGTCGCCTCGCCGCGTCAGCCTTGCCTGCTGCCGTCCTCGGGCATGATCCCCGCCAACCTCCGGAGCTGGCCGCGCAGGTACGGACGAGCACGACGCTGCCCGCCGCGCTCGCCGACGGCCGCATCCAGCCGCTCGAGCACCCGGTCGAGCGCGGCGACCTCCACCGGCCAGCCCCGGCGGAGGCACTCCTCGAGCCACTCGACGGGCGACCGGTGCCCGCGCTGGGCGTTGCACCGGTGGCACGCCGCCACCTCGTTCTCCGCCCAGGACGGCCCGCCCCTCGCCCGCGGCACCACGTGGTCCACCGTGGGCGGCACCAGCGGTCCGAAGGCCCGCCCGCACCAGAAGCACCGGCCACCCTGGGCGGTGACCGCACCGTCGAGGCGCGCGGGACGCGGGAGCTGGGGCACACCGACAGCGTGGCGCGGGCAACGGGTCGGGGCTACCCGGCAGGGGGCTCCGCCGAGGCCCGGGTGGCGCGGGAGGTGAACAAGACGGACTAGAGCGAGTGACCTCGGCGCCGCTACGATCGGGTGACGGGCCGTGGCCACCGCGACACTCCGCTCAGGCAGCGCCGCGCACGGTCGTGAACTGTTGAGCAGCGGGGCAGCCATGACAGACCATGCAGCCCGTCCGACCGAGGCGCCGACCGCGCCGGGGACGCTGTGTCTGTTCGGTGGCCCGTACGTCGTGCGCGCCGGGCGACACATCGAGGTGCCCGAGGGCAGCAAACGGCTGCTCGTCTTCATCGCGTTGCACGCCGGACGACTCGACCGCCGCTACGTGGCGGGCACCCTGTGGCCGGACGGGGACGACGAACGCGCGGCGGGGAACCTGCGGTCCGCGCTCTGGCGGCTCAAACGGGCGGAGATCGACCTCGTCCAGGCAGACAAGCTCGCCCTGTGGCTGCGGCCGGGCACGACCTCCGACATCGAGCTCTTCAGCAGGTGGGCCACCCGGCTCATCGGTGGGCGGCCGACGGCCGCAGACCTGCACGTCCCGCCGTGGGACATCCACGCGATGGAGCTGCTGCCCGGGTGGTACGACGACTGGGTGACCTTCGAGCGCGAGCGCATCCGTCAACGACTCCTGCACGCCCTCGAGCAGCTGAGTCGCGAGCTCGTCACGGCAGGACGGTGCGGCGAGGCCATCGAGGCGGCCACCGCAGCCGTCGGTGTCGAACCACTTCGGGAGAGCGCGCAACGTGTGCTGATCGAGGCCCACCTCGCCGAGCACAACCTCGTCGAGGCGCGGCGCCTCTACGTGCGCTACCGGCAGCTCGTGCGTCGGGAGCTGCGCATCGACCCCAGTCCGGGACTGACCCGGCTCGTCGTCACTGCCGACAGCACTGGAGCGGACGGCACGTCGAACGGTCACCGTCGCCCCGACGGCCACCTCGCCACGCGTGCCCCTGTTTGACCCAGGCGGGCCCGCGCCGGGACCCGACGACAGCGCTCCTCGGCCCGACCGCGAGCCGCCGAGGCACGTTCTTCGCCGGGGCGGCCGTGACGCCGCGGTGACGCGGCACTGCGAGCGTGGGACCGATCGAGGGCGCGTGCGGACGATGTGAGCGAACGCGGAGGTCGACTGTGGGCACACCGATCGTCGTCGACTGCCACTCACACGTCTTCAACGCCGAGGACCTGCCGGTCGACGGCTTCATCAGACGCCTGTCCCCGCTCCCCTCCTTGCTCACCGGGGTGTTCTCCAAGCCGTTGGACCGCCTCACGCAGTGGGTGGCGCCCGGCTCAGCCGAGATGCAGTACATCCTGGACCGCCTGGGCGGCGCGACCGGGACCGAGTCGCTCGCCCCGACAGCGCCGCTGGGCGCCGAGCTGCTGAGCGACGAGGAGCTCGACGCCCGCCTCGTCGCGATGCTGCCGATCCGGGCGGTCGCGGAACCCGCCCTGGAGACGGTGGCGGCGCCGTCGACCGAGGACGGGTCCCTCCGCGCGTTGGAGGGTGCCATCGCGGAGGCGTCGCCCGAGCAGCGCGCCGAGCTGAACGCCTGGCTCGCGGACGTGGGCCAGCCGCCGGTGGACGAGCCTTCCCCGCCGGCGGGGCAGGAGTCGCTCAGCCCGGGCGCGCTCTGGGCACAGGCGCGTGCCGTCCGCGGCGCCGCCCACCGGTACCTCGCCCTGCTGCGGCTCGCCACCCGCCACCGGCACGTCATCGCCGCCGAGCTCGCGACGACCTACCCCGAGGTCTCGCTCTTCGTGCCCGCCCTCGTCGACTTCAGCCACACGGCGCGGGACGTCCCGGCCACCGACGTCCCCACCCAGATCACGATCCACTCCCTGCTCGCCAAGATGTCGATCACGGCACGGATCCCCGGCGCCCCGGACGCACGGTTCCACCCGATGGTCGGCTACTGCCCCTACCGCGAGGTGGCGACGTCGGAGCTGAGCCGGTGGGAGCCCACCTCCCACGAGACGAACCCGTACATCCCCTACGCCGACCTTCCACAGGCGACGACGGAGGACCACCATCACCCCGGGATGCGGTACGACCCGAGCCGGGCGCGCAGCCTGAGGCAGCCGTCCGGGCCGTGGCACACCGCCCGCCTCGACCTCGGTGGCGTCGAGCGGTCGCTGGACCTGGTGCGTCACGCCGTCGAGGTCGGCGGGTTCGTCGGAGTCAAGCTCTACCCGCCGGCCGGCTACCTGCCCATGGGCAACGTCGCACGGTTCGGTGAGCGTGTCGGTGGCCGGCTCGACGCGGCGCTGCGGGCGCTGTACTCCTACTGCGAGGTCGAGCAGGTGCCGGTGCTCACGCACGCGGCCTTCAGCGTGGGGTTCGAGGACGGGTACGCGGACCTGGCCGCCCCCACCGGTTGGGCAGCGGTGCTGGCGGACCACCCGGAGCTGCGCCTGTGCTTCGGGCACTTCGGGCACCTCCACGGGACGGGGCCGGACGGAACCCCGGGCCCGGCGAGCTGGCCGTACCGCTTCATGGAGCTCATCGACCAGTACCCGCACGTCTACGCCGACATCGGCAACTCCCACGTCGCGGCGGCCGACGCGTACCGCCGCCGTTTCATCCGGCTGCTGTCCACGCTCCTCGGTCCCCGCGACTCCGAGGAACCGGTCCACCTCGCGCGCCGACGGCGCGTGATGTTCGGCAGCGACTTCTGGATGAACCTCACCGGTCCGAACCACCGGTCGTTCCTCGCGGTGGTCGACCGGGAGGTCGAGGCGATGGTCGGTGAGACGGCTCGCCGCGACTTCATGGGTGCGAACGCCCTGCGCTGGCTCGGGCTCACCGGGGAGGACGACGAGCCGGACCTCGCCAACCGCAACCGCCGCCGCCTCGTGGACTTCTACGGTGACCACCCGCTGCCGTCCTGGCTGGAGCACCCGTGACGGACGGGTGACGGTGGGGCGCCACGATGACGTCGCGCGACGAGTCAGTCCCGAGCACGGCGGCGCGGACCCGCACCGCTGCCGAACTTCCTGGAGAGAGCGGACATGACTGAACAGTCAGGCGAGGCCCCGGAGCCCCGGGGCACGGAGAGCGCCGGCACCGCGGAGCTCGGTGAGCCGGAACGAGCGGGTCGGGAGGTCCCCCAGGGGGACGTCGACGTCGACCTGAACGCACGACAGGAACGCATCTCGGAGCGCCGCAAGGCAGCAGGCCCGGGCATGCGTGAGGAGGAGGGCCGGGAGTCGCCCGACGACGCGCCTCCCTCCGGCGAGGAGTCCAACCCCGACGACCCGGCCTGAGGCCGCTGACCCGAGAGGAGTTCCCATGGCGCCGTTCGACGTGACCTTGCTGCAGAACACCGCACTGGATGACGCAGCGACGAACGACACGACGTCCACGGTGGGCGAACCGTCGCTCGCCTGGTCGAACAGGGACGTGTACGTCACCGGCAACTGGTTCGCCAGTCGCTCCACGGACGACGGCGCCACCTGGACGCACGTCGACCTCTTCACCACGCTGCCACCCGCAGCCCACGACTCCCTGCCGTGCTGCGACAACGTCGTGCTGCACGACGCCGCCAGAGGCATCTGGATCTGGGTCCTGCAGTACGTCCAGGCCAACAACACCAACGTGTTCCGGCTCGCCGTCTCACGCGACGCGGACTTCTCCTCCGGCGGCTGGTACTGGTGGGACGTCACGCCGGGCGGCCTCGACGGCGGCTGGAGCCAGCTCTGGTTCGACTACCCCGACGCCGCACTCACCGACGAGAACCTCTTCGTCACCTTCAACGTGTTCAACACGAGCGACCAGTGGCAGCGCGCCGTCGTCATGCGCTTCCCGCTGGACACGCTCGCCAGCGCGGACCCGCTGGGCTTCACCTGGTGGTCGACCACCGAGAACGGCTCCCTGCGCCTGACCCAGGGCGCCGGAAGCACGATGTACTGGGCGGACAACCTCACGACCAGCACGCTGCGCCTCTTCTCATGGCCCGACGGTCAGAACAGCATCAGCTGGTGGGACCTCGACGTGACGTCCTGGTCCCCCGCCATCACGTCCACCGCCCCGAACGGCGCCGACTGGCTCGCCCGGTGCGACTCGCGCATCACCGCCGGTGCGGTCGGTGCGGGCGTGATCACCTTCGCGTGGACCGCGGGCGCGCAGAACGCCCGGCCGCACGCCTACTGCCGGGTGGTCCGCATCGACGAGGCCGCCAAGACCGTGACCGATCAGCCCGACCTCTGGAGCAGCACGCGGGCGTGGGCCTACCCGGCCGCGGCGACCAACCGGGACGGCGTCGTGGGGTTCACCGCCTTCTACGGAGGGAACGACCGCAACCCCGGCCACGTCGTCGGCGCACGGGACGACTCCGCCGGCGCGTGGCGGAGCAAGTACACCCGCCTCGGAAGCGACTCCCCCGGTGACGGCAAGTGGGGGGACTACCTCACGTGCCGTCAGCACGACCCGGAGTCGGACACCTGGGTGGCCAGCGGCTACACGCTCGAAGGAGGTCAGGCCCGGACCGACATCGTGCCGCGCGTCGTACGTTTCGCGCTCCAGACGGTCTGAGATGTGACGTGCGACAGGAGCAGCCATGGAGCCCTGGACCATCGTCGTCGTGCTCCTGGCGGTCGCGACGGCGTTCACCGTGTCGGCCGCGGCCGGCTTCGGGGGCAGCCTCATCCTCGTCCCCGCGCTGGCACTGCTGCTGGGGACCAAGGCGGGGGTGACGCTGGCGGCACTCCTGCTCGCCGGGAACAACGTCGTCAAGGTGTTCGCCTACCGCCGGACGCTGCCGATCCGACGCTCCATCCCGGTGGTCCTGCTCATCGCTCTCGGGGCCTTCCTCGGGGCCCGGCTGTTCGTGGCGACCCCGGAGAACGTCGTCACGATCGTGGTGATCGTCACCTTCCTCGTCGCGTTCCTGCTGGAGTCCCTCGAGCTCAAGCGCTCGCGGCGGGTGAGCACGCCGGTCCTCGCGTTCGCCTCCGGGGCCACCTCCGGCTTCGGTGGCACCTCCGGCCCGCTCAAGGGCCTCGCCGTCCGGTCCCTCGACCTGGACCGGCTCCACCTCGTCGGCGCGCTGTCGATCGCCTCCTTGGTGGGCGACGTCACGAAGACGGCGGTGTGGACCGAGGCGACGCTGCTCGGGCGGGCCGAGTACCTGACGGCGCTCGTCTGCGTGCCCCTGATGTTTGTGGCGACGTTCCTCGGGCGGCGTCTCAACAGCGTGGTCGGGGAACGGGGTTTCACCCGACTGTTCTGGGCCGTGATGGTCGGCTACACGGGGAGGTTGGTCGCCGGCTTCTAGGCCGCCAGTGACCGGCGGCTCATGTCATCACCTTGGAGGCAGCGATGGACCCGACGCAGATCTTCACGGACGAGGACGTCAAGCAGGAGTTCCTCGACCGGTTCACCGAGCTCAGGGAGCACGCACCCACCGGCGGGCTGGAGGGCCTCGACGGCGGGGTCGACGTCGACAGGGCCGCCGAGGTGGCCGAGAGCATGGCGGAGGGCCGGTACCAGCCCGGCAGCGACCGGGGGCTGGAGGCCATCATCGAGCGCTTCAGCCGGCCGGTGTACCTCGTCCAGGACTCCACGTTCACCGTCCCGCCGGACCAGTTCCCCGACTCCGAGGTCATCGGCCACAAGCTCGAGGGTGCCCGCACGGTGCTCGAGACGACGATCCCGAGCGTCGGCCGCATCGACGTGCGCAACCACCGCCTCGACTGGGTGGGGACGGGATGGGTCGTGGGGCCGGACCTCGTCGTCACCAACCGTCACGTGGCGGCGGAGTTCGCCCACCGCGACGACGGCGGCTTCGCGTTCCGGCGCAACCTCGACGGGACGACCGTCGCGGCCACGCTGGACTGGCGCCACGAGCTCGGCCGCGGCGAGGAGTCGCGCTTCGGCGTCAAGGAGGTGGTGTGGATCGAGCCGGACGACTCGGTCGACGTGGCCGTCCTGCGGATCAAGACCGAGGGCGAGAACCACGAGCCGGTCCCTCCACCGATCGCGTTGATGACGGAGGAGGAGGTCCAGACGGTCCTGCCCGGCGCGTGGGTCGCCGTCATCGGCTACCCGGCGTTCGACAGCCGCAACGACGTCGCGGACCAGCAGCGCATCTTCGACGGCCACTTCAACGTCAAGCGCCTCGCCCCGGGCCAGGTGACCTTCTTCGGGAACCTGCCGGTGCTGCACCACGACGCGACCACCCTGGGAGGCAACTCCGGGTCGGTGGTCTTCGACCTGGACCGCGGCAAGGCCGCGGCCCTGCACTTCGGTGGGATCCAGGGCCAGCGCAACGAGGCCGTCACCGCGGCACGCGTCGCTCGGATCCTCACCGACCACGCGGGGTGGAGCGGCCCATGACCTTCCCGGCCTGGTGGCAGGACCCGGAGACGGACTGGCGTGCCGCGGAGCCGTCCCGGGTCGTGGACGTGCTGACCTACGCCTACCCCCGGCTGGACGACGTGCAACGGACCGCTTCCGCCGTCGGGCTCGACGACGCGGCTCCCCCCGACCTCCCGGTGCGGGAGGCGTGGACCACCGTCCTCGGCGCCGCGTCGGCCCGTGGGCGGGTGCTCGACCTCGCCGCCCACGTCCTTCACGACGCCAGGGTGGCCCCGTTCCACGCCCCGTTCCGCCTGCTGCTCGGGGACCTGGTCGACAAGGTCAACCTGCGCATGGTCACCTATTTCGGGCTCCCGCCCGAGCCGACCGACGGTCCCGACACCGTGCTGGAGAGCCTGCGCCGTGCGACGTCGGACGACGACGGCCCGGGCCGGCTGCAGGCCGTCGTGTCCGGCGCGCAGGGCATGCCCCATCTCCGCACCCAGATCCAGGCCGAGCTGGACCTCCTGCACCGCACCGCGATGATCGAGATCGCCGGCGTACCGGCGGGGACCGGGTTCCTCGTCGGTGAGACGCTCCTGCTCACGGCCGCGCACGTGTTCGACCGGCGCCGCTGGCCGCCGGACCCGGTCCCGCACGCGACCGCGGTCTTCGACTACGACTTCGCGGGGCGCAGCTACGCCGAGTCCGGTACCCGGGTCGACGTCGTCGAGCTCGTCACGGGACTGCTGCCGACGGAGTCCGAGGCTGCCGGCACGGTCGGTGCCGACTGGGACGCCCCCGACGACCGGCTCGACTTCGCCCTCGTGCGGCTGGCGAGCCCGGTCCCGAACCCGCCCCGGCTCCCCCAGGAGCCGCGCGGGTACTACGCGCTGCGCCAGGAGGACTACAACTACGCGGCCACCGACGAGTACCTCATCGCCCAGCACGCCGCAGGCGACTACCTGCACTCCACGCGGATCGGATCCCCCCGGGTGAGCAAGCGCAAGACGCGCATGCGGTACGGCGGGAACACGCTGCCGGGTGCCTCCGGATCGGCCATCATCGACCCGCGTGGCCGGCTCGTCGGGCTCCACCACTACGGGGGCGACTGGAACCAGGGGGTGCCGATCGCGGCCATCGCCGGCCGGTTGCTGGCCGGTGACCATGCCGGGCTGTTCCACGAGGGAGCGCCGACCGGTCCCAGTGCCGCCACGCTCGAGGTCGACCCGTTCGGCACGACGGCCATCATGAGCCTGCCGTTCGTCAACCGCCGGAACCTGCGCTCCACCGTCCGCCGGATGGCCGAGGGCGATGCACGACGCACCCTGGCCGTGGTGGGGGCCAGCAGGGGCGCAGGGGTCTCGCACTCCTACACCTTCACGGCGCACGTGGCCAAGCACGCGCTCGCCTGCCCGTCGCTCCGCGCCGCCGCCCCCAGGGGGATCGAGGCGCTGAGGATCGACCTCCGGCTGTACATCGGCAAGGTCGACGGGGACCGCATCCGGACGGAGATCGGGCTCAAGCTGCTCAAGGCGCTGCGGGTCATCGCCCCGACCGACACCGACGCCCAGGCCGCCCGCGAGACGCTGACGCTCGTCGACGCCGTCGAGGCGCGCCTGCGGGCCTCCACCGAGCAGTGGTGGATCTTCTTCGACAGCGTCGACAACGTGCTCACCGTGAAGCAGGGGCAGGTCGACGAGCTGATCCACGCCCTCATCACCCTCGCCGGCGATGAACAGGTGCCCCTCCGGGTCGTCGTCGCGGGGCGCGAGGCGGAGGCCTTCATGCAGGAGCACGCCCCGTGGACGGAACGCGACGACGCCGTGGGCCTCACGCGCACCGACGTCGACGGTTGGCTGCGGGACCGGGCCAGGGACGAGAGAAGGACGGTCGACGAGGCGTCCCTCACCGTCCAGCTCGACAAGCTGTTCCCTCCGGGACCGCTGCCCGACCCCCAGCAGGTGGCCCTGCGGCTGCCGGCGATCCTCCCGGAGGTGCTCGCGACGTGAGCGACCTCGCGAACCCCGCGGCGCTCCTCGCCGAGGCGCAGCAGCGCGAGGAGCTGGCCCGGCTGCCGGTCGTCGAGCAGCTGGCAGTCCTCGGGCCCTTCAGCCCGTCGCTGGTGCCGGAGCTCGCCGGCCCCGACACCGGCGACACGGCCGGGTCGCCGGTGGTGCAGCTGCTCTGCCAGCAGCTGCCCTCGGGCGACGCGGTGCTCGCGGACCGGCCACGGATCGAGGCCCTCACCCGGATCCTCGAGCGCGGGGGCCGGTCCGAGCTCGCCCGCGTGCGGCGCTCCGTCCGGGCGTCGACGAACGGGCCGCTCCAGCGGATGCTCGACGCGTTCGTGCTCGGCCACGGGCCGCCCGTGGAGGAGCGGACCGAGGACGAGCTCGTCGCGTCCCTGGAGGTCTGGCGCTGGGCCACCGAGGCTGCCGCCCGCGCCCGGCAGACCGGCGGGGTGCACATCGAGCCCGGCAGGGACGCCATCGAGAGCCGGCTCGCGCTGCTGGACGTCACGCGTGCCGTCCGGCGGCTCGCCGCGGCGGGCTGCGTCGGCCGTGAGGCCGAGCTCGCCCGGCTGCACGAGTACCGGCGTCCGCGCCAGGCTCCCGCACCACTGTGGGACGACCCGCCGCTCGTCCTGTTCGGGATCGGCGGCGTGGGCAAGTCCACGCTGGTGGCGCGCTTCGTCATGGACCTGTACGAGAGGCAGTCCCCCGACGCCGGGGTGTGGGCCTACCTCGACCTGGACCGACCGACCGTGGCCTCCGGCGAGCCGGCGGTCATCCTCACCGACATCATGCGCCAGGTGGCCGCCCAGCGCGTCGACCAGCGACGCCGGCTCGCGCGGACGGCCGACGTCAAGCGTCGGCGCCAGAAGGGAGCCGGCCTGGAGGGGATGGACACCGCGCTCTCCTGGCAGGAGCTGGCGACCGAGCTCGTCGGCGAGATGCGGCGGATCGCGGACGGCGCGCTCGTCGTCGTGCTGGACACCTTCGAGCAGCTCGAGGTGCTCGACAAGGCGCATCCCAGGACGGACGGGCCCACGCGTGCGCGCGAGCTCCGCGACCTGTTCGCCATGCTGGCCGCGGAGCTCCCCGGGTTCCGCCTCATCGTGTCCGGGCGGGCTCCGGCGGAGGTCTTCCTCGACCCCGACCGCCCCGACCGCCGCCTCCACCTGCGCGCGCTCGAGGGCGACACCGCGGTCACGCTCGTCCGCCACCTGGTGACGGCCGAGGCAGCGCGACTGGGGCGGCCTCCGGTCGAGGTCGAGGACGACCTCGCGCGCGAGGTCGTCTCCATGGTCGGCGGCATCCCGCTGACGGTCCGGCTCGCCGCCCGGGTGCTGGCCCACGACGGCGTCGAGGCCATCACCGACGCCAGCACGCGCGCGCGAACCCTCGACCACCTGCGCTCGGAGTTCGTCCGCGGGTTCCTCTACCAGCGCGTGCTGGGCCACATCACCGCACGGCCGCCGGTGCAGACCGAGGACCTGCGCCGCCTCGCACGGGCGAGCATGGTGCTTCGCCACCTCACCGTCGAGCTCGTCGAACGCGTGCTGATGCCTGCGCTCTCCCCGCCACCGGCGTCCACGGCGACGGACCTCTTCGGGCAGCTCTCCACGGAGGTGGCACTCGCGGAGACGGCCGACGGCATGCTGCGGGTGCGTGAGGAGCTGCGTGTCCCCGCCCTGGCCGCGTTGCGGCTCGAGGACGCCGCCCTCGTCCGTACGGTCCACGAGCGTGCCGTCGAGTTCTACGGCGGTCAGCACGACGACGCCGCCGCGGTCGAGCTCGCCTACCACCGCCTCGCGCTCGGAGCGTCACCGGCGTCGGTCGACGACCAGACGCTGCACCGGCTGGACCTGACGGCGGACGACCTGCCACCGTCGACCGCCGCGAGGCTGGGCGTCAGGGCGCGTGAGCCCGCCGCCGCGGCGGCGGACCGTGACCTGGAGACGTGGGAGGGCCACGTGCTCCAGGTCGCCGACGCCGCGCTGCGCGAGGGGCGCCTGGCCGAGGCACGCCGGCTGCTCGACCAGCGACCGGACCGTACGCCGGGGACAGTCCTGCACCGGGTCGCCTCGCGCCTCGCGCAGGCCGAGCACGACCTGACCGGCGCGACGACGGCCGCCCGGATGGACGTGGAGGCGGCTCGCGCAGCCGCCGACGCCCCCCGGTTCGCCGCCGCGGCCGTCCGGCTCGCAGGCCTCCACGAGATGCAGGGCGCGGCCGCGGCAGCGGAGGACAGCCTCCGGCTGGCGGGCGAGGACGACCTCCTCGCCGGACACCCGCTCCTGCGGCTGGAGCTCCTCCTCAACCGCATCAACCTGCGCGAACGCACCGGGCTGACGGACGGGCACGCGCAGTGGCTGCTCGGACTCGAGGCGCGGTCACTCATGCAGCGCAGCCCCACGCGCGAGCTCGCCTCGAGCACGGCGCTCGCCCGCCTGCTCGCGGCCGCGTTCGGCCGAGAGGAGCCCGCGCGACTCCGGGAGGCCGTCCGGCGGGTGGGGATGGGGCACGAGGACGATCTGGTCCGCGTCGGGCGGCTGGCCGAGGCGTTCGCCGTCTGGGACATGTCCCTGGACCCGCCCGGCGTGCTCGCCCGGGGCTCGGGGCTCCGGCTGGAGAGCGAGTCCCCGGACGCCGTCCGGCGGGCGTGGTCGGTCCTGGCGGGCCTGGGAACGGACGCCGGAACCCTCATCGATCGCGTGTGGAGCCAGGCGAGCCCACCGCTGGAGGTCCGCGAACGCTTGCGCGAGATCTACCTCTGGTGGGCAGTCGTCCCGGCCGTCGCGGCCCACGCCCGTCCGAGCGAGGTCGGACACCTGGAGCACGACGCACCGCTCGACTGGTCGCAGCCGCAGGTCCTGCGCCTCGAGGAGCTGCTCATCACCGCATACCCGACGAGCACCGAGCTGCTCTCGGTCGCCTCACAGGCCGGCCTCGACCTCGAGTCGATGAGCTGGGCCAGCTCGACGCGGCGGATCACCAGGGAGATGCTCGGTCTGGCGAGCAGGGAGGGCAGCCTGGAGGCTCTCCTCGTCGCCGTGCTCACCGATCCGTCGGCCGGCTCCGTGCAGCCGGCGCTCCGCGCACTCATGGGCGAGCGGTGGCTGGTGGAGCGCGGCCTGTGAGCACGTGGCCGCGTCCTGCTCAGCCGAGCAGGACGACGTAGGAGTCGACCTGGGCGATGAGTCCGTCCCGGAACGTGAACAGGTCGCTGTAGGCGAACGCGAACGGCCCGTTCGCGCGGTGGCGGCCGCCGCCCGTTCCCGTCACGACGACGACGTCGCCCGCCTCGAGCACCCGTTCCACGGTGAGTTCGGGGCTCCCCTGGAAGGCGGGGTTCTCGATCTCGTCGTCGAACTCGGTCGTCCCGCGGGTGGTGCGCAGTCCGTGGATGTGCCACACGACGTCGTCGGTGAGGCAGGCGAGGATCGCCTCGTGGTCGCTGCGCCCGAAGCCCTCCAGGTAGCGCTCGACTGTGCCGTGCTGAGTAATCATGCGCGTCCTTCCCCTCTCTCGTCGTGGAGCGTGTCGACGACGTCCCCGAGCCGGGCGAGGAGCCCGGCGAGTCCGGTGCGCGCCTGCTCGGTCCGGAGCTCTGGCGGCACGCGTCGCTGGTGAACCACCACGGTGGTCCCGGCACCCGCCGGTTCGAGGCGGATCTCGGTCAGCAGGCCGGTGCGTGCTTCGGACAGCACCAGCCGTCGCGGGGGCTCGAGCTCCTTGTGCCGGAAGCGGAGCGGGCGACCGCCGCCGTCGGCGCCCCGTGTCTCCAGCGAGAAGGTCCCGCCGACCCGGAGGTCCACGCGCACCGAGCCCGGCGCGACGGTCGCGTGGTCCCCACCCCAGAACGCGCCGCGCGGGGCATCGCCCCGCCTCACGCGTGAGCGGCGGGTGCGGCAGCTCGGGCGCTTGCTCGCATCAGCGGCCACCTCCACCGGCTCAGGTGGACCGGGCACCACCCGCGGTTGCCTGGGTGAGCCGGCTCAGCAGGTCCGCGCTGCGCTCGTCCGCGGGGAAGAAGGTCTCGATCGCGATCTCGTCGAGAGTCACATCCCGGGGAGCGCCGAACACGGTGAGCGCGTGATGAAGTGACAGGTCACCGCCCTCGGTCATGAGCACGACAGGCATCACCAGGTCGTTGACGGGGAGGGTCTCCGCTTCGTCGCGAGTTACTGGAGTCGGATACGACTCGAGCTCGGCGAGAAGCTCCCTTAGTCCGGCGTCGGCGGTGCGCTCGAGCTGGCGGCGGACCCGTCGCAACGTCGCGGCTCGCCACTGCGCGTAGTTGCGCACGCGGGACGCCATCCCCTCGGGGTGCAGCATGGCGCGAAGCCCATTGACCGGTGGTTTCAGGAACCGCTCACCCAGACCGCCGAGAAGTGCCTGCATCGCCTGGTTCGCCGCGAGCAGGTCCCAGCGAAGGTTGATCGCCATGGCGGGATGCGGCTCGTGCCCGCGCAGGACGGCGTCGACGGCCGACCGGGCGACGCCGAGGTCGGCCAGTGGCCGCTCCGGGTACATCGGGGCGAAGCCTGCGCTCAGGTGAAGGGTGTTCCGCTCGCGCAGCGGCACGTCGAGCTCGTCGCACAGTCGCTCGATCATGTCGCGGCTCGGCGTGGCCCTCGCGGTCTCGATGAAGCTCACGTGGCGCGCTGACACACCTGCGGCCACCGCGAGCTCGAGCTGCGACCGGTGACGACGTTCCCGCCACCGGCGCAGCAGCTCGCCGACCGGTTCCTGCGTGTGGTCCACGGACTCATGATCGTCCGCGTCACGCGCTCGGCTCAACTACCTCTGAGGTAATCGACGCGCCTCGTCACCCTCGGCATGCTCGGTGCCGTGGGGCACCCGGCCTCACGGACGAGCACAGGAGGACGACATGAGTGACACGACCGCACCACACGTGGCGGACACCGTTGCGCGCTATGTGCGCTTCTGGAACACCCCGCCGGAGGAGCAGCGACGCACCGGCAGGGAGATCTTCACCGTCGACTCGACCTACGTCGCACCCGCCGGAGTACTGCGAGGCGTCGAGGCACTGGCCGAGTTCACCGAGCAGTTCGTCGGCAACGTCGGCGACTACGAGTTCCGCGCACGGACCGAGCCCGACATGCATCACCACCGTGCCCGCCTCCCGTGGGAGATCAGGGTCGGCGAGACGTCGTTCGCCGAGGGCACGGACGTGATCTCCATCGGTGACGACGGCCGCATCACCTCCGTGGCCACCTTTGTCGACCGCGCGCCCCGGCCGCCGGCGCACCACGGGCGACCACAGAACCGATGACGGCCCACGCCTTCGAGGCCGAGAACCTCGGCAAGCGCTTCGGGGCGACGACCGCGCTCGCCGGAGTCGACATGGCGGCGCGACCGGGCACCGTCGTCGGCCTGCTGGGACCGAACGGAGCGGGCAAGACCACGGCCGTCCGCATCCTCGCCACACTCCAGCGCCCCGATGCCGGCTCCGCGAGGGTCTGCGGGTACGACGTGGTTCGTGACGCCGCCCGGGTGCGCGAGCTGATCGGCCTGACCGGCCAGTACGCCTCCGTCGACGACGACCTCACCGGACGAGAGAACCTCGTGCTGATCGGCGAGCTGCTCGACCTGCGCCGTCGGGATGCCAACAGCCGAGCGAGCGACCTGCTCGAACGGTTCGACCTCACCGACGTCGCGACCAGGAAGGCGTCCACCTACTCGGGTGGCATGCGACGCCGCCTCGACCTTGCCGCGAGCCTCGTGGGCGACCCACCGGTCATCTGCCTGGACGAGCCGACCACCGGCCTGGACCCGGACAAGCGTGCCGACGTGTGGAGGACCGTCCGATCCATGGCCGAGCGAGGCGGCACGGTGCTGCTCACCACGCAGTACCTGGAGGAGGCCGACACGCTCGCCGACGACATCGTCGTGATCGACCGAGGCGCGGTCATCGCGCACGGCACGGCAGCCGAGCTGAAAGCACTCGTCGGGAGCCAGACCATCGAGGTCCGCCCCACGGACCCGGAGCGAGTCGGTGACGCTGCACGGGTCATCAGCGAGGTTGCCGGCCGCCCGGCCGAGCCGCGTGGCCGAGACATGGTCACCGTCCAGGTGGATGGAGACGGGGAGTTCGCCGAGGCCGTTCGCCGGTTGGAGCGGGCAGGGGTCCGCGTGACAGAGCTCGCTCTGCGCCTTCCCAGCCTTAACGAGGTCTTCTCGGTGCTGACCGGTCACGGGACCGAGCGGAACGACACCGAGGAGGCAGCGTGAACCCACCGTCCGTCAGTGCACCCGAGTCGTCCGCGCGCTCCACCGGTCAGCACGCGCCCCCTGTGCGCCGATTCGCCCTTCTGCGGCACAGCCTCGCGCTCGCTGGACGCAATCTGATCAAGATCAGACGCAACCCGATCAGCATCAGTGACGCCGTCATCGCTCCCGTCATGTTCCTCGTGATCTTCGTCTACATGGTCGGCGGCGCCGTCTCTGGTTCGTCCGACGCCTATCTGCAGCGCACGCTCCCGGCCGTCCTCGTCCTCGCCGCGATCATGGCCGGCATGATCGCTACCGGCGTCAACCTGTCCATCGACATCAAGAAGGGCATCTTCGATCGGTTCCGGAGCCTCCCGATCAGCCGCTCCGCTCCCCTCATCGGGTCGGTCCTGGCCGACGTCGTCCGCTACGTCGTCGCGATCGCGACCGTACTGGCCTTCGGGACCCTCATCGGGTTCCGTGTCCAGACCGACCCGTTCTCGGCTCTCGCAGCCGTCGCCCTCACCGTCGTCTTCGGCATGAGCCTGAGCTGGCTCTGGGTGCTCCTCGGTGTCGTCATCAAGGAGACGGCGGTCGTGCAGTCGATCGTCGCTCTGAGCATCTTTCCGCTGGCCTTCGGGACGGACATGGTCGCTCCCCTCGACACTCTGCCGGGCTGGCTCCAGGCGTGGGCCGACATCAATCCCGTCCAGGCGACCATGGCGGCCTGCCGTGGCCTTCTCGTCGGAGGCGACGCCGGCCACCACGTCGTGACCTCGGTGCTCTGGTCGCTTGGCCTCGTGGTCGTGCTCGCGCCGCTGGCGGTCGCCGCATACCGGCGACGCACCTGAGTCACAGGGCCTGGCGCCCGGCATCTCGCGCATGACGAAGCCCCGGTGAGAAAAACGCTCTCACCAGGGCTTTTGCGTCGGGCTGGCGGGATTTGAACCCACGACCCCCTGACCCCCAGTCAGGTGCGCTACCAAGCTGCGCCACAGCCCGTCCGGCTCGCGAACGAACCTGAACGAGAGTACCGCAGGAAGTCCCCGTGACCGAAACCCACGGGGCCCCTGTGCGTGGCGTCACACCGGTGGTCGACGGGCCCCGTCCGGCTCTCCCAGTGGCTCCGTCCACTGCTAGTGGGCGGCGCCCTGGCCGAGCTGCTCGAGCCGGACCTTCTCGGCCGCCACAACGCCGAGCCCGAGCAGCGCGACGACCATCACGGCCGTCGCCGGCCACGGGGCGAGCCGGTAGAGCCCCACGAGGGTGACCAGGAGCTGGACGAGGAAGGCCCGCCGGATCCACTGGAAGCCGTGGTACCGGTCCTTGCCGAGCAGCGCGAGTGCCCGCACCACGACCGCGACGACGAGCGCGGACGACCCCAGGGCGAGCCACCGCGCCCAGTCCGGTGCGCCGTCGTCGGCGAGGACGACGACGGCGATCCCACCTGCCAGCGCGAGGACGAGGAGCGTCCACGCCACCGCCGTCGTCCACGAACCACGGACGACGCCGGAGAGGAGGCCGCGGACCTTGCGTGCCACGAGCTCGAGCGGGTCGGGGAACTCGCTGTGGTCGTCCGGCACGACGGCGAGCAGCGCCTCGACCTCCGCATCGCCTCGACCTCCGCGGCCCTTTCTCAGCAGGTCCTCGGCGATGGCCCGACGGTGCGGGCTCAGCCCACCGGCCAGGCCCGCGACCGCGTGGTCGGCCGCCGCGGCGAGCTGCTCGCTCGGGTGGGGCGGACGCCGCCCGTGGAGCACGTCGGCGACGATGATGAGCACGACGAGCGTGACGTACATGATCATCGGCGCCGGCTGGAAGAAGTAGTCGTTGTCCTGGGTGAGGAACTTGCCGACCTCGTCGATGAACAGGCCGAAGCCGATCCCGCCGAGGAACGCCGCGGGCGGGCGGATGACCGGGCCGGCGTAGGACAGCACCAGGACCATCGCGACGGCCATGAACAGCCCACCCCACAGCACGTGCGCGACGTGCAGCGTCTCCCCGCCGATCTGCGGGAAGCCGGTGAGCTGGAGGTAGCCGCGGGTGACGACGATCGTGGCGACGGTCGTGAGGACGAAGCCCAGGACGTGCTCGCTGCCCCGCGGGTCGCGGGGCAGTCCCCAGCGCAGCAGGACGTGGCGGCGCGCGACGCCCTCCTCCATCAGCGGCGGCGCTTCTCGCGTACCCGGACGCTGATCTCGATCGGCGTGCCCGCGAAGCCGAAGGCCTCACGCAGCTTGCGCTCGATGAATCGCCGGTAGCCGTGCTCGATGAACCCGGTCGCGAAGATGACGAACCGCGGCGGACGGTTGTCGGCCTGCGTGGCGAACAGGATCCGCGGCTGCTTGCCGCCGCGCACCGGGTGCGGGTTGGCGGCGGTGAGCTCACCGAGGAACGCGTTGAGCCGTCCGGTGGAGATCCGCTTGTCCCAGCTCTCCAGGGAGGTGTCCAGCGCCTTGACCAGGCGGTCGACGTGCCAGCGGGTCTTGGCCGAGACGTTGACGCGCGGGGCCCACTGGATCTGGACGAGGTCCTTGTCCACCGAACGTTCGAGGAGGAAACGCTTGTCCTCGTCCATGAGGTCCCACTTGTTGTAGGCGAGGACCAGCGCACGCCCGGCGTCGACCACCTGCTGGATGACACGGGTGTCCTGCTCGGTCAGCGGGACCGAGGAGTCGAGGAGCACGACGGCGACCTCCGCCTTCTCCAGCGCTGCCTGCGTGCGCAGCGAGGCGTAGAAGTCCGCGCCCTTCGTCTGGTGCACCCGACGGCGGATCCCGGCGGTGTCGACGAACCACCACGGCCGGTCCCCGAGGAGGACGAGCTCGTCGACCGGGTCGCGCGTGGTCCCGGCGACGTCGTCGACGACGACCCGGTCCTGGCCGGCGATCGCGTTGAGGAGGCTGGACTTGCCGACGTTCGGGCGACCCACGAGCGCCACGCGACGCGGTCCACCCTCCGGGAGCGGCGAGGCGACCGTGGACACCTCGGGCAGCACCGCCATCGCGGCGTCGAGGACGTCACCCGAGCCACGGCCGTGCAGCGCCGAGACGGGCCACGGCTGTCCGAGGCCGAGTGACCACAGCGCGGACGCATCCGCCTCCTGCATCTGGGAGTCGACCTTGTTCGCGACGAGGACCACCGGCTTGCCGGACTTCCTCAGCAGCCGGACGACCTGCTCGTCGGTGCTCGTGGGGCCGACGGTGGCGTCGACGATGAACATGACGGCGTCGGCCATCGCGATGGCGATCTCGGCCTGGTCCGCCACCCGCGCGTGCATGCCGGCGGCGTCGTGCTCCCACCCGCCGGTGTCGACGAGCATGAAGCGGCGCCCCGCCCACTCCGCGGGGTAGCTCACGCGGTCACGGGTGACGCCCGGGACGTCCTGGACGACGGCCTCCCGGCGCCCGAGCACGCGGTTGACGAAGGTCGACTTGCCGACGTTCGGGCGCCCGACGACGGCGAGCACCGGCAGCGGGCCCTGCTGGGCCTCGGCCTCGGCCGGCTCGTCGGCGGCCGCGAGGAGCGCGGCGTCGTCCTCGTCGAGGACGTAGCCCTCCAGCCCGGCGCGGAGGGCCGCGGCGCGCTGCTCGTCGTCGGCGGGCATGGGGAGGTCTTCGGAGTCGGTCACGCGGGCCATTGTCCACTGCCGCGGCACCTCGACGCGAACGGCGTGTCCCACCCCCCCCGCCACCCCCACCTCGCGCCGACAGCGGAGTTGTTGCAGCGCGCGCCCCCACCCGCCTGGCGCCGACAGGGAGTTGTTGCAGCGCAGCCCGCCACCTCGCGCCGACAGCGGAGTTGTTGCAGCGCACGCCCACCACCTCACGCCGACAGCGGAGTTGTTGCAGCGCACGCGGTGTCCGACCGCTGACCGCTGGTAGCGAGCCTGACGAGGACGTGGCTCAGCCGAGGCCCGCGTCGTGCACGCAGAGGGCGATCTGGACGCGGTTGGTGACCTCGAGCTTGGTGAAGAGCCGGCCGACGTGCGTCTTGACCGTCGCCATCCCCATGTACAGCTCGGCGGCGATCTCGCTGTTCGACAGCCCGCGCCCGATCGCGACGGCGACCTCCCGCTCCCGTTCGGTCAGCCGCTCTATCCGCTGCCGCGCGGAGCGTTCCCGGGAGTCGTCCCCACCACGCGTCGCCGCTGTGATGACCTGGGCGGTGACGCTGGGCGAGAGCATCGGCTCACCACGCGCCACCCGCACGACCCCGGCGACGAGGTCCTCGGGGGGCGTGTCCTTGAGGAGGAAGCCGGCCGCACCATGCCGCAGCGCGGTGAGCACCATCTCGTCGGTGTCGAACGTGGTGAGCACGATGACCCGCGCCGTCGAGCGCCCCTCGACGAGACGACGGGTCGCCGTCAGACCGTCGAGCACGGGCATGCGGATGTCCATGAGCACGACGTCGGGCCGTTCCCGCTCGACGACGGCCAGACCCTCGCGTCCGTCGGCCGCCTCCCCCACGACCTCGACGCCGTCGCTCCCACCCAGGATGAGGCGCAGGCCGGCGCGGACCAGACCGTCGTCGTCGACCACCACCACCCGGACTGCTGGCGCCGTCACTCGTCCTCCTCCCACGGGAGCCAGGCTCGCACGGTGAACGAACCGTCCGGACCCGGGAGGTGCTCGAGCGCTCCCCCGGCGAGCCCGACCCGCTCGGCGAGCCCGACGAGACCGAGCCCTGCTCCCGGCGTGCCCTGCGCGGACGCGACGTCGCGGCGCGGGGGGCCGTTCTCCACCTCGACCGTGAGCAGGCCACCGGGACCACCGGCGAGGCGGACGACGACGTCGCTGCCCGGCGCGTGCTTGCACGTGTTGGTCAGGGCTTCCTGGACCACCCGGTAGGCGGTGCGGGACACCGTCGCCGGGACCGTCGCGAGGAGGTGCGGGCCAGGGAGGCCGCTCTGGTCGACCGTGACCGTGACGTGCGTGCGGGCAGCCTCGACGAGCTCGTCCACCTGGACCAGCGTCGGCTGGGGCGGCTCGGCAGCGTCGCCTCCCGCGCCGTCCGCCCGCAGCACCCCGAGTACCTGCCGCAGCTCGGTGAGCGCGAGGTGGGCGCTGCGCTGGATGACACCCGCCGCCTCGGCGGTCTCCTCGGCGGAGAGGTCGGTGCGGTACGCCAGGGCACCGGCGTGCATCGCCACGAGGGAGATCCGGTGCGCGAGGACGTCGTGCATCTCGCGGGCGATGCGCGTCCGCTCGGCCACCCGGGCCGCCTCCGCCTTGAGGGCCTGCTCGCGCTCGGCGGTCTCGGCCCGGACGCGGAGCGTGACGAGCAGCTCGCGGCGCGCACCTACGTAGTAGCCGGTCGCGACGCAGGTGGCGACGATCCCCACCGCCAGACCACCGGAGAGTGCCGCGAAGCCCACCGTGACCGCGTCGTCGACGATGGCCGGACGCCACACCGCCTCGTAGCAGACCGTGGCGGCGACCCACATCCCGACAACGGGCGCCACCCACCGCCACCGGCGCCAGGTCGCGACCGAGACGGCGGCGACTACCGCGGCACCGATGGCGGCCGCTGACACCGCCGTGAACAGGGCGGTGAGGCACGCGGTGAGGACCGGGTGGCGACGGCGCATCGGCAGGAGGGCGAGCCCCACGATCCCGAGCAGCGCGTCGAGGACCAGCGCACCCGCGACCCGCGCCTCCTCGTCCGGCGGGAGGGCGGTGTCGTCCACCGGGAGCATGTCGACACCCACCGCCAGCCACAGCGCCATCGCGATCCCGACGGCGGCGAGGTAGCGCCAGACCCGCGACCAGGGCCGCAGCGGAGGTTGCCCGACCCCGGAGTGCTCCGCCTGCCGTGAGGTCTGGCCCACGTCGCCGGCGCGGACCGGCGGAGCGAGGGGTGGTGCGGCGGGGTACATGGCGACCAGCCTAGAAGTCCGTGGGGCGCCTCCGGTCCGCCCCTGGGCTCGCCGCCGTCCGACCAAAGGTTGACCCGCCCGAGCCCCCGCTCCGATCCTCCGCCTGCCGTCCGCCGGAAGGGTTGTCCCCATGATCACCGCAGAGAACCTCACCCGACGCTACGGCGACCGTGACGTCGTCCAGGACGTCTCCTTCACCGCCCGGCCGGGCCGGGTGACCGGATTCCTGGGCCCGAACGGCGCCGGCAAGTCCACGACCATGCGCATGCTCACCGGCCTCACCACCCCGAGCGCCGGCCGCTCGACCGTCCTGGGGACGGACTTTCGCGAGCTCAGCAACCCGGGGCGGCGGGTCGGGGTACTCCTCGACGCCTCGGCCCAGCACGCCGGACGCACCGGCCGCGAGATCCTTCGCCTCTCCTCGCGCCTCATGGGCCTGCCGTCCCGACGCGTCGACGACGTGCTGGGCACGGTCGGGCTGAGCCCCGCCGAGGCCGGAGCCCGCACCCGTACCTATTCCCTCGGGATGCGGCAGCGGCTGGGGCTGGCCCACGCCCTGCTCGGCGACCCGGAGGTGCTCATCCTCGACGAGCCCGTCAACGGTCTCGACCCGGCCGGCATCCGCTGGATGCGCCACCTGCTCCGGACCTTCGCCGACGACGGCGGGACGGTGCTCCTGTCCTCGCACCTCCTTCGGGAGGTCGAGGCAGTCGCCGACGACCTCGTCATCATCGGCAGCGGCCGCATCCTGGCGCAGGGCAGCGCCGAGGAGCTGCTGGCGACGCCCGGCACCGAGGTGCGGAGCCTCGACGACGGCGTCCTCGCCGCCGCACTCACCGCCCGAGAGCTCGAGGTCGTCCGCACCGGGTCCGGCCTGCGCACGTCCGCCACCGCGGAGGAGGTCGGCCGGGCCGCTCTGGACGCCGGCGTCGTCCTCACCGACCTGCGGCCCTCCGCCGCCACCGGCCTGGAGGACCTGTTCTTCGACACCACCGCCCAGCACGGGCGAGAGGAGATCTCGGCATGACCGCGACCACGCACACCGTTCCCGCCGGCCAGCCCGCCGCGACGAGGACCGCGACTGCCCCCGTGCCGTTCCTGCGCCTGGCAGCTGTCGAGCTCCGTAAGCAGGTGGACACCCGTGCCGGGTTGTGGCTGCTCGCGGTCATCGTGCTGCTCAGCGCCGGCCTCATCGCCCTCGTGCTCTTCACGGCGGACCCCGCGGCCCGTACGTGGCAGGAGCTGACGACTGCGTCGTCCCTGGCCCAGCTGCTCCTGCTCCCCCTCATCGGGATCATGGCCGCGACCGGCGAGTGGTCCCAGCGCACCGCGCTGACGACCTTCACCCTGGAGCCGCGGCGCACGCGGGTCAACGGCGCCAAGCTCGTCTCGGCCCTCGTACTCGGCCTCGTCGTCATGGTGGCGGCGCTCGTCGCCGGCGCCGTGTTCAACGTCGTCGGGCTGCTGTGGCTCGACGGGAACGGCTCGTGGTCGATGGAGTGGTCGGTGCTCGGCGGGATGTTCGCCGCGCTGCTGCTCCTCGTCACCCAGGGGCTCGCCTTCGGCCTCGCGCTGCTGAGCACGCCCGTGGCGATCGTCGCCTACCTGGCGCTGCCCACCGTGTGGACCCTGCTGACGATGCTCGTCTCCTCGCTGCAGGAGCCGGCCCGGTGGCTCAACCTCGACCGCGCCATCGAGCCGCTCATGGCAGGCCAGATGACGGGCACCGCCTGGACTGAGCTGGCGACGTCGGCCTCCGTATGGGTGCTGCTGCCCCTCGCCGTGGGCCTGTGGCGCACTGCCCGCCGCGACGTCGCGTAACCGGCCACAGACCGGGGCGGCCGCGTGGAGGGCGCGGCCGCCCCACCCGACTCTCCCCCAGCCCCCGGCAGCACGCGACACGTGCGCCCGCCACCTCGCCCCCCGCCCCGCCCGCCCCCGCGCCGACAGCGGAGTTGTTTCCAGCAGACCCGCTGCAGCACCCCCTCGCCCTCACCCCCCCCATCGCCGACAGCGGAGTTGTTTCCAACAGACCCGCCTGCAGCACCCCCTCGCCCTCACCTCCCCATCGCCGACAGCGGAGTTGCTTCCAGCAAGCCCGCCCTGCACCGCCCTCCCCGTATCGGCAGTTGATTTGTCGGCACCGGACCTCGGCACCAGCACCGCACCGCGCGGGTCCCTTCCTCGCCGACACCCGAATCGGCTGCAGCAGGACCCCACCTACGCGCGCGCGGCTCTCCCGGGGGCCGTGCACAGACCGCTGCCGGAACTCCCGCACACACCCCGGCCGCCGGCGGAGGTGCGGTGGGAGGTCCGCGACGGCGAGGGCTCACGGCCTCCACGCAACTCCGCTGTCGGCGAGGGTGGGGTGGGAGTCGGGTGAAGCGGCCGTGGGATCGTCGCCTGCGCAACAACTCCGCTGTCGGCGGGGTGGGGTCGTCGCCTGCGCAACAACTCCGCTGTCGGCGGAAGCGGGGATCCTCGCCTGCGCAACAACTCCGCTGTCGGCGGAGGTCAGGGTGGGGGCGGGTCAGTGGGTGGGGAGGGGGACGCCGGTGAGGCGGACGGCGTCCTCGACATGGGCGGCCAGACCCTGGTGGATCCGCTGGATCGCCCGCGTCATCACCTCCCGGTTGCCGCCCTCGCGGCGCTCGGTGTCGATGACGATCGGCTTGCCGAAGACGACGTTGAGCCGGGCCCGTGGCGGCGGCACGTAGCCCACCTTCTTCCCGGTCGGCCGGGTGCCCAGGCACGCGACGGGCACGACGGGCGCGTTGCCGTGGATGGCCAGCCAGGCGACGCCCGCCCGTGTGGACTGCACGTTGCCGCTGCCCCGGTTGCCCTCGGGGAAGATCCCCACGGCCCGACCCTCGGTGAGCATCTGCTGGGCGACGGCCAGCGCCGCGCGGCCGTGCTTGCGGTCCACCGGGATCTGGCCGGCGAGCGTCATGAGGAAGCCGAGCGGCGAGTCCCAGAACTCCTGTTTGATGATGAAGTGCGACCCGCGCGGGATGGCGCCGTGCAGCAGCGGCCCGTCGATCACGCCGGTGTGGTTGGACGCGATGATGACCGGTCCGGTCCGTGGCACGTGCTCGGCGCCGAGCACGGCGGTGTTCCACCACACGTGGTCGAGGAACCAGCCCACCCGCCGTGACCAGACCGGGCCCCAGCGGTGGATGTCCTCGGCGGTGACGCGGGCACCCCGCGAGGGGGTCGCGCTCACAGCGCGCCCCGTCGCGCCCGCTCGACGACGTCGAGCACGAGCTCGACGGTCTGCTCGAGGTCCAGCCGGGAGGAGTCGACCGTCACGACACCGTCGGCGGCGGTGAGGAACGCCGAGACCGTGGAGTCCCGGGCGTCGCGGCCGACGACCTCGGCGCGGGTCGCGGCCAGCGACTCGGCGTCGTCCGTGCCGTGGAGCTCGCGTGCGCGCCGCGCGAGGCGGGCGGACTCGTCCGCGGTGAGGAGCAGACGCACGTCGGCGTCGGGCGCGACGACGGTGGTGATGTCGCGGCCCTCGGCGACGATCCCGCGGCCGTCGCTGAAGCCGCCCGGGCGTCGCTCCGCGGCGATGACGGCGCGCTGCCGCTCCCGCAGCTCGGCACGCACGTCGAGGTTGGTCGCGACCGCGGACACGGCCGCGGAGATCTCGGAGAGCCGGATCTCGGTGGTGATGTCGACGCCGTCGCACACGACCGTCGGGTCCGCGGGGTCGATGCCCATCTCCAGCGGCATCACCGCGACGGCGGCGGTCACCTCGGCGGCGGAGTCGAGGTCGACCCCCCGCCTGCGGCACCACCACGTCGCCGCCCGGTACATCGCACCGGTGTCGAGGTACGCGAGCCCGAGCGCCGCGGCGAGCCGCTTGCTCACCGTCGACTTGCCCGAGCCGGAGGGCCCGTCGATCGCGACCGTCACCGGCGCCGTCATTCCGCCACCACTCTCCATCCACGGTTGGTCAGCTCGTGCTCGAGCGTCGCCGCGGACGACGGCACCACCGCCAGGTGGGCGATGCCGACGCGCGCTCCGGCCGAGTGCTCGAGCGTGAGGTCCTCGATGTTGACGCCGATGTGCCCCACCTCGCCGAACAGCCGGCCGAGCTCGCCGGGCTCGTCGGGGACGAGCACCTGGACGGTCGCGTAGCGCCGGGGCGCACCGCCGTGCTTGCCGGGGATGCGGTCGACGCCCGTGTTGCCGGCGGTCATCACACGGCTCAGCGCCCCGACCGAGCCGGGTGCGAGCGGCCCCTCCGCGGCAGCGCTCTCCAGGCCGGTGATGAGACCGTCGAGGTCCTCCCGCAGCAGGCGCAGCTCGGCCGCGACCGGCCCGGCGTTGCCGACGAGGATCGCGGCCCACAGCCGTGGGTCCGAGGCGGCGATGCGGGTGACGTCCCGCAGTCCCTGCCCCGCGAGCGACAGGGCCCCCTCGGGCGCGTCGACCAGACGGGCAGCGACGAGCGAGGCGGCCAGCTGAGGGACGTGGGAGACGACGGCGACGGCGTCGTCGTGCTCCTGCGGTGCCAGGGTGACCGGGAGGGCACCGAGGTCGAGCGCGACGGCGCGGACCGCTGCGGTGGTCGCGGGGGCGGCGGCGTCGTCGGCGGCAATCACCCAGGGGCGGCCGGCGAACAGGTCGGCGTCCGCTGCCGCCGCGCCCGAGCGCTCGCGGCCCGCCATGGGGTGGGACCCGACGTACCGGGCGCGCTGGGCGCCGTCGGCCGCGGCGGTGACCTCGGCGGCGATGACCGCCTTGACGCTCGCGACGTCGGTGACGACGGCGTCGGGGTGGCGACGCAGGGCGTCGAGGACGACGTCCCCGGCGACGTCGGGCGGCGTGGCGACGACGACGAGCGCGGGCTCGGCGCTGTCGGGGCCCTCGGGCTCGCCGGCTCCGAGGTCGCGGGCCAGCGCGAGCGCCGACGGCGAGGCGTCGGAGAGCTGGACGGCCACGCCGGCGGTGCGCAGTCCCAGGGCGATGCTCGTGCCCAGCAGGCCGGTGCCGACGACCTTGACGGGACCTGTGGTCAGGGGGGCCGCCTGGCTCGTCACGCTCCTGCTTCCTCCTTGGCGAGGGGCCGCCCGGCGCGGCGCCCGGGACAGCCTACCGCCCGGCTCACAGGTCGACGCTCGACATCAGCGCGCCCAGCTCCGTGCCGCTGACCACGCGCGTGTGGCCCGGCTTGAGCCGTCCGAGCCGGATGGACCCGAAGCGGGTCCGCACGAGGCGGGTGACGGGGTGGCCCACGTGCTCGAGCATGCGGCGCACGACGCGGTTCCTGCCCTCGTGGAGCTCGATCTCGACGACGGACGCGTTGGGCAGGGTCTCCAGGACGGTGAAGCGGTCCGCGCGGGCGGGCCCGTCCTCGAGCTCGACGCCCTCGCGCAGCCGCCGCGCGAGGCCGCGATTGACCTCGCCCTCGACCGTCGCGACGTAGGTCTTGGGCACCTCGTAGGAGGGGTGGGTCAGGCGGTGGGCGAGCTCACCGTCGTTGGTGAGGAGGAGCAGGCCCTCGGTCTGCTCGTCGAGCCGCCCGACGTGGAAGAGCCGCTCGGTGCGGTCGCTGACGTACTGCGAGAGGTCGGGGCGCCCCTGCTCGTCCCTCATCGTCGACACGACGCCGACGGGCTTGTGCAGGGCGAGGGTGAGCTTGGTGTCGTCGAGCTGGAGCCGCACCCCGTCGACGTGGATGACGGCGGTCGTCGGGTCCACCCGGGTGCCGAGCTCGTCGACGACGTGACCGTCCACGCGGACCCGTCCGGCGGCGATGAGGCCCTCGCAGGCGCGCCGCGAGCCGTACCCGGCGCCGGCGAGCACCTTCTGGAGCCGGATGCCGCTCGGCTCGTGTGGGTCGGTGCTCATCGCAGCTCAGCCTCCAGGTCGTCCAGCGTGTCGAGGTCGGGAAGGTAGGGCGCGAGCGGGGGCAGGTCGGCGAGCGAGCCGAGCCCCATGCGCTCGAGGAAGTAGGAGGTCGTGCGGTAGAGCAGGGCGCCGCCGTCCTCGTCGTGTCCGGCCTCCTCGATCAGGCCGCGCGCCAGCAGTGTACGCACGACGCCGTCGACGTTGACGCCACGGATGGCCGCGATGCGGCCGCGGGAGACGGGCTGCCGGTAGGCGACGACGGCGAGCGTCTCGAGTGACGCCTGGGTGAGGCGCGCCGTCTGGCCGTCGACGACGAAGCGCCCGACGACGTCCGCGTACTCCGGCGCCGAGTAGACGCGCCACCCGCCGGCGAGCTCGCGCAGGACGAAGCCGCGCGGCCGCCCGCCTCGCTCCCCCGCGTACTCCGCGGCGAGCTCGGTGAGGAGCTCCACGACCTGCCCGGTGGGCAGCCCGAGCACGCTCGCCAGCTGCGCGGCGGGGACCGGTTCGTCGACGACCATGAGCACTGCCTCGATCGCGGCGAGGTGCTCGCGGGGCATGGCGTCGTCGGGCACCGCCTCGTACTCCGGCAGCGCCGGACCGCCGCTGGTCCCGGCCTCACTCATCGGGGCTCTCCTCGTCCTCGGGGGCGTCGTAGTCGTCGGCGACGGCGATGTCGCCCTCCTCGGTGCCGGACCACCGTACGGTCAGCTCGCCGAGCGGGGCGGCCTGGTCGAAGGAGATCGCCCCCTCCCGGAAGAGCTCGAGCAGCGCGAGGAACCGGGAGACGACGACGGCGGTCGAGTCGGCGTCCGCGGTGAGGGTGCGGAAGCTGGCGCTGCGCACCCGGCGCAGGCGGTCGACGAGCAGGGCCGCCTGCTCGCGCACCGGCACCACCGGTGCGTGCAGGTGACCGAGGTCCACCTGCGGCGGCCCGGGCTTGGGTGCGAACGCCGCGGCCGCGAGCTCGGCGAGCCGCTCGGGGCCGACACGGATGACGAGCTCGGGCAGCAGGGCGGCGAAGTGCGGCTCGAGCCCGACCGACCGCGGGTAGGAGCGCACGCCCACGGCCCAGCGGCGGTCGAGGTCGTCCGCGACCTCCTTGTACGCGCGGTACTGCAGGAGCCGGGCGAAGAGCAGGTCGCGGGCCTCGAGCAGCTCGAGGTCCTCCTCGTCCTCGACGGCCCCACGGGGCAGCAGGCGGGCGGCCTTGAGGTCGAGGAGGGTCGCCGCGACGACGAGGAACTCGCTCGCCTGGCCGAGGTCCCACTCGGCCTGGCCGGCGAGGTGACCGATGAACTCGTCGGTCACCTGGGCGAGCGCGACCTCGGTGATGTCGAGCTTGTGCTTGGCGATGAGCGAGAGCAGGAGGTCGAACGGGCCGGTGAAGTTCTCCAGCGTGACCGCGAACGGCGTGCGGCCCGCGGGCTCCGGTGCGGTGGCCTGCGCCGACGGCCCGGGATGCCGGGAAGGGGCCGCGGCCGCCTCAGGCGACGTCACCGCGGGCGACGAGCTCACGGGCGAGGCGGCGGTAGGCCTCGGCACCCGAGTGGGTCGGGGCGTAGCTCGTGATCGGCTCGGTGGCGATGGTGGCGTCGGGGAACTTGATGGTCCGGTTGATGACGGTCTGGAACACCTGGTCCCCGAAGCCCTCCCGCACCCGCTCGAGGACCTCCCGGGCGTGGAGGGTGCGCCCGTCGTACATCGTCACGAGGATGCCGTCGAGCTGGAGGCGCGGGTTGATCCGCTCGCTCACCTTGTCGATGGTCTCCATGAGGAGGGCGACGCCGCGCAGCGCGAAGAACTCCGCCTCCAGCGGGATCATGACGCCGTGGGCGGCGGTCAGCGCGTTGACGGCGAGCAGGCCGAGGGAGGGCTGGCAGTCGACGAGGATCACGTCGTAGTCGTCGGCGACGGGGCGCAGCACGCGGGTGAGCGCCTGCTCGCGCGCGACCTCGGTGACGAGGGTGACCTCTGCCGCAGACAGGTCGATGTTCGCCGGGACGATGTCGAGCCCCGGAACGGCGGTCTCGTGGATGATCTCGCGCACGTCGGAGCGCGGCTCCATGAGCACGGAGTAGATCGTCCGGTCGAGCTCGTTGGCGTTGATCCCCAGGCCCGCGGAGGCGGCGCCCTGGGGGTCGAAGTCGACGATGAGCACGCGGCGGCCGTACTCCGCCAGGGCGGCCCCGAGGTTGATCGTCGTCGTCGTCTTGCCCACCCCGCCCTTCTGGTTGCACATCGCGATGATGCGCGCCGGGCCGTGGCCGTCGAGCGGCGCCGGCTCGGGGAAGTCGGCGGCCTGCCCGGACGTGGCGTCGATCAGGGTCGGCTGCTGTGGGTCGGTCACGGCTCCACGTTAGTTCGCCGGGGCCGTCCAGGGCGAGCAGGCGCGCGGACAGGCGCGCCGTGAGTGTGCCGGGAACCAGTCCGTGGACCGCGGCGCGCCCCTCCTCGGGACCCGAGATGCGCGCCGGCCACGCGGCGCACATCCTTGCCCTACCGACCAGAGGAGGACCGATGGGACTCGGCGACATGGCAAAGAATGCCAAGGACGCTCTCACGGGTGACACGGACAAGGGGTTCGACAACCAGGCGCCAGGGGATGACGCCGGTAGCGGCAACCCGGGACCGGCAACCGACGACCACGTCGGGGGCGAGCACGTCGCCGACGCGAGCAGCGGCAACCCGGGGCCGAGCACCGACGGCGTGAACGCCGTCGGTACCGCCGCCGGCAGCGAGAAGACCTCCGGCACCACGACCGCCGGTGCGACCAGCCCGGGGCCCGACTCCACCGATGTCGCGGGCCGGCACCGCGCCGACGGAACTCCGGACGCCGACGGCACTGCGGGCAGGGCGGACGGCTCGGAGAACCCCGGCCCGAGGAAGCACGGCGCCTGACAACGGCGGCTGGGTGCGGTCACGACCCCGTACCCAGCCGCCGCCTGGGCGGAGGGGCCGGACGCGTCCCGCCCGGGACGTGGTTAGCCGACGCACGTCCCCGACACGAGGGGCCTGAGGGCGATCGGGGCTGCGGTCGCCCTCAGCCGCGGGCGCGCGGGTGGGCCGTGGCGTAGACCTCGCGCATGGCCTGGACGGTGACCTGGGTGTAGATCTGCGTGGTCGTCACCGAGGCGTGCCCGAGCAGCTCCTGGACCACGCGCACGTCGGCGCCGCCGGCGAGCAGGTGGGTGGCGAAGGAGTGGCGCAGCGTGTGCGGCGAGACATGCTCCCCCAGGCCGGCGCGCGCACCCGCGGTCTGCAGCACCGCCCACGCGCTCTGCCGGCTCAGCGGACCGCCCCGCCGGTTGAGGAACAGGGCCGCGGTGCCCCGGCCGGCGCGGGCGAGCTCGGGCCTGGCCCGCACGACGTAGGCCTCGACGGCGTCGATCGCGTAGCGGCCCACGGGCACCACCCGCTCCCGCCTCCCCTTGCCGAACAGGCGCACGGTGCCAGCGGCGAGGTCGAGGTCGTCGGCGGACAGGCCCACGGCCTCGCTGATGCGCGCACCCGTCCCGTAGAGCACCTCGAGCAGCGCCCGGTCCCGCAGCGGCACCGGTCCATCCCCCAGGGAGGCGGCCTCGAGCAGCCGCTCGACGTCGTCGGTGCTCAACGCGTGTGGCAGGCGGCGGGTCGCCGCCGGGGCCCGGACGTCGGCACTCGGGTCGTGGGAAGCGTGTCCCTCGAGGACCGCGAAGCGGTGCCAGCCGCGCACCGCGACCACCGCACGCCCGGCGGAGGAGACCGCGAGCGGTCGTCCGCCGTCCGACCCGGTGCGCAGCGTCTCGACGTACTCGGCGACGTCGTTCTCCACGACGTCGCCCAGCCGGCGCCGTCCACGGCCGTCCAGGTAGGCGACGTAACGGCGCAGGTCCCGCCGGTACGCCGACAGGGTGTGGTCGCTGAGACCGCGTTCGACGCCGAGGTGGGCGAGGTACTCCTCCAGCGCCCGTTCCAGCGCCCCGGCGGTCGGCGCTCCCGCGCGCGGGACAGTGGACCGCGCGGGTGACGACGTCGTCGTGCGGGTCACGCGGGCCCCTAGAACGGCAGGAAGGGGTCGACCGCGACGGCGACGAAGACGATCGTCAGGTAGGTGATCGAGGCGTGGAAGACCTTCATCGCCGCCAGCTTGCCGCGCTCCGGGTGGCGTGCCCGCACGAGGAGCCGGACACAGCCCGCGAGGAACCACGCACCGGCGGCGCCGGCGATCACCGCGTACACCCACGTCATGCCCGCGACCGGCACGAGGACGAGGGAGCAGGCCACCATGGCCGCGCCGTAGCCGAGGATCTGCACGGCGACGGTCGCGTTGGACGCCACGACCGGCAGCATCGGGACGTCGGCGCGTGCGTAGTCCTTACGGAAGCGCATGGACAGCGGCCAGTAGTGGGGCGGCGTCCAGAAGAAGATGATCCCGAACAGCACGAGGGCGGGCCACTGCACGGTGCCGGTGACGGCCGACCAGCCGATGAGCACCGGCATGCAGCCGGCAGCCCCACCCCACACGATGTTCTGGCTGGTCCGGCGCTTGAGCAGCAGCGTGTAGCCGACGACGTACATGGCGATCGCCGCCAGGGACAGCCATGCCGAGGCCCAGTTGACGAGGAGACCGAACCACAGCACCGCGAAGACCCCGAGTGCGATCGCGAAGACCGTGGCCTGCCGCACCGAGAGCACGCCGGTGACCAGCGGCCGCTGCTTGGTCCGGTTCATCAGCCGGTCGATGTCCCGGTCGAAGATCATGTTCCACGTGTTCGCCGACCCGGCAGCCGCGTAGCCGCCGACCATCGTGAACACCGTGCGCCACAGGCCCGGCCATCCGTCGGCCGCGAGGAAGAGAGTGGGCACCGTCGTGATGAGGAGGAGCTCGACGATGCGCGGCTTGGTGAGAGCGACGTAGGCCTTGAGCCGGTCGGTGCGGCTCGTCGTCGGGCCGGTGGGACCGGGGCTCGACCGGAGCGTCGAACGGTCGGACACGTGGTGTGTCACCTCCTCGGTCTGGCGCCCGAGCGCCGAGTCACTACGCACGCGTCGTTCCACTCCCTGTCTCGCGCTCCGACCGTTGCGGGCAGCGCGGGTCTGACCATCCTAAGGTGCAGGCCCAGCGGATGCGGCCAGCCACCGGTGACCATTTGCTCACACCGCCCGGAAGGGCGGTGACGGCAACCGGCGTGCGACGTCGGCACCAACTGGCAACAATCTCCTTGCGGCTCGCAGCGGCGGATAGGGTCGGTACATCCGTGTCCAGGGCCGGGTCCCGGCCCGACGAGTCAGACGTACACCGAGGGAGACCTAGTGAGCGACAGCACCACCAGCACCGGCTGGACCGATCTCGACCGCCGGGCGGTCGACACCGCCCGCGTCCTCGCGGCGGACGCCGTGCAGAAGGTCGGCAGTGGCCACCCCGGGACGGCGATGAGCCTGGCCCCCGCGGCCTACCTGCTCTACCAGAACGTCATGCGGCACAACCCCGCGGACCCGCACTGGCTCGGGCGGGACCGGTTCGTGCTGTCGGCCGGCCACAGTGCGCTCACCCAGTACATCCAGCTCTACTTCTCCGGCTACGGGCTCGAGCTCGAGGACCTCCAGGCGCTGCGGACCTGGGGCTCCCTCACCCCGGGACACCCGGAGTACCGCCACACCGACGGCGTCGAGGTCACCACCGGGCCGCTGGGCCAGGGACTCGCGAACAGCGTCGGCATGGCGATGGCGGCGCGGCGTGAGCGCGGTCTGCTCGACCCGACGGCCGCCGCGGGCACCAGCCCCTTCGACCACAACATCTACGTCATCGCCTCCGACGGCGACCTGCAGGAGGGCGTGACGTCCGAGGCCAGCTCGCTCGCCGGCGTCCAGGAGCTCGGCAACCTCATCGTCATCTGGGACGACAACCGCATCTCCATCGAGGACGACACGAACATCGCGTTCAACGAGGACGTGCTCGCCCGCTACGCCGCCTACGGCTGGCACACGGAGCGGGTCGACTGGACGAACGGGGACACCGGGTACACCGAGGACGTCGACGCCCTCGCCGCCGCACTCGAGGCGGGCAAGGCCGAGACGAAGCGGCCCACGCTCATCGCCCTGCGCACCATCATCGGCTGGCCCGCCCCGACCAAGCAGAACACCGGCGCGATCCACGGCTCGGCGCTGGGCGCCGAGGAGGTCCGCGGTCTCAAGGAGATCCTCGGGTTCGACCCGGAGCAGGACTTCGAGGTGACCGAGGAGGTCATCTCCCACGTGCGTGCCGTGCGCGACCGCGGGGCCGCCGCCACCGCCGAGTGGGAGAACTCCTACCAGGCGTGGCGCACCGCCAACCCCGAGGGTGCCGCGCTGCTCGACCGCCTCCGCGCCCGCGAGCTGCCCGAGGGCTGGGCCGACGCCCTGCCGACCTTCGAGGAGGGCAAGGCCGTGTCCACCCGCTCGGCCTCCGGCTCGGTGCTGTCCGCCCTCGCCCCCGTGCTCCCCGAGCTGTGGGGCGGCTCGGCCGACCTCGCCGGCTCGAACAACACGACGATGAAGGGCGAGCCGTCCTTCCTCCCGGTCGAGCGCTCGACCGAGATGTTCCCGGGCAACCCCTACGGCCGCACGCTGCACTTCGGCATCCGCGAGCACGCGATGGGGTCGATCCTCAACGGCATCACGCTCCACGGGCTCACCCGCCCCTACGGCGGCACCTTCCTCACCTTCTCCGACTACATGCGCCCCCCGGTGCGGCTCGCCGCCCTCATGGGTATCCCGAGCACCTTCGTGTGGACGCACGACTCCATCGGCCTGGGTGAGGACGGGCCGACGCACCAGCCGGTCGAGCACCTCGCCGCGCTGCGCGCCATCCCCGGGCTCGACGTCGTCCGGCCGGCGGACGCCGCCGAGGTGGCCGTCGCCTGGCGCACGATCATCGAGAACACCGAGCGTCCCGCCGGCCTGGTCCTCACCCGTCAGAACGTCCCGAACCCGGCCCGCGGCTCCGGTGCCGCCGAGGGCGACACCCTGGCCAGCGCCGAGGGCACGGCCCGCGGCGGCTACGTCCTCGCGGAGGCGACCGGGGGCGCGCCCGACGTCATCCTCATCGCCACCGGCTCCGAGGTCCAGATCGCCCTCGCGGCCCGTGAGACGCTGCAGGCGGAGGGCGTCGCGACCCGCGTCGTGTCGATGCCGTCGCGCGAGTGGTTCGCGCTCCAGGACGACGCCTACCAGGAAGAGGTCCTGCCTTCCCGCGTCAAGGCGCGTGTCTCCGTCGAGGCAGCCATCGCCCAGGGCTGGCACGAGATCGTCGGCGACGCGGGCCGGTGCGTGAGCCTGGAGCACTACGGGGCCTCGGCCGCCTACGAGCGCCTGTACGAGGAGTTTGGCATCACCGCCGAGGCGACCGTCGCCAAGGCGCGCGAGTCGCTGGCAGCCGCGGGGCACGAGGCCCCGGGCACGGACCAGGAGGCGGCACCCGGAGGCACCGGGGACCTGCCCAAGTAGCCACGTCGGGCCCGGCGGCGACCCGCCGCCGGGCCCGCGCTTCAAGGAGGAGCAATGACGAACCACCTCGCCGAGCTCAGCACCCTCGGGGTGTCGATCTGGCTGGACGACCTCTCGCGTGAACGCCTCGAGGGCGGTGGCGCGCAGTCGCTGGGCTCACTCATCGCCGACGACCACGTCGTCGGGGTGACGACCAACCCGTCGATCTTCGCGTCGGCGCTGTCCGAGGGGACGCGGTACGACGCGGACCTCGCGGCCCTCGCGGCCGACGGCGCCGACGTCCCCACCGCCATCACCTCCCTCACCACCGCGGACGTGCGCAGCGCGTGCGACCGCTTCGCCGAGGTCTTCGAGCGCACCGGCGGGGTCGACGGGCGGGTCTCCATCGAGGTCGACCCCTACCTCGCCCACGACACCGAGGCCACCACCGCCCAGGCACGCGAGCTGTGGCAGCTCGTGGACCGTCCCAACCTGCTCGTCAAGATCCCGGCCACCGCCGAGGGCCTGCCGGCGATCACCGCAGCCACCGCGGAGGGCATCAGCGTCAACGTCACGCTCATCTTCTCCCTCGACCGCTACCGCGCGGTCGCCGCCGCCTACATCGACGGCCTGGAGCAGGCGCAGCGCGCGGGGGTGGACCTGTCCACCATCCACTCGGTCGCCTCCTTCTTCGTGTCACGGATCGACACCGCGATGGACGCCGAGCTCGACGCTCTCGACACGGACGAGGCCCGGGCGCTGCGTGGAGAGGTCGCCGTCGCGAACGCGCGCCTCGCCTACGAGGCGTTCGAGGAGATCTTCGCGACCGAGCGCTGGGCCGACCTCGCGGCGGCGGGCGCGCACCCGCAGCGGCTGCTGTGGGCCTCGACCGGCGTCAAGGACCCCGCCTACCGGGACACCCGGTACGTCGAGGAGCTCGTCGTCGACGGCGTCGTCAACACGATGCCCGAGCCCACCCTGCGGGCGGTCGCGGACCACGCCGAGCTGCGTGGTGACACCGTGCGCGGCGGTTACGCCGAGGCCCGCGAGGTGCTTGCGACGCTCGAGCGCCTCGGCGTCTCCTACGCCGACATCATGGAGCGCCTGGAGACCGAGGGTGTGGAGAAGTTCCAGCAGAGCTGGGACGAGCTGACCGAGCGCGTCTCGACCGGACTGCAGGTGCCGGGCCGGCAATGAGCCCGGTCAACGCGGTCGTCACCTGGGCCGGTGACGAGGACGCCGCGGTCGTCGAGGTCAGTGCCACGGGGGCGGCGGCGGAGGCCGTCCACGCCGCCGTCCCCGAGCTGCTCATCGCACGGGTCGCCTCCCGCCTGGCCGCCCAGGACCCCTCCGTGTGGGGCGCCGAGCTGGTGGACGCGGTGCGCGACCGGCTCGGCTGGACCGACCTGCACGAGGCGTCGGGGGACCTCGTGGACCGGCTCACCGACCTGCGCCGTGAGCTGCGCGCCGAGGGGCTCGACCGGGTCGTCCTCGCCGGGATGGGCGGCTCCTCCCTCGCCGCCGAGGTCATCACCGGCAGCCGCGGGGCCCCTCTCACGGTCCTGGACTCGACCGCCCCCGCGCAGGTCGAGCGCGCGCTCGAGGGGGACCTGGCCCGGACCGTGCTCGTCGTCGCGTCACGGTCGGGCACGACCGTGGAGACCGACGCCCACCGCCGGGCCTTCGTCGCCGCCTTCCGGGCTGCGGGCCTCGAGCCCGCGCGTCACGTCGTCGTCGTCACCAAGCCGGGCTCACCGCTCGAGGAGCTCGCCCGTGCCGAGGGCTACCGGGCCGTGTTCCCCGCCGACCCCCGGATGAGCGGGCGGTTCTCCGCCCTGTCGGCCTATGGCCTCGTCCCCAGCGCCCTGGCGGGCGTCGATGTCCGTCGCGTCCTCGACGAGGCGGCCGAGGTCGCGCCGTTCTTCGCCGAGGACAGCGAGGCGAACCCGGCGCTCGTGCTGGCGACCGCCCTGGCCGCCACCCGGCCGCTCCGCGACACCGTGCTGCTCGCCGACGCCGGCAGCGGCCTGTACCACTTCGGGGACTGGGCCGAGCAGCTGCTCGCGGAGTCCCTCGGCAAGGGCGGTCGCGGGCTGCTGCCCGTCGTCGTCGACGACGACGCTCCCGAGCTGGCGACCCCCGGCGCGCGCACGCTCCCGGTGCTGCTGTGCCCGCTGGTCCACGACGACGCAGCCGCCGAGGTCGAGGAGATCGCCGATGCGACCGCACCGACGGACCACGTCGCGGTCAGCGGCGAGTTCACCGGGGACACGGACACCACCAGCGACGAGCGCGCCCTCGCCACGGAGGTGACCGTCGCCGGCTCGCTCGGCGGGATGCTCCTGCTCTGGCAGCACGCCGTCGCGATCGCCGGCCACCTCCTCGGCGTCAACCCCTTCGACCAGCCCGACGTCGAGGCGACCAAGGCCGCGACCCGGGAGTTCCTCGGCGGCATGCCCTCGCTCGAGCCCCCCGCCTTCGAGGACTCCGGCGTCGAGGTCCGTGCGCCGCGGGCGCTCCTGCGCGGCGTCGGGACGGTGGCCGACGCCGTCGCCACGCTGCTCAACCGGATCGACCCCGACGACGGGTACCTCGCCGTCCTCGCCTACCTCGACCGGGAGGGTCGCGCGCCCGAGCTCCTCCGGGGGGTGCGGGACGGGCTGGCGCGCCGCACCGGGCGCCCCGTGACGTTCGGGTGGGGACCGCGCTACCTCCACTCCACCGGCCAGCTGCACAAGGGCGGGCCGCCGCACGGGGTGTTCCTCATGATCACCGGCGGGCCCAGCCCGCACGTGGCCGTCCCCGGCCACGACTTCGACTTCGCCGAGCTCGTCGCCGCCCAGGCGGACGCCGACGCCCGCGTGCTCGGCGGGCTCGGCCGGCCGGTGCTCCGGCTGCACGTGGACACCCCCGACGCCCTCGCGTGGCTCACCGGTAGTCTGGCGCGCCGAAGCACCTCCTGACCCCCCGCGAGGAGACCATGAGCACCGCACCAACTCCGCCGGGCAACCCCCTGCGCGACCCCAGGGACCGTCGGCTGCCGCGCATCGCCGGGCCGGCGGGACTGGTGATCTTCGGCGTCACCGGCGACCTCGCCAAGCGCAAGCTGCTGCCGGCGATCTACGACCTCGCCAACCGGGGTCTGCTCCCGCCGTCCTTCGCGCTCACCGGCTTCGCCCGCCGCGACTGGTCGACCGAGGACTTCGCGCAGATCGTCCACGACGCCGTGCGCGAGCACGCCCGCACGGAGTTCTCCGAGCGGACGTGGGAGCAGCTCGCGTCCGGCTTCCGCTTCGTCCAGGGCGAGTTCGACGACGACGCCGCGTTCGACACGCTCGCGCAGACCGTCGCCGACCTCGACACCGAGCGCGGCACCGGCGGGAACCACGCGTTCTACCTGTCCGTGCCACCGCGGTCCTTCCCGCTCGTGCTCAACCAGCTCAAGCGGTCCGGACTGTCGGAGCCGACGACCGACGCGTGGCGCCGCGTGATCATCGAGAAGCCCTTCGGGCACAACCTCGAGTCGGCCCAGGAGCTCGACGCCGTCGTCTCGGAGGTGTTCCCCGAGGACTCGGTCTTCCGCATCGACCACTACCTGGGCAAGGAGACCGTCCAGAACATCCTCGCGATGCGCTTCGCAAACCAGCTCTTCGAGCCGGTGTGGAACAACCACTACGTCGACCACGTCCAGATCACCATGGCCGAGGACATCGGAATCGGCAGCCGCGCCGGCTACTACGACGGCATCGGCGCTGCCCGGGACGTCATCCAGAACCACCTGCTGCAGCTCCTCGCGCTCACCGCGATGGAGGAGCCCTTCGCCTTCGACGCGAACTCCCTGCGCCGGGAGAAGGAGAAGGTGCTCTCCGCGGTCCGGCTCGGCGACGACCTCGCCACCTCGACGGCGCGCGGCCAGTACGCGGCCGGGTGGCAGGGTGGGGAGCACGTGCGCGGCTACCACGAGGAGAACGGCATCGCGCCGGACTCGATCACCGAGACCTACGCGGCCATGCGCCTGGAGGTCGACTCCCGCCGCTGGGCCGGGGTCCCCTTCTACCTGCGTGCCGGCAAGCGGCTCGGGCGGCGCGTCACGGAGATCGCCGTCGTCTTCAAGCGGGCCCCCCACCTGCCCTTCGACCTCGGTTCGTCCGGCGAGCTGGGCCAGAACGCCGTCGTCTTCCGGGTCCAGCCGGACGAGGGCGTGACGATCCGCTTCGGGGCCAAGGTCCCCGGCACCGCGATGGAGGTGCGCGACGTGTCGATGGACTTCGGCTACGGCAACGCCTTCACCGAGAACTCCCCCGAGGCCTACGAGCGGCTCATCCTCGACGTGCTCCTCGGCGACCCGCCGCTGTTCCCCCATCAGCGGGAGGTCGAGCTGTCCTGGCAGATCCTCGACCCGATCACGGAGTTCTGGGAGTCCCACGGGCGCCCCGAGGCCTACCGGCCGGGGTCGTGGGGCACCGCAGGCTCGGACGAGATGTTGGCACGCGACGGCCGCCGCTGGCGGATGCCGTAGAGGAGACGAGCATGATCACCACGATGCACGCGACGACTTCCGCCGCGGTGAGCAGCCGCCTCTCGGCCATGCGCCGCTCCAGCGGCGCCAACTCCTTCACCCGGGTCCTCACCCTCATCATCGTCGCCGACGACCTCGAGGCCGCCGAGCACGGGATCAGCGCCGCCAACGGTGCGTCCCGGGAGCACCCCTGCCGGATCATCGCCGTCGTCCCCCGGGACGGCGACGGTCCCGCAAGCATCGACGCGGAGATCCGCGTCGGAGGGGACGCCGGCCTCAGCGAGGTCGTCATCCTTCAGCCTTCCGGTGAGCCGGCCGACGCCGTCGACACCCTCGTCATGCCCCTCCTGCTGCCCGACGCACCGATCGTCGTGTGGTGGACGGGGCAGCCTCCCGCCGAGCCGAGCCGTGACCCGCTCGGGGCGATGGCCCAGCGGCGGATCACCGACGCCACGGCGTCGGCCGACCCGCTCAGCACGCTGCGCTCGCTCGCGCCGGGCTACGCCCCTGGCGACACCGACCTCGCGTGGTCCCGGGTCACCCTGTGGCGCGGGCTCCTCGCCGCGACGCTCGACGAGCCGCCGTACGAGCCGATCGTCGCCGCCCGTGTCACGGGCGCGAAGGGCCGGCCGTCGGTGTACATGCTCGCCGCCTGGCTCGCCGACGCCTTCGGCGTCCCGGTGGAGGTCGGCGTCGAGGACTCCAAGGCCGTGACCCACGTCGAGCTCGAGCGGGCCAACGGCTCGATCACGCTGCGCCGCAAGCCCGGCGCGAGCGTGGCCATCCTCAGTCGTCCCGGCCGCATCGACCAGCGGATCAACCTGGTGGAGCGTGCCCTGGCGGACTGCCTCACCGAGGAGCTGCGTCGCCTCGACGCGGACGAGACCTACGGGCGGGTGCTCACCCAGGGCCTCCCGCTCATCGCCCCGCCGAAGGAGTCCTCATGACCCATCCGTCCTCCCCCGTCGTCGTCCACCCCGACGGCGAGCTGCTCGCCCGGGCGACCGCGGCGCGCTTCCTGCTCGCCCTGGTCGACGCGCAGTCGGTGGCCAGTCCGGTGCACGTGGCCGTCACCGGGGGCAGCATCCTCGTCGACGTCCTGCGCGCGGCCGCCGCCGACCCGTTGCGGGAGGCCGTCGACTGGAGCACGGTCCACGTGTGGTGGGGCGACGAGCGCTTCGCGCCCGCCGGGCACGCGGACCGCAACGACGGCGAGGCGATGGACGCCCTGTTCAGCCGGGTGCCACTGCCGGAGGAGAACATCCACGCCGTGCCCGGCCCCGACGCCGTCGCCGACGTCGCGGCCGCTGCCCGGGCCTACACCGAGGAGCTCGCGCGGCACGCCGCACCCGGGTCCGAGGTACCCGAGCTGGCGGTCGTGCTGCTCGGGATGGGTCCCGACGGGCACGTCGCGTCCCTGTTCCCCGGCCGTCCGAGCCTGGAGCACGGCTCCCTCGGCGCGCTGGCGGAGACCGAGTCGCCCAAGCCGCCGCCGGAGCGGGTCAGCCTCACCCTTCCCACGCTGTGCTCGGCGCACCAGGTGTGGCTCGTCGTCTCCGGTGAGGGCAAGGCACAGGCCGTCGCCGCCGGGCTCGGCCGGACCTCGCTCCCCGCGTCCGAGGGCGGCACCGACGACGGCGCGAGCGTCCCTGCCGGGCGTGTCCAGGCCCAGGGCCGGACGCTGTGGCTCGTGGACGTCGCCGCGACGAGCGCGCTGGGCTGACCCGACACAAAGATCGTGTGTGGTTCGGGTCCCAGGAGGACCCGAACCACACACGATCTGTGCTGCTGGTGCAGGGGCCTACTTGCCGCCGCGACGCGCGCGCAGGGCGGCGAGGGCCTCCTCGAGGAGCGCCTCACCGTCGGCGTCGCTGCGCCGCTCCTTCACGTACGCGAGGTGCGTCTTGTACGGCTCGTTGCGGGGCGCCTCCGGGGGCGCCGACTGGTCCTGGCCGGCGGGCAGCCCGCAGCGCGGGCAGTCCCACGTCTCGGGAATGACGATCTCCGGCTCCTTGGCGAAGCTCGGGCGCGTCTCGTGACCGTTGGCGCACCAGTAGGTCACGCGCACCCGGGGCGCGGCCTCGCCGCGCTCCTGCTCGCCCATGGGTCCCGCGCCGACGCGTGACCCGCGGATCGCACTTCCACCTGCCATGTACCCAGCCTCCTAGACGAACCGCTGCATGAGGCCGAGCAGCACGATGGCCGTGGCCCAGATGACCGAGATGCCGATCGTGATGCGGTTGAGGTTCCGCTCCGCCACCCCGGAGGAGCCGATCGACGAGCTGATCCCGCCGCCGAACATGTCCGAGAGCCCACCGCCCTTCCCCTTGTGCATGAGGATGGACAGGATGAGGAAGATGCTGGTGAGGACCAGCAGCACCTCGAGAACGATCCGGAGGGCATCCACGAGCCGGGGGCTCCTTTCGGTGGCGGGCGGGCGCGGCTGACCGCGACCTGTCAAGGATAGGTGATCACCCCGCCGTCGGGGACCACCTTTGACGGAGACACGCCAGGGTCCCCGGCGACGTGCGCCGGGGACCCGGGATGCTCAGGCGTGCTGCTGGTACCGGACGATCGCCGCGAACTCCTCGGCCTGGAGGCTCGCGCCGCCGACGAGGGCGCCGTCGACGTCCTCCTTGGCCATGATCGAGGCGACGTTCCCGGACTTCACCGAGCCGCCGTACAGGACGCGGACGGAGTCGGCGACCTCCTGGTCGTAGAGCTCGGCCAGCCGGCCACGGATCGCTCCGCAGACCTCCTGCGCGTCCTCGGGGGTCGCGACCTCGCCCGTGCCGATGGCCCACACGGGCTCGTAGGCGACGACCGTCTTCGCGGCCGCGTCGCGGTCGAGCCCGGCGTAGGCGCCGTCGACCTGGGCGAGGGTGTAGGAGACCTGGTCACCGGCCTGCCGGACGTCCAGCCCCTCCCCCACGCAGATGATCGGGGCGATGCCGTGCGCGAGTGCCGCCTTCGCCTTGGCGCCGACCAGCGCGTCGTCCTCCGCGTGGTACTGCCGGCGCTCGGAGTGGCCGACGACGACGTAGCTGACGCCGAGCTTGGCGAGCATCGGCGCGGAGATCTCGCCCGTGTACGCGCCCTTCTCATGGGCGGACACGTCCTGGGCGCCGTAGCGGACACCGAGCTTGTCGCCGTCCACGAGGGTCTGCACCGAACGGAGGTCGGTGAAGGGCGGCACGACGACGACCTCGACGGTCTCGTAGTCGTGCTGCTTGTCCTTCAGCTCCCACGCGAGCTTCTGCACCAGGTGCGTGGCCTCGTGGTGGTCGAGGTTCATCTTCCAGTTGCCCGCCATCAGCGGGGTGCGGTTCGTCATGGGCTCAGTCTTCCAGAACCGCGACGCCGGGCAGGACCTTGCCCTCGAGGAACTCCAGGCTGGCACCGCCACCGGTGGAGATGTGGTCGAACTTCGACTCGTCGAAGCCCAGCACCCGGACCGCCGCGGCGGAGTCGCCTCCGCCGACGATCGTGAAGCCGGCGGCGTCCTGCATGGCCTGTGCGACGGCCTTGGTGCCGGCGGCGAAGGCGTCGAACTCGAAGACACCCATCGGACCGTTCCACACGATCGTCCGCGCGTCGGCGAGCTTCTCGGCGAACAGCCGGGCGGACTCGGGGCCGATGTCCAGGCCCATCTGGTCGGCGGGGATCTGGTCGGCGGGCACGACGGTGGCGGGGGCGTCCGCCTTGAACTCGGGCGCCACGACGATGTCGGTGGGGAGCACGATCTCGACGCCGTTGGCCTCGGCGTCACGCAGGTAGCCCTTGACCGCGTCGACCTGGTCCTCCTCGAGCAGCGAGGACCCGACCGAGTAGCCCTTGGCGGCGAGGAACGTGAAGACCATGCCGCCGCCGATGAGGAGACGGTCGGCCTTGGTGAGGAGGTTCCCGATGACGCCGAGCTTGTCGGAGACCTTCGAGCCGCCGAGGACGACGGCGTAGGGCCGCTCGGGGTCACCGGTCGCCTTGCTCAGCGAGTCGATCTCCTTGAACACGAGCGCTCCCGCCGCGTGCGGGAGCCGCTGCGCGACGTCGTAGACGCTGGCCTGCTTGCGGTGCACGACGCCGAACCCGTCGGAGACGTAGACGTCGGCGAGGGCGGCGAGCTCGTCGGCCAGCGCCCCGCGCTCGGCCTCGTCCTTGGAGGTCTCGCGGGCGTCGAAGCGGATGTTCTCGAGCAGCAGCACCTGGCCCTCCTCGAGGTACTGGGCCTTGGCCTTGGCGTCCTCGCCGACCGTGTCCTCGGCGAGGAGCACCTCCCGGCCGAGCAGCTCGCCGAGGCGCTTGGCCACCGGCGCGAGGGAGTACGTGGCGTCGGGGGTGCCCTTCGGGCGGCCGAGGTGCGCGGTGACGATGACCTTCGCCCCGGCGTCGAGCAGCTGGGTGAGGGTCGGCAGGGCGGCGCGGATGCGGCCGTCGTCGGTGATCGTCGTCCCGTCGAGGGGGACGTTGAAGTCGGAGCGGACCAGGACGCGCTTGCCGCGCAGGTCGCCGAGGGTGTCGATGGTCTTCATGGACTCTCCTAAGGGCTGGGGGCGGACGCACGAACGTCCGCGTGCCGGGCGTTCGGCGGCACGCGGACGTCCGTGTTCACTGCAGGGTGAGGACGGGGACCCTCAGAGGCGCTCGCCCACGTACTTCGTGAGGTTGACCAGCGAGGAGGAGTAGCCGTACTCGTTGTCGTACCAGCTGAGCACCTTGACCTGGTCGCCGATCACCTTGGTCATGCCGGCGTCGAAGATCGAGGTGTGGGAGTCGCCGACGATGTCGGAGGAGACGATCGGGTCCTCGGTGTACTTGAGGATGCCCTTGAGCTCCTCGGACTCCGCGGCGGCCTTCATCGCGGCGTTGACCTCCTCGACGGTGACCTCCTTCTCCGTGGTGAAGGTGAGGTCGGTGGCCGAGCCGGTCGGGGTCGGCACGCGCATGGCGTAGCCGTCGAGCTTGCCCTTGAGGTCGGGGAGCACGAGGGAGACGGCCTTGGCCGCACCGGTCGTGGTCGGGACCATGTTGAGGGCGGCGGCGCGGGCGCGACGCAGGTCCTTGTGCGGGCCGTCCTGCAGGTTCTGGTCGGCCGTGTAGGCGTGGATGGTGGTCATGAGGCCGCGGACGATGCCGAAGTTCTCGTGGAGCACCTTGGCCATCGGCGCCAGGCAGTTCGTCGTGCAGGAGGCGTTGGAGAAGATGTGGTGGTTCGCCGGGTCGTAGTCGGTGTGGTTGACACCCATGACGAAGGTGGCGTCCACCTCCTTGCCGGGCGCGGAGATGATGACCTTCTTGGCCCCGGCGTCGAGGTGCGCCTTGGCGGCGTCACGCGCGACGAACCGGCCGGTGGACTCGATGACGATGTCCGCCCCGAGCTCGCCCCACGGGAGCTGGGCGGGGTCCTTCTCGGCCGTCACGCTGACCCGGCGGCCACCGACGGTGAAGCTCTCCTCGTCGTAGGACACGTCCTCGGACAGCACGCCCATGATGGAGTCGTACTTGAGGAGGTGGGCCAGGGTCTTGTTGTCGGTGAGGTCGTTGACCCCGACGATCTCGATGTCTGCACCACTGTTGAGCACGGCGCGGAAGAAGCTGCGGCCGATGCGGCCGAAGCCGTTGATGCCGACGCGGATAGTCACTATGTCCTCCTCTAGTGCGCCGCTCGGCGCACGCAGGTCGTCTGTCTGGGATGCCCCGGAGGGCGCTCTGGCCAGGCCGCCCGTCGGGCGGGCCCTCCAGCAACCACAAACCTACACCGGGACAAAAGGGACCGCAGGGACGTAGGTCCGCGCGAGACGCCCCCACGTCCGCGCCACCGCACCGGCTTGCCGACCCGCGTGTGAGCCGAGCCACAGCGGGCGCCCGGGGGCGTCTCAGAGGTCGAGCATGTCCGGCGTCAGGACGGCCTCGGTGTCGACGATGCCCAGCTCGTGGGCGCGCTTGTCGGCCATGGCCAGCAGCCGGCGGATGCGTCCGGCGATCGCGTCCTTGGTGAGCGGCGGCTCGGACAGCGCACCGAGCTCCTCGAGGCTCGCCTGCTTGTGGGCGAGCCGCAGCTGGCCGGCCTTGAGGAGGTGGTCGGGCACGTCCTCGCCGAGGATCTCGAACGCGCGCTCGACGCGGGCCCCGGCAGCGACGGCCGCACGCGCCGACCGACGCAGGTTCGCGTCGTCGAAGTTGGCCAGCCGGTTGGCGGTTCCGCGCACCTCGCGGCGGGTGCGGCGCTCCTCCCAGGTGAGGACGGCGTCGTGGGCACCCATCCGGGCGAGCATCGCGCTGATGTCGTCACCGTCGCGGATGACGACGCGGTCGACGCCGCGCACCTCACGGGCCTTGGCCGAGACGTTGAGGCGTCGTGCGGCGCCGACGAGGGCGAGGGCGGCCTCGGGCCCCGGGCAGGTGATCTCCAGCGCCGAGGACCGGCCGGGCTCGGTGAGCGACCCGCGGGCAAGGAACGCCCCACGCCACGCGGCGACGGACTCACCGACCCCGGCGGAGACGACGGCGGGCGGGAGCCCACGCACGGGACGGCCACGTCCGTCGAGCAGACCGGTCTGCCGGGCGAGGGACTCCCCGTCCTTGACCACGCGGACGACGTAACGGTTGCCCCGCTTGAGCCCGCCACCGGAGACGACGACGACGTCGCTCGAGTGGCCGTAGAGCTCCGCCATGGCCAGCCGCAGCCGCCGGGCAGCCACGCCCTGGTCGAGCTCGGCCTCGATGACGATGCGCCCGGAGATGATGTGCAGCCCGCCGGCGAACCGCAGCATGGCGGCGACCTCCGCCTTGCGCGCGGAGACCCGGTCCACCTGGAGCCGGGCCAGCTCGTCCTTGACGGACGCGGTCAGCGACATGGCCGACTTCCTCCCACTCACCGTGCCCCCTCGTTGCTCGTCCCCCGCTCGGGGGCCACCCTGCACCTTCTCATGCTCAGCCACCTGTCCCTCTCCGACCGTCGGTGGCCTCCCCCACATCTCCCAGCACGTCGTCGAAGGCGTCGCGGTAGGCCGCGGCGAGCCGGAGCGGGTCGTGGCGCGGGGTGCCGTCCCCGGCGCCGACCTGACGCAACAGGACCCGGGCGCCGAGCTCCTGGCCGGCGGCGAGCAGGCCGTCGAGGTCGTCGACGGCGGCGGGGTCGGCGATGACGACGTCCAGCCGGAGGTCCGGTCCGTGCTCGACGAGGGTCCGCAGGTGGTCCCCCGCGGACATGCCGTCGGTCTCCCCCGGCTGCGTCGAGAGGTTGAGGGTCACCGCGCGCCGCGCCGTCGTCTCGGCGAGGGCGCGTCCGAGCTCGGGCACGAGGAGGTGCGGGATGACCGACGTGTACCAGGAGCCCGGCCCGAGGACGACCCACTCGGCCTCCTGGACCGCGCGGATGGCCTCGGGGTGGGCGGGCGGGTCGTCGGGGATGAGCCGGACCGACTCGATGACCCCGCTCGTCACGGCGACCCGGGACTGACCGCGCACGACGCGGGCGTGCTCCATCCCGGTCTGCCTGACGCGCGCCTCGATGTCGAGCGGCACGGCCGCCATCGGGAGCACGCGGCCGCGGGCACCCAGCAGCCGGCCCACCCAGTCCAGCCCGGCGACCTCGTCACCGAGCAGGTCCCACAGCGTGGTGATGAGGAGGTTGCCGAGCGCGTGCCCGTCGAGCGGCCCGTCGGACCGGAACCGGTGCTGGAGGACGTCCCTCCAGGTCAGACCCCACTCCGAGTCGTCACAGAGCGCGGACAGGGCCATCCGCAGGTCCCCGGGCGGGAGCACGCCCAGCTCGTGCCGCAGGCGCCCGGAGGAGCCGCCGTCGTCTGCCACGGTGACGACGGCGGTGAGATCGCTGCACACGTGCCGCAGCGCCGCCAGGGTGGCGGACAGGCCGTGCCCGCCCCCGAGCGCGACCACCCGGGGCCCGCGGCCCGCCGCGCCGGGCACGGGCCAGTGCTCGGTCGTCACTCCCGCCCCACGTCGCGGTGGAGCGTGCGGACCCGCTGGCCGTGGGCGCGCAGCCCCTCGGCGATGGCCTCGGAGATCGCGACCGACCGGTGCCGGCCGCCGGTGCAGCCGACGGCGATCGTCACGTAGCTCTTGAGCTCACGCTCGTAGCCGGCGATCGCCGGCAGCAGCGTCTTGACGTAGTTCTCGACGAACTCGCGCGCGCCGGGCTGGTCGAGGACGTAGCGGTTGACCTCCTCGTCCTTGCCGGACAGGTGGCGCAGCTCGGTCACCCAGTAGGGGTTGGACAGGAAGCGGACGTCGACGACGTGGTCCGCGTCGAGCGGCAGGCCGTGCTTGAACCCGAAGGACACGATGGTGATCTGCACCTGTTGCGCGCCCGCCTCGCCCACCCGCTGGCGGATGTGGCGGGCGAGGTCGTAGGGGCTGAAGCTCGTCGTGTCGACGATGGAGTCGGCACGCCGGCGCAGCTCGGCGAGCAGCTCGCGCTCCTGGGCGATGCCGTCCAGGATCCGGCCGTCGCCCTGGAGCGGGTGCGCCCGGCGCACCTGCTCGTAGCGGCGCACGAGCTCGGCGTCGTCGGCCTCGAGGAACAGGATGCGGTAGTCGACGCCGTGGCCGCGCAGCTCGTCGAGCACGTTGAGCAGCTCGGCGAAGAACTCACCGCTGCGCACGTCGACGACGGCGGCCAGCCGCTGTACCCCCCCGCCGGAGGCGGTCATCATCCGCGCGAGCGGCTCGAGCATGCGCGGGGGGAGGTTGTCGACGACGAACCAGTCCATGTCCTCGAGGGTGTTCGCCACCCTGGTGCGGCCGGCCCCGGACATGCCGGTGATGATCAGCAGCTCACGGCGGTTCGCCCCGGGTGGCGGCGTCTCGGCGTCGAGCAGCGGGATCCCCTCCGGCACGGTCGATGGGTGGCGCTCGTCGGACTCCGCGCCGGTGTCGGGGCGCTCCGCTCCTGCGTTCGTCATGTCTCTAGGATGCCAGGCCGTGCGTCGTCCCGGCCGTCCCCCGTCGTCCGTCCCGGAGCGGGCACCGGAACGGGCACCCGCTCGTCGGCGCGGTCATCGGGGCTCGTCCCCGACGGCGTGGCGGCCGTCGGCGCGGTCGGTTCGGTCCGCAGCGCCTCGACGACGGCCTGCGCGGTCGTCAGGCCCACGCCCCGGACCTCGGCGATCTCCTCGGCCGTCGCCCTGCGGAGCTTGGCCACGGAACCGAAGTGCGCGAGGAGCGCCTTCTGCCGTGAGGGGCCCAGACCCGGGACGTCGTCGAGCACCGAGCGTGTCATCGCCTTGCTCCGTCGGCCCCGGTGGGCGGTGATGGCGAAGCGGTGCGCCTCGTCCCGCAGCCGCTGGAGCAGGTAGAGACCGGGGCTGGTGCGGGGCAGCACCAGCGGGAAGTCCTCCCCCGGCAGCCACACCTCCTCCAGCCGCTTGGCGAGGCCCACGAGCGCGACGTCCTCGACCCCGAGCTCGTCGAACACCCGCTGGGCGGCGGCGACCTGCGGCTGCCCGCCGTCGACGACGACGAGGTTGGGCGGGTAGGCGAACCGCGTCGGGCGCCCGGTGTCCGGGTCGACCGGCCCGGAGGTCAGCGGCTTGCCGTCGTCGTCGACCGCACCTTCGCGGGCCGAGCGGTAGTGCCGGAAGCGACGGGTGAGCACCTCGGCGATGGCCTCGGTGTCGTCGCGGGCGCCCGTGCCGTCGGCGCCGCGGACGACGAAGCGCCGGTATGCGTTCTTGCGCGGCAGGCCGTCCTCGAAGACGACCATCGACCCGACCTGGTGGGTGCCCTGGGTGTGGGAGATGTCGTAGCACTCGACCCGCAGCGGTGCGTCCTCGAGGTCGAGCGCCTCGGCGAGGTCGGCCAGGGCCTGCGAGCGGGTGGTGAGGTCACCGGCGCGCCTTGTCTTGTGGAGCATGAGCGCGTGCTCGGCGTTGCGCTGGACCGTCTGGGCGAGCGCCCGCTTGTCACCCCGCTGGGGCACACGGACCGAGACGTTGGCCCCGCGCAGCTCCCGGAGCCACGTGCTCACCTGCTCCAGGTCGGCCGGGAGGACGGGGACGAGCACCTCACGTGGGACGGCGGACGTGCGGGTGGACCCGCCGTCGTCGTCGTCGGCGACGTCACCGTAGACCTGCTGGAGGAGCCGCTCGACGAGCTCGGCGTCGCTCGCCTCCTCCACCTTCTCCACCACCCAGCCACGCTGGCCGCGGATGCGGCCGTCGCGGACGTGGAAGACCTGGACCGCGGCCTCGAGCTCGTCGGCGGCCATGGCGAAGACGTCGGCGTCGGTGCCGTCGGGCAGCACGACCTCGTTCTTCTCCACGACGCGGTTGAGGGCCGCGAGGTCGTCCCGGAGGCGGGCGGCGCGCTCGAAGTCCAGCGCCGCCGACGCGGCCCTCATCTCCTGCTCGAGCCGACGCACGAACGGGCGCGTCTGGCCGGCCATGAACGTGCAGAAGTCCTCGGCGAGCTCGCGGTGGTCCTCGACCGAGATCCGGCCCACGCAGGGTGCGGAGCACTTGTCGATGTAGCCGAGGAGGCAGGGCCGTCCCGCGCGCTCGGCCCGCCGGTACACACCCGCGGAGCACGTCCGCACGGGGAAGACCCGCAGCATGAGGTCGACGGTCTCGCGGATCGCCCACGCGTGGCCGTAGGGACCGAAGTACCGGTTGCCCTTGCGACGGGCCCCGCGCATGACCATCGCGCGCGGGACGTCCTCCGCCATCGTCACCGCGAGGTAGGGGTAGGACTTGTCGTCGCGGTACTTGATGTTGAAGCGCGGGTCGTACTCCTTGATCCACGCGTACTCCAGGGCCAGCGACGCGACCTCGGTCTCGACGACGGTCCACTCCACGGAGGCCGCCGTCGTCACCATCTGCCGGGTGCGCGGGTGCAGCCCGGCGACGTCCTGGAAGTAGCTGTTCAGCCGCGACCGGAGGTTCTTCGCCTTGCCGACGTAGATGACCCGGCCGTGGGCGTCGCGGAACCGGTAGACCCCGGGTGAGGTGGGGATCTCCGACGGCCGCGGACGGTACGTGGAGGGATCGGCCATCCCCTCAGCCTACGTGCGGCCCCGGGGCAGGAGGAGCCGGCTGAACGCGGACGGGGCAGCTGAGCGACCGGGCGATGTGGTTCTGCACGCGGGCGTCCTCGTGGAGCCGGGCGGCGGCCTCCTCGCTGATCGGCTCGGCGTAGGTGACCCGCGGGCGGAGCACGATGTCGGAGAACGGGCCCGAGTTCGCCCCCTCGACCCGCTCGGTGGCCGTCGCGACGTCCGTGTACCCGACGACGACGACGCCGTGCGCCGCGGCCGTGCGCAGGAACCAGAGCATCTGCGACTGGGACACCGCCCCGACGAAAAGCTCCTCGGCCTTGTACCGGGAGACGTCCGCGGCCACCTTGCGGTCCGACGTGGCCAACAGGGCCGGCTTGCCCTCCACCCGCACCTCGTGGTCCCGCGAGTAGGAGGTGTAGCTCCGTGTCCCGGCCTCGTCCGCCCCGGTCCAGTCGACGGTCACCGTGTAGGTGTGCAGTGCTCCCATGACCTCACCCTAGCGGCGAGTGAGCGCCGTCACAGGCACGACAGGCGGCACGAGCGCCCCCGCTACAGCGCCGAGAGCTCCCCTACCGCGCCGAGAGCGGAGTTCTTGCGCAGCCGAGGGTTGCGCCGTCGGTCCAGCGCCGGGCCGAGCGCCCCCTTACGGCGCCGAGAGCGGACTTCTTGCGCAGCCGAGGGACGGCCGTCGGGTCCGCCGACCGCCGCGAGGGAGGCCCGCCGTCGGTCGACGATGGTGCGCCCGGCTCAGACGCCGAGCTCGAGCGGTTCGGGCAGCGGGACGCCCGTCGTCTCCTCGAGGACCTCGGCGAGGAAACGACCGGTGTGCGACTCGGGGACCCGGGCGACCTCCTCGGGCGTCCCCTCGGCGACGACGGTTCCACCGCCGGAGCCGCCCTCGGGGCCCATGTCGATGACCCAGTCGGCGTTCTTGATGACGTCGAGGTTGTGCTCGATGACGATGACCGTGTTGCCCTTGTCCACGAGGTTCTGCAGCACCTCGAGCAGGCGGCGGATGTCCTCGAAGTGCAGGCCGGTGGTCGGCTCGTCGAGGACGTAGACGCTGCGCCCGTTGGTCCGGCGCTGGAGCTCGGAGGCGAGCTTGACGCGCTGGGCCTCACCGCCGGAGAGGGTTGTGCCGCTCTGCCCGAGGCGGACGTAGCCGAGGCCGACGTCGACGAGGGTGTGGAGGTAGCGCGAGATCTTCTGCGACGCGGAGAAGAACTCCGCAGCCTCGGCGATCGGCATGTCGAGGACCTCGGCGACCGTCCTGCCCTTGAAGTGCACCTCGAGGGTCTCCCGGTTGTACCGGGCCCCGTGGCACACCTCGCAGGGGACGTACACGTCGGGGAGGAAGTTCATCTCGATCTTCAGTGTGCCGTCGCCCTTGCAGGCCTCGCAGCGCCCGCCCTTGACGTTGAACGAGAAGCGCCCCGGCGTGTACCCACGGACCTTCGCCTCGGGCGTCTCGGCGAAGAGCTTGCGCACGTGGTCCCACACGCCGGTGTACGTCGCCGGGTTGGACCGCGGCGTGCGGCCGATCGGGCTCTGGTCGACGTGGACCACCTTGTCGAGGTGCTCCAGGCCGGTGACGCGCTTGTGCCGGCCGGGGACGCGCCGGGCGCGGTTGAGCTCGTTCGCCATGACCGTGTAGAGGATGCCGTTGACGAGGCTCGACTTGCCGGAGCCGGAGACGCCGGTGACGGCGACGAAGCTCCCGAGCGGGAAGTCGACCGTGACGTTCCTGAGGTTGTTCTCCCGCGCCCCCACGACCCGCACCATGCGGCCGCGGTCGATGGGACGCCGGCTCGCCGGCATCGGGATCGAGCGCCGCCCCGACAGGTAGGCACCGGTGAGGGACGCCTCGGTGGAGAGCAGTTCGGGCAGGTGCCCCGAGTGCACGATGTGGCCACCCGCCTCACCGGCACCCGGGCCGATGTCGACGATCCAGTCGGCGACGCGGATCGTGTCCTCGTCGTGCTCGACGACGATCAGCGTGTTGCCGAGGTCGCGCAGGCGCACGAGGGTGTCGATGAGCCGGCGGTTGTCCCGCTGGTGCAGCCCGATGCTCGGCTCGTCGAGCACGTAGAGCACACCGACCAGGCCGGAGCCGATCTGCGTCGCGAGCCGGATGCGCTGCGCCTCCCCTCCGGACAGGGTCGCCGACGGGCGGGAGAGGCTGAGGTAGGTGAGGCCCACGTCCACGAGGAACCCGAGCCGGGCGCGGATCTCCTTGAGCACCTGGCCCGCGATGGCCAGCTCGCGCTCGCCGAGCTCCATCCGGTCGAGGAACGGGGCGACGTCCTCGATCGGCAGGTCGCAGAGCTCGGCGATGGACAGGCCACCGATCTTCACGGCGAGCACCTCGGGCTTGAGCCGCGCGCCGCGGCACACCGGGCAGGCGACCTCCCGCATGTAGCCCTCGTAGCGCTCACGCGAGGAGTCCGACTCCGTCTCGGCGTGCTTGCGCTCGATGAAGGCGATGACGCCCTCGAAGCCGGTCGTGTAGGCGCGCTCACGGCCCCACCGGTTCCGGTACTTCACGTGCACCTGGTAGTCGTTGCCGTGGAGGATCGCCTCCTTCGCCCGCGCGGGCAGGCTCCGCCACGGCGCGTCGACGGAGAACCCGAGGTCGTCGCCCAGCGCCCGCAGCAGCCGCAGGAAGTACTCCGAGGAGGACCGTGCCCAAGGCTGGACGGCGCCCTCGGCGAGCGTCATCTCCTCGTCCGGGACGACGAGCTCGGGGTCGACCTCGAGCCGCGAGCCGATGCCGGAGCACTCCGGGCACGCACCGTAGGGCGCGTTGAAGGAGAAGGTCCGCGGCTCGATCTCCTCGAGCTGGAGCGGGTGGTCGTTGGGGCAGGCGCGCTTCTCCGAGAAGCGACGCTCGCGGTCCGGGTCGTCCTCCGGCAGGTCGACGAGCTCGGCGACGAGGAGCCCGTCGGCGAGCCGGAGCGCGGTCTCGACCGAGTCGGTGAGGCGCTGGCGCATCGAGTCGCGGACCACGAGGCGGTCGACGACGACGTCGATGTCGTGCTTGATCTTCTTCTCCAGCGTCGGCGGCTCGGAGAGGGAGTGGACGGCGCCGTCGACGCGCACCCGGGAGAACCCGGTGGACTGCAGCTCGCGGAAGAGCTCGCCGTACTCGCCCTTCCGGCCGCGGACGACCGGGGCGAGGATCTGGAAGCGGGTTCCCTCGGGCATCTCCCGCAGACGGTCGACGACCTGCTGGGGGGTCTGGGCGGTCACGCGCTCGCCGCAGACGGGGCAGTACTGGGTGCCCGCGCGGGCGTAGAGCAGCCGGAGGTAGTCGTAGATCTCGGTGATCGTGCCGACCGTCGAGCGCGGGTTGCGGCTCGTGGACTTCTGGTCGATGGCGACCGCCGGGCTCAGGCCCTCGATGAAGTCGACGTCGGGCTTGTCCATCTGGCCGAGGAACTGGCGCGCGTAGGACGACAGCGACTCGACGTAGCGGCGCTGACCCTCGGCGAAGATCGTGTCGAAGGCGAGGGACGACTTCCCCGACCCGGACAGGCCGGTGAAGACGATGAGGCTGTCCCGCGGGAGCTCGAGGTCGACGTTGCGAAGATTGTGCTCGCGCGCACCGCGCACGAGAAGCTGATCACTCACCCCGCGATGATACGCGGCGCACCGACGTCTGTACATGTGTTCGACGTCACCGCCGCGGCGCACGACCTGGGGAAAGCGCGCTGCGGTCGTGGGGCGGGCCACTACGTTGTCCTCGTGAGCACCCCTGTGACCGCGCCGTGGCGGTACGCGATCGGCATGTTCGGCACCTCGATCCCGATCAACATGATCAAGGGCTCGATGATCCTCTTCTACGTCGACATCCTGGGGCTCGACGTCCGCGCGTACGGGATCGTCATGGCGGTCTACGCCGTCATCGACGCCGTCGACAACCCGCTGCTCGGCCACCTCTCGGACCGGACGCGCACCCGCTACGGACGCCGCCGGCCGTGGCTGCTCGTCGGGGGCCCGCTGCTGGCGGTGGGTCTGGTCGGCTTCTTCTGGGTACCGGACACCCTCGACGGCGTCACCCTCGTCGTGTGGTTCGCCGTCTTCGCGATCCTGTGCGAGGCGTGCGACTCGCTGCTCAACGCGAACTACGGCGCCCTCCTCCCCGAGCTCTTCCCGGGTGAGCGGCGGCGCGCCGCCGCCAACTCGCTGCGACAAGGCTTCCAGCTCGTGGCCCTCGTCGTCTCCCTCGCGCTCACCCCGTTGCTCACTACGCAGGTCTTCGGGACCGAGGAGTCGACGGAGGGCTTCCGCACGACGGCGGTCATCTACGCCGTCGTCGCGACCGTCGCCATCGTCGTCATGGCACTGGGGGCGCGGGAGAACCCCGACCACGCGTCGTCGACCCGGTCCCGCTTCCTCCCGACCCTCGCCACCATCCTCCGCAACCGGTTGTTCTGGCAGATCGGCCTCGCCAGCGCCTGCTACCTCAGCGCGATGGCACTGGTCCTGACCGGGGTCCAGCTCTACGTCCGCTACTCCCTCGGCCTGCCCGTCGCCTACGCGCTGTACCTCCAGGCCGCGGTCATCGTCGTCTCGGCAGGCGGGCTGGCCGTGTGGACCCGCGTCGTCGCCCGGCGGGGCGCCGCCTGGACGTGGCGGCTGGCGTTCCTCGTCCTCGCGCTGAGCTTCGTGCCGCTCTTCCTCGCGACCACCCTGTGGACCGCGCTCCCCGCAGGGCTGCTCCTCGGCGTCGGCTGGTCGGGGATGCTCGCCACCAACGACCTCGTCATCGCACGGGTCCTCGACCACGACGCCGCCACGCACGGTGAGCACCGCGAGGGCCTGTTCCTCTCCGCCTTCGGCGTCCTCGGCCGTCTCAACGGGGCGCTCAACGGCCTCGCGCTCGCGTCGCTTGGGCTGTTCTTCGGCTACTACTCCGGGGACGACCCCGGCGACGACCCGGCGCTGGCCTTCCGCGTCTACGTGTGCGCCTACCCCTTCGTCGTGGCTCTCGCCGGAGCGGTCCTCGCCCGGTTCATCCGCGTGCCGGACGACACCCCTCACGACCTCCCGGAGATCCGGCCGGCGAGCGGTGACCTCACCAGCGGGCCCGCGCCCGGGACCGGGACGTCCGCCGGACCGGTCGAGCGGGGGCGGCCGTGAGCCGCCGCCTGGTCGTCACCGCGGACGACGTGGGCCGGAGCCGGGCCGACTCGGAGGTCGTCCTCGACCTGTTCGCCGAGGGCGCGGTCAGTGCGGTGACGATCATGCCGGTCACACCCTTCGCCGAGGCGGCGGCGGACGCCGTCGCCGGGCGCCCGGGGGTGCGCGTGCATGTCACGCTCACGAGCGACGACGACGTGCCGCCGTGGCGCCCGCTCACTGCGGCCCCCTCACTCGTCACTGCTGACGGGTTCCTCCACACCGACCCGGTCGCAGCCTCCAGAGGGAGCACGGCGGACGTTCTTGCGGAGGTCGCCGCGCAGCTCGGCTGGGTCCGGGACCGGGTCGGGGCCGTCGCCGCGGTCGACGCGCACACCTCGGTCCTCTACGGGCTGCACGGCGCCACCTGGCTCGAGGCGACGCTGGCGTTCTGCGGGGAGGAGGGCCTGGGCTTCCGGCTCCCCCGCGACGGCGCTCCCTACCTGCTCCCCCACGAGGCGGCACCGTTCGCGGGAGCGCACGCACGCGCCGTCGTGGCGGCCGACCGGCACGGCGTGCCGATCCCCGCCGCCGTGCTCACCAACCGCACCAGTGCCGCCGAGCACGGCAGCTACGCGCGCCTGCTCGACAGCTACCTCGACACGCTGGCGAAGCTCCCGGAGGGCACGAGCGAGCTGTTCTGCCACCCGGGCGTGCCGGGTGACGACGACGCCGCCACCCTGCGCGGGTGGGAGGCACGGATGCTGCGGGACCCCCGGTTCACCGACCGGCTGGCGGAGGAGGGCATCGCCGTCGTCGACCACTGGTGACCACGTGCTGGAGAGCGGCTCGCCAGGCTCCACCTGCAGCACCCTGGAAGGATCGAGCCATGACCGACACGACTTTCCTCGGTAGTGCCCGGCTGGACCGGATCTCGGTCTCGGCGATGGACAACAACGTCTACCTCCTCACCGCGCCGTCCGGTGAGCAGCTGCTCGTCGACGCCGCCGACGACGCCGACGCCGTCCTCACCCTGCTTGCCCAGGAAGGACCGCTCCGCACCGTGGTGACGACCCACGGCCACTGGGACCACCACCGGGCCCTGCCCGCGGTCGTCGCGGCCACGGGCGCCCGCACGGCGGCCGGTGCCGCGGACGCGTCCGACCTGCCGGTTCCGGTCGACGTGCTGCTCGCCCACGGTGACCGGATCACCGTCGACTCCGGCGGCGCGGTGGCCCTCGACGTCGTCGCGCTGCGCGGGCACACCCCGGGGTCCGTGGCCCTGGCCCTCACCGAGGAAGACGGCTCCGGGCGTCCCGGCCGTGTGCACCTGTTCACGGGTGACAGCCTCTTCCCCGGCGGCGTCGGCAAGACGCGAAGCCCGGAGGACTTCACCCGTCTTCTCGACGACGTCGAGCAGCGGCTCTTCGCGGTCTACCCCGACGACACGGTCGTCTGGCCCGGCCACGGCCGTCCGACCACGCTGGGCGCCGAGCGCCCCCACCTGGCGGAGTGGCGCGCCCGCGGCTGGTGACCGCGGCGAGGCCGGCACCCGCGAGGGTCACCGCGACGCGCAAGCGCCCCGCCCGTCGCTCCCCACCCCGTCGCCGAGAGCAGGGTTGTGGCGACCACGGACGCGAGCCCCCGCCCGTCACCGACAGCTGGCTCACGCACATCGCCGACGCACACGAGCCCTCGGTTGTCGGCCGAGAGCGGGATCGTGCTGATAACAATCCCGCTCTCGGCGCGTGAGGGGTGGGGCCCCGGGCCGCGGGTCCGGCCGCGTTGTGACGCCGGGAACCGTTGCGTCAGTCGCGGGTGGCGCCGGACTCGACCTCGCGGGCGTCCTTCCTGTTCTTCGCCACGCTCGCAAGCACGGTGATGGTCAGCACGCCGATGATCCACAGCAGCGACACGACGATCCCGGGCTCGGGCAGCCCGTGCCACTCCTCACCACCATTGATGAACGCGAGCTCGTTGGTGTGCAGCGCGTGGACGACGAGCTTGAGCCCGATGAACCCGAGGATCGCGGCCAAGCCGTAGTGGAGGTAGACGAGCTTGTCGAGGAGCCCATCGATGAGGAAGTAGAGCTGGCGCAGACCCAGCAGCGAGAACGCGTTCGCCGCGAAGACGAGGTAGGGCTCCTGGGTGAGGCCGAAGATCGCCGGGATGGAGTCGACGGCGAAGAGGATGTCCGCGCTACCGATCGCCAGGATGGCGAGGAGCATCGGCGTGATCATCCGCTTGCCGTTCTGCCTCGTGAGCAGCTTGCCGCCGACGTAGTCGTCGGTCACCGGGAAGAAGCGCCGCACCAGCCGGACGAAGCCGGTCTCCTGGTACTCGTCGTCGTGCTCGCCCGTCTCCACGCCCTGCCGTGCCTGGGAGATCGCCGTCCAGATGAGGATCGCGCCGAAGATGTAGAACACCCAGGAGAAGTTCTCGATCGCCGCGGCACCCAGCGCGATGAAGACACCGCGGAGCACGATCGCGATGACGATGCCGGCCAGCAGGACCTCCTGCTGGTAGTTCCGGGGGACACGGAACGCGGCGATGATGATGACGAAGACGAACAGGTTGTCGACGGACAAGCTCTTCTCCGTGACGTAGCCGGAGAAGTACTCCAGGCCGTACCCCGAGCCCCACACCAGCAGCACGATGACGCCGAAGATCAGTGCCATCGCGACGTACGCGACCGACCACCAGGCGGCTTCCTTCAGGGTGGGGGCGTGCGGTGTGCGCACGTGGCCGACGATGTCGACAGTGATCATCGTGATAATGACTGCGAACAGGATGATCCAGGCGAGGGCGGGAACGTCCACTGTGCCTCCGGTACGTAGGGCGCGGTACCGGAGGTCTCTTCCGCGCCGGCCAATTGCCGGGCGCCGGTGGCACCGAGCGGGCACTGACCCACTGGGCTGACGACACCACCGTTGGGGAATACTCCCCTCCGCCGCAGCACCATACGTCACCCCGGCGGGGCAGGCACGCAGGCGTCCACTGAGCCGTGCGTCACGCCCCGCGCTGCTTACTGGGCGGCCTGCATCTGCCGCAGCTCCTTCTTGAGGTCGGAGATCTCGTCCCGCAGGCGCGCGGCCAGCTCGAACTGCAGCTCCTCGGCGGCCCCGCGCATCTGCTGGTCCAGCTGGTGGATGAGGTCGGCGAGGTCGCTCGCCGCCGCCGTGCCGAGCCGGTTGCGCAGCGCCGACCCGGTGGCCTGCTTGTCCTTCGCGCTCGCCCCCTTACCTGCGCCGCGGTAGCCGCCCTCGAGCAGCTCGGCGGTGTCGACGGCCTCGCGGGCGAGCATGTCGGTGATGTCCCCGATCCGCTTGCGCAGCGGGGTGGGGTCGATCCCGTGCTCCTCGTTGTACGCGAGCTGCTTGTCCCGGCGGCGGTTGGTCTCCTCGATCGCCTCGGCCATCGCCGCCGTCACCGAGTCGGCGTACATGTGGACCTCACCGGACACGTTACGGGCCGCCCGTCCGATGGTCTGGATGAGCGAGGTGGCCGAGCGCAGGAAGCCCTGCTTGTCGGCGTCGAGGATGGCGACGAGGGACACCTCGGGCAGGTCGAGGCCCTCCCGCAGGAGGTTGATGCCGACGAGGACGTCGACGCTGCCCATCCGCAGCTCGCGCAGCAGCTCGACCCGGCGCAGCGTGTCGACCTCCGAGTGGAGGTACTGCACCTTGACGCCGCGCTCGAGGAGGTAGTCGGTGAGGTCCTCCGACATCTTCTTCGTCAGCGTCGTCACGAGCACCCGCTCGTCCCGCTCGGTGCGGTCCCGGATCTCCCCGAGGAGGTCGTCGATCTGCCCCTCGGTCGGCTTGACGACGACCTTGGGGTCGACGAGCCCGGTGGGCCGGATGATCTGCTCCACGACGCCGTCGGACTGGGACAGCTCGTACTGGCCCGGGGTGGCCGAGAGGTAGACGGTCTGGCCGATCCGCTCGAGGAACTCCTCCCAGCGCAGCGGGCGGTTGTCCATCGCGCTGGGCAGCCGGAAACCGTGGTCCACCAGGGTCCGCTTGCGGGACATGTCCCCCTCGTACATCGCCCCGATCTGCGGGACGGTGACGTGGGACTCGTCGATGACGAGGAGGAAGTCCTCGGGGAAGTAGTCGAGCAGGGTGTGCGGTGCGGTGCCGGGGCCACGGCCGTCGATGTGCCGCGAGTAGTTCTCGATCCCGGAGCAGCTCCCGATCTGCCGCATCATCTCGATGTCGTAGGTGGTGCGCATGCGCAGCCGCTGGGCCTCGAGCAGCTTGCTCTGCGACTCCAGCTCCTCGAGCCGCTCGGCGAGCTCGTCCTCGATGGTGGCGATGGCGCGCTCCATCCGCTCCGGCCCGGCGACGTAGTGGCTCGCCGGGAAGAGGTGGATGGCCTCCTCCTGCCGCACGACGTCACCCGTGAGCGGGTGCAGCGTGTAGAGCGCCTCGATCTCGTCACCGAACATCTCGATGCGGATGGCGAGCTCCTCGTATACCGGGATGATCTCCACGGTGTCCCCGCGCACCCGGAAGGTGCCGCGGGTGAAGGCGAGGTCGTTGCGGGTGTACTGCATCTGGACGAACTGGCGCAGGAGGTCGTCGCGGTCGACGACGTCCCCGACCTTGAGCTGGACCATGCGGTCGACGTACTCCTGCGGCGTGCCGAGGCCGTAGATGCACGACACCGAGGCGACGACGACGACGTCACGCCGGGTGAGGAGGTTGTTGGTGGCCGAGTGCCGCAGTCGCTCGACCTCGTCGTTGATCGAGGAGTCCTTCTCGATGAAGGTGTCGGTGCTCGCGATGTACGCCTCGGGCTGGTAGTAGTCGTAGTAGGAGACGAAGTACTCGACGGCGTTGTTGGGCAGCAGCTCTCGGAACTCGGTGGCGAGCTGCGCCGCGAGCGTCTTGTTCGGCGCCATCACGAGCGTGGGCCGCTGCACCTGCTCGATGAGCCACGCCGTCGTCGCGGACTTGCCGGTCCCGGTGGCACCGAGGAGGACGATGTCCTTCTCCCCCGCCCTGAGGCGCGCCGCGAGCTCGGCGATGGCGGTCGGCTGGTCGCCGGAGGGGGTGTACTCGGAAATGACCTCGATCGGCGCGACGGACCGCTGGAGGTCGGTGACGGGACGCATGGCTCAACGGTACGTTGGACCACCGACATCGCGCGGTGCCGGTCGGTCGGCTTCGCGGTGGGCGGACGGCGACGACGCGAGGTGGGCCTACGCCCCCGCTTCCCGCAGCGGAGTCACGCGCTCCTCCCAGAGCTCGCGGACCTGCGCGAGGAGGTCCTCGGTGGTGCCGGAGTTGTCCAGCCAGACGTCCGCGACGGCGCGCCGGTCGTCGTCGTCCGCCTGCGCCCGGATGCGCGCCAGGGCGTCCTCGCGTGCCATGCCGCGGTCGCGGATAAGGCGCACGAGCCGGACCTCCTCGTCGGCCCCGACGACGACGACGAGGTCGTAGTTCCCGGCGAGCCGGTTCTCCACGAGGAGCGGGACGTCGTGGACGATCACGCTGCCGGCGGGGAGCTCGGCGGTGCGCCGAGCGGTCTCCGCGGCGATGCGGGGGTGGGTGAGGGCCTCGAGGCGCGCCCGGGCGCCGGGGTCGGAGAAGACGATCCGGCCCAGTGCCGGGCGGTTGAGAGCACCGTCGGGTGTGAGGACGTCCTCCCCGAACTCGGCGACCACCGCCGCCAGCCCCGGGGTGCCCGGCGCGACGACCTCCCGTGCGACGGCGTCGGCGTCGATGACGACCGCGCCGAGCCGTTCCAGCTCCCGGGCGACGGTCGACTTCCCGGCACCGATGCCCCCGGTCAGACCTATGCGCAGCACACCGGTGAGCCTAGTGCTCGCGGCCGCCGGGCACGGCGAGCTCGCCGGGGTCGGCAAGCACCGTGTCGAGCAGGACCCCGAGCGCCCGGACGACGTCGGCGACGGGCACCACCTCCGCGGGAGGCACGTGGACGAAGCCGGAGGGCACGCCGTCCCCGGCACGGGCGAGACCGGCGTACATCACCGCGTTGCACACGTAGCTGCCGGCGGACAGGGACAGGTCGGCGGTGAGCCCCGCGGTCTCGAGCGCCGCGCGGACCGCCTTGACGGGCAGCGTGGCCAGCAGCGCGGTCGGTCCGCCGGGGACGACGGGGACGTCGACCGGCTGCTCGTCGTCGACGTCAGGGATTCGGGCGTCGGCCAGGTTGATGGCGACGCGCTCGAGGGCGATCCGCCGCGCCCCGGCGGCCAGCCCGACACCGACGACGACGGCGGGCCGGTACCGCTCGACCAGTGCCCCGACCTCCTCGGTGGCCCGCCGGAAGGAGACCGGCAGGACGGAGGTGACGAGCCTGACGCCCGGCGGGGCCGTCCAGGTCTCTGCCAGCCGCCCGACGGCCAGCGCCGAGGGGTTCTCGGTGTGCTCGTCGAAGGGGCCGAAGCCGGTGACGAGGACCGTCCTCACTGGTCCGGGTCCTGCGGGTCGACGGGCGCGTGGTGGTCGTGGTCCGCCGCGCCGCGCCTCCAGTACCCGCTGCAGTCGACGGCGTCCTGGCTCAGGCCCAGCTCCCGCCGCAGGTAGCGACGCGCCGGGACGAGGGACTGCGACTCACCCGCGAGCCACCAGAAGCCGGCACCCTCCCGTGCCGGCAGTGCCCGGACGGCGTCGGCGAGCAACGTCGTCGTCCCGGGGGCGGCGGCTCCACGGTGGAGGTAGGTCACGGGGTGGGGCGAGCCGAGCGCCCCGAGGTAGGCCTCGTCCGCGGCGTCCTGGACCTCGACGAGGACGGTGACGTCCGCGTCGTCGGGCAGCATCCCCAGCCAGCGGGAGATCGCGGGCAGCGCCGTCTCATCGCCGGCGAGGACGTACCAGTCCGCTCCCTCGGGCGCGAGCTTCGACCCGCGGGGGCCGGCGACGACGAGCTCCGCTCCGGCCGTCACACGCGACGCCCAGGCGGAGGCGGGCCCGTCGTCGCCGTGCACGACGAGGTCGAGCTCGAGCTCTCCGTGCGCGGTGACGAGCGGGGTGTAGTCGCGGGCGACGACCTCGCCCGCCGGACGCTCGAGGCGACCGTCGACGACACGTGGGGCGTTGAGCACACCGGTGGCGGGGTCGGGGAAGAAGACCTTGACGTGGTCGCCGGGGCCTGGGCTCGTGAAGCCCCCCATCGGGCCGGCCAGCGTCACCCGCCGCATGCGGGGGGTGAGGTCGCGCCACGCCGTCACGGTCATCGGACGGACGGCGAGGTCGTGGCGGACGCGCTCGTGGCGGAGGGTCGAGGTCGGGGTGCTGCTCATGGGGCGACCCTAACCCGCGCTACCTGGCGGCCGACTGACGCGGGCCGCGGGCCACCGGTGACGCCCGCTCGGGGCACGCCGCAGGCGTGCCGGGGATCCAGCACCTCTGTGCGGGCGGGCCCCGCTCTGGAAGAGTGGTCCCGTTCCCGATCGGAGGCCGCGATGCGTCGTCCACGCAGCTCCTCGGGCCCGGCGGACACCGGCCCCCGAGCTCCTGTCAGGGCGGCGGCGGGCCGCCGTCCTCGGCGCCTGCACCACGTCGTCGTGCTGGGCGGTGGGCTCGCCGGGCTGTTCGCGGCTGCCGCGGCCGCCGGGGACGGACGGTCGGTCACCGTCCTCGAACGGGACCGCCTGCCCGACGGTCCCGAGCCCCGGGACGGCGTCCCGCAGGGGAGGCACGCGCACGTGTACCTCTACCGGGGGCTGCTCGCGGTCGAGGAGCTGCTGCCGGGTTTCGGTGCGGAGCTCCGGGCGGCCGGCGCCGTGCCGCTGGACACGGGTGCGCTGGCCTGGCTCGGGGAGAACGGGTGGGCTCCCGCCGGGCGGCAGTTCGAGGTGCTCTCGGCGTCCCGCCCGCTGTTCGAGCACCTCGTCCGGTGCCGGGTACGGGGGGTGGCCGGGGTCGAGGTGCGCGACGGCGTGCGGGTGCGCGGGTTGCGACGCGGCCGCGCGGGCGGGCCCGCGTGGGAGGTGGACGTCGACGGCGGGCCGGTGGCGGCCGACCTCGTCGTCGACGCCATGGGGCGCAGCTCGCGGCTCCCGGCGTGGCTGGCCGCTGCGGGTGTCCCGGTGCCCGCCGTCTCGGAGGTGGACGCGCGCATCGGCTACGCGACGCGGGTGTTCAGCCTCGACCGGCAGCGGCTGGCGGTGCCGGGGATCGTCCTGATGCAGACGCCCGCGCACCCGCGGGGCGGCATCGTCCTGCCGCTCGAGGGAGGACGCTTCGTCGTGGGGCTCGTCGGGTCGGGTGAGGACCGCCCGCCGCGCGACAACGACGGGTACACGCGGTTCCTCGCCGGCCTGCGCGACGACGCCATCGCCGAGCTGACCCGGACCGGGACGCCGGAGACGGACGTGGTGGTCCATCGGCAGACGGCGAACCGCCGCCACCACTACGAACGGCTCCGCGGCCTGCCCGCCGGCCTCCTCGTGGTCGGCGACGCCCTGTGCGCGTTCAACCCGATCTACGGGCAGGGCGTCACGGTCGCGGCGTGCGAGGCGCTCCTGCTGCGGGATGCCCTGACCCGCGGGCTGCGCCGTGGCGACGAGCGACGGCTGGTCCGCCGCTTCTGTCGGGTCGCCGCGCTGCCGTGGTCCATCGCGACGAACGAGGACCTCCGCTACGCCGCGAGCACGGGCAGCGTCCCGAGGGTGCAGTCAGCACTGGGGGCGTGGGCGCGCCAGGTGGACAGGCTCGCCGTCCGCGGGGACCCGCACGCCGGGGAGGTGCTCGGACGCGTCTACCACCTCATGGGCTCACCGCTGAACCTGTTCCGCCCGGCGCTCGTGGTGCGCGTGGTCCGCGGCCGGCTCCGCGGCCTGGGCCCGCCGATGGCGCGCCCGGAGATCACCCGGGTCCCGGCGGGGTAGCCGCCCTACCCAAGCGTGACGGCCCCGGCGGGCCGGTGAGCCTCCCGGCCGCGGACGGGACGACGGCGGCCCGCCACCCTCTCGGGTGACGGGCCGCCGTCGTCGTGCGTGCGCCGGTCAGTTACCGGTCAGCTTCTCCCGCAGAGCGGCCAGCGCCTCGTCCGAGGCGAGCGTGCCACCGGCCTCCTCCGGAGCGGAGGTGTAGGTCGTCGGGGCAGCGCTGCTGGTCGAGGAGCTCGACGAGCTCGACGAGCTGGTCGTGCTCGACGCCTCGACGTCCGCCTCGGCGGCGGCCGCAACCTGCTTCTTGTGCGCCTCCCACCGGGCGTGGGCCTCGGCGTACTGGGCCTCCCAGGCCTCGCGCTGCGTCTCGTAGCCCTCGAGCCACTCGTTGGTCTCGGGGTCGAAGCCCTCGGGGTACTTGTAGTTCCCCGCCTCGTCGTACTCCGCGGCCATGCCGTACAGCGACGGGTCGAAGTCGTCGCTGCTCGGGTCGACGCCCTCGTTGGCCTGCTTGAGGGACAGCGAGATCCGGCGACGCTCGAGGTCGATGTCGATGACCTTGACGAAGACCTCGTCACCGACCTTGGCGACCTGCTCGGGCACCTCGACGTGGCGCACGGCCAGCTCGGAGATGTGGACCAGGCCCTCGATGCCGTCCTCGACACGCACGAACGCGCCGAAGGGGACGAGCTTGGTGACCTTTCCGGGGACGACCTGCCCGATCGCGTGGGTGCGGGCGAAGGCCTGCCACGGGTCCTCCTGCGTCGCCTTAAGCGACAGGGAGACGCGCTCGCGGTCCATGTCGACGTCGAGAACCTCGACGGTGACCTCCTGGCCGACCTCGACGATCTCGCTCGGGTGGTCGATGTGCTTCCAGGACAGCTCGGAGACGTGGACGAGACCGTCGACGCCACCGAGGTCGACGAACGCACCGAAGTTGACGATCGAGGAGACGACGCCCTGGCGGACCTGGCCCTTCTGCAGGGTCTGCAGGAAGGTGGACCGGACCTCGGACTGCGTCTGCTCGAGCCAGGCGCGACGCGAGAGCACGACGTTGTTGCGGTTCTTGTCGAGCTCGATGATCTTCGCCTCGAGCTCCTTGCCCACGTAGGGCTGGAGGTCGCGCACGCGGCGCATCTCGACGAGCGAGGCGGGGAGGAAGCCGCGGAGGCCGATGTCGAGGATGAGTCCACCCTTGACGACCTCGATGACGGTGCCGGTGACGACGCCGTCCTCCTCCTTGATCTTCTCGATCGTGCCCCAGGCCCGCTCGTACTGGGCGCGCTTCTTCGACAGGAGCAGCCGGCCCTCCTTGTCCTCCTTCTGGAGAACAAGGGCCTCGATCTGGTCACCGACGGAGACGACCTCGTCGGGGTCGACGTCGTGCTTGATCGACAGCTCGCGAGAGAGGATGACGCCCTCGGTCTTGTAGCCGATGTCGAGGAGGACCTCGTCCCGGTCGACCTTGACGACGGTGCCCTCGACGATGTCGCCATCGTTGAAGTACTTGATGGTCTCGTCGATTGCGGCGAGGAGCTCCTCGGCCGAGCCGATGTCGTTGATCGCGACCTGCGGGGCGCTCGGCTGAGTGGGCGTAGTGATGGTCATTGAGTTACGGACTCCGATGCGGACAGGGAATAGTGCGGATATGGGATGTCGGGGCGCACCCCGCGACCCACCACACGCCCAGCGGAACTGTTCGGTCCACCAAGGTGTCGCCAGCCGCGAGCACACGTCACCGCTGGACGAGTCTAGTTGCCTCGGCCCCGTGGGACAAGAACGAGCACGACGGCGCGCCGCCCGCGCCGTCGTCGTGCTCGGCGGACCGGGACGAGCCGGGCTCGCGCGCGGTCAGGCCAGCGTGTTGGCCACCTTGATGAGCTCGGCCGGGACACGCTTGGACTTGCCGGCCACCTCGGCGAGCGGGACGAGGACGACCTCCTCCCCGCGCAGGGCGGTCATCACGCCGGTGTAGCCCTGCTGCAGGGCGTCGACGGCGGCGACGCCGAAGCGCGAGCCGAGGATGCGGTCCGAGGGCAGCGGCGTACCCCCGCGTTGCACGTGACCGAGCACGGTGACGCGGGTGTCGAAGCCGGTCCGCTTGGCGATCTCCTCGGCGACGCGCTCACTCACCGCGCCCGAGACGATCTCCCCGAACTTCCCGTACCTCGTCTCCCACTCCATCGAGCTGCCCTCGACCGGCACTGCGCCCTCGGCGACGACGACGATCGAGAAGGAGGCGTGCGCCCGGTGCCGGTGCTTGAGGAAGCGCACCACCCTGTCGATGTCGAAGGGCTCCTCGGGCGTGAGGACGACCTCCGCGCCGCCCGCAATGCCCGCCTGGACCGCGATCCAGCCGGCGTCGCGACCCATGAGCTCGACGACCATGACGCGGTTGTGGCTCTCCGCGGTCGTGTGGATGCGGTCGATGGCCTCGGTGGCGACGTGCACCGCCGTGTCGAAGCCGATCGAGCGGTCGGTGCCCGCGACGTCGTTGTCGATCGTCTTGGGGATGGCGACGATCTTCACGCCCATCTCGGCGACCTTGCTCGCCGCGTGCAGCGTGCCGTCGCCCCCGATGCAGATGAGCGCCTCGACGCGCTCCGCCTCGAGGGTCGCCTGCACCGCCTCCAGGCCGCCGTCGGCGCTGTGCGGGTGGTAGCGGGCCGTCCCGAGGAGGGTCCCACCGGTGTCGAGGACACCGCGGATGTTGTCGCGGGTGAGGGGCTGGACGTCGCCCTCGGCGACACCCTTCCAGCCGTTGCGGAAGCCGATGATCGAGTGCCCGTACTCCCCGATGCCGTGCTTGACGACCGCTCGGATCGCCGCGTTGAGACCCGAGCAGTCGCCACCGCCGGTGAGCAGACCGATGCGCACGAACTTCTCCTCGATGTCGGGGGGCGCCACGGGGGCGCGAGACCTCGGCCAGCCTAACGGCGGGACGGTCGCCCGCCGCGCGGCGAACGTCCCAGGCGCCGGGCGCGGGCCGCGGCGGGGCAGGATGGGCCCATGAGAGGTGCCGGGTTCTGGGACGTGGACGCCGCGGCTGCGGCCCGGGCGACCGGGCGGTGGTGGAGCGAGAACGCCGAGGAGTACCTCGGTGAGCACGGGGAGTTCCTCGGCGACGCCGACTTCCGCTGGTGCCCGGAGGGCCTCCGGGAGGAGGACGCGGGGCTGCTCGGGGACCTGTCGGGGCAGCGGGTGCTCGAGGTCGGCGCCGGTGCGGCCCAGTGCTCGCGCTGGCTGGCGGGCCGGGGGGCGCGGGTGCTGGCGACGGACGTGGCGCCCGGGATGGTGGCCCAGTCGGCGGAGCTCGACCACCGCACCGGGACCCACGTGCCGGCCCTCGTCGCCGACGCCCGCGCGCTGCCGCTGGCCGACCGCAGCGTGGACGTCGCGTTCACGTCCTTCGGCGCGATCGCCTTCGTCCCCGACGCCGCCCGGGTCCACGCCGAGGTGGCGCGGGTGCTGCGGCCCGGCGGGCGGTGGGTGTTCGCCGTCGTCCACCCGGTGCGGTGGGCGTTCCCCGACGACCCGTCCCCCGCCGGGATGCGCGTGCTCCGCTCGTATTTCGACCGCACCCCCTACGTGGAGGTCGACGACGACGGCGCACCGGTCTACGCCGAGTACCACCGCACCCTCGGGGACCACGTGCGTGAGGTGACCGCGGCGGGGCTCGTCCTCGACGACGTCGTCGAGCCGGAGTGGCAGGAGGGCAACCAGCAGGTCTGGGGCGGCTGGGGGCCCGTCCGCGGCCGCTACCTGCCCGGCACCGCCATCTTCGTCACCCACCTGCCGGCGTAGCCGCACCCCGCACCCGGCACCGGCGGGTCCGGTGCGCGGTCTCAGTGGGCGGCGTCGTGCCAGGAGCGGCCGAGACCGACGGAGACGTCGAGGGGCACCTGGAGGTCGGCGGCGGCGGCCATGTGCTCGCGGACGAGCGCCTCGACGGCCTCCTCCTCCCCCGCTGCGACCTCGAGGACGAGCTCGTCGTGCACCTGGAGGAGCAGCCGGGAGCGCAGACCCGCCGCGTCCAGCGCACGCTCGACGTTGACCATGGCCACCTTGATGATGTCCGCTGCGCTGCCCTGGATCGGCGCGTTGAGGGCCATCCGCTCGGCCATGTCGCGGCGCTGCCGGTTGTCGCTCGTGAGGTCGGGCAGGTAGCGGCGCCGACCCATGATCGTCTGGGTGTACCCGGTGCGCCGTGCCTCGTCGACCACGCCGGCGAGGTAGTCCCGGACGCCGCCGAACCGCTCGAAGTAGTCGTCCATGAGCGTGCGCGCCTCACCCACCTCGATGCGCAGCTGCCGGGACAGGCCGAAGGCCGACAGCCCGTAGGCCAGGCCGTAGCTCATCGCCTTGATCTTCGCGCGCATGGCGCTGGTGACCGCGTCGGTGGGCACCTCGAAGACCCGCGACCCGACGTAGGAGTGGAGGTCCTCCCCGCTGCGGAAGGCCTCGACGAGGCCCGGGTCGCCGGAGAGGTGGGCCATGATCCGCATCTCGATCTGGGAGTAGTCCGCCGTCATGAGCGTGGCGTACCCCTCGCCGACGACGAAGCCGCGCCTGATCCGCTGCCCCTCCTCGGTCCGCACTGGGATGTTCTGCAGGTTCGGGTCGGTCGAGCTCAGCCGTCCCGTCGCCGCGATGGTCTGGTGGAAGGTGGTGTGGATGCGACCGTCGGGGGCGACGGAGCGGAGCAGCCCCTCGACGGTCTGCCGCAGCCGGATCGCGTCGCGGTGGGCGAGCAGGTGCGCGAGGAAGGGGTGCTCGGTCTTGGCGAAGAGGTCGGCGAGGGCGTCGGCGTCCGTCGTGTAGCCGGTCTTCGTCTTCTTCGTCTTCGGCATGTCCAGCTCGGTGAAGAGCACCTCCTGCAGCTGCTTCGGCGAGGAGAGGTTCACGTCGTGGCCGATGACGGCGTACGCGGCGGAGGCTGCGTCGTCCACGGCCGTGCCGAACCGCTTCTCCAGCTCCTGGAGGTAGCCGAGGTCGGCCGCGATGCCGGCACGCTCCATGCGGGCCAGCGCCCCGAGGACCGGCAGCTCGAGCTCGGCGAGCAGGTGGCCGGCGCCGCGGTCCTCGAGCTCGGTCTGCAGGCCGGTCGCGAGGTCACGGACGGCCGCGGCCCGCACGCCGGCCTGCCGGCCGGCGTCGGACTCGTCCAGCACGAGCATGCCCTGCCCGGAGGCGTCCTCGTCGGCGGACAGCTCGCGGCGGAGGTACCGCACGGACAGGTCGGCGAGGTCGTACCGCCGCTGGTCCGGGCGGCAGAGGTAGGCCGCGACGGCGGTGTCGAAGGCGACGCCCGCGAGCTCGAAGCCACGTCCGGCGAGGGCGTGCGTCGCGTCCTTGGCGTCGTGGAGGGCCTTGGGCGAGGCAGGGTCGGCGAGCCAGGCGGCGAGCACGGACTCGTCCTCGGGGCCGACCTCGGTGAGGTCGATGGTCACCGCCGTGCCGGCGTCGTCGGCGATCGCCAGGGCCCACGCGTCACCGCTCCCCTGCGCCGCCGTCCCGGTGACGTCGACGCCGAGGAGCCCCGACCGGCGGGACCCCAGCCACCCGGCGAGCTCGCCGGCCACGAGGGCGGTGACGTCGGTGTCGATGCCCTCCTCGGGTGCCTCGGGCGACTCGGCGGGGAGGCTGGCGAAGAGCCGCTCGCGCAGGACGGCGAACTCGAGCGCGTCGAACACCGAGTGGACGGCCTCCCGGTCGATGGGGCGGCGGAAGAGGTCGTCGACCTTGACCGGCAGCTCGACGTCGGTGAGGAGGCGGTTGAGCTTGCGGTTGAGCGCCACCTGCTCGAGGTTGTCCCGCAGCGACTGGCCGGCCTTGCCCTTGATCTCCTCGGCGCGCGCGAGCACGCCTTCGAGGCCGTCGTAGGTGGTGATCCACTTCGCGGCGGTCTTCGGGCCGACGCCCGGGACGCCGGGGAGGTTGTCGCTCGACTCGCCGACGAGCGCGGCGAGGTCGGGGTAGAGCTCCGGCGCCACCAGGTACTTCTCGGTGACGGTCTCCGGCGTCATCCGGGCGAGGGAGGAGACACCCTTGACGGGGTACAGGACCGTGACGTCCCCTCGCACGAGCTGGAAGGTGTCGCGGTCGCCCGAGCAGATGAGGACGTCGAGGCCGTCGGCGGCACCCTGGGTGGCGAGCGTGGCGATGATGTCGTCCGCCTCGTAGCCCTCCTTGGTCAGCGACGGGATCCCCATCGCGTTGAGCACCTCGACGATGAGGTCCACCTGCCCCTTGAACGGCTCGGGCGTCTTGTCCCGGGTGGCCTTGTACTCGCTGTACTGCTCGGTGCGGAAGGTCGTGCGCCCGGCGTCGAAGGCCACGGCCACGTGCGTGGGCTGCTCCCCCGCCAGCAGGTTGATCAGCATCGAGGTGAAGCCGAAGACGGCGTTGGTCGGCTGTCCAGTGGTCGTGGAGAAGTTCTCCACCGGGAGCGCGAAGAAGGCGCGGTAGGCCATCGAGTGGCCGTCGACGACGAGGAGGCGGGGGCGGTCGGTGCTCGTGCTCACGCCCCAACCCTAGGCGTCCGCACCGACACCGCAGCACCGCCTCCCGCTACACGAGGTCCCCGGGACGACGGTCCCCGTCTCGGCGATGCGGGAGGAGCCCTGGTCATTGGCGATCTCGAGGGTGGTGACGTCGGTGGCCAGGTCGCGCGTCACCCGCCAGTGGTGCTCACCCGTCTCCAGCGGCACGGTCTCGAGCTCGGGGGCGGCTTCCGGCTCGCCGAAGGGCCGCAGCTCGTCGTCCTCGGGGCGCGGGGCACGGACGGGCAGGTGGAAGGCGCTGACCCCATGCGCACCGTGACCGTCGCCGCCTCCGGGGCCGGCCAGACGAGCGGCCAGTACGACGTCGAGATCGACAGCCTCAGCCGGTGGCCCTGCGGGAACGAGTTTGCGATGCCGTTGAGCGGGACCTGGACCCGGTAGCTCCGTCCGGGTTCCATGGGCTGGGGGTCGGCGGACCCGTCCCGGTAGTGAAGTTGAGCACGCCGTGGGTGATCCGGGTCGCCTCGCCGTCGCGCCCCACGTCGGCCAGCCGTCGGAGTCGCCGCTCCCGCGCTCCTTGCTGTCGGGTGCCCACGACACAAGTACGCCCGCCGACGGGCCGCGGCCGGAGAGGCCGCCGCGCCGTGGGAGGCTGGGGCCATGACCGGCACGAACCCCGACCTGCTCGATCACCTGCAGGCCACCGTGGGCCACCTGGGCACCCTCACCGAGCGACTCGGCATCGAGTTCCTCAGCGCGAGCCCGGAGCGTGTCACCGCGCGGATGCCCGTGGAGGGCAACACCCAGGTGGTGGGGCTGCTCCACGGCGGGGCGTCCGCCGCGCTCGCCGAGACGGTGGCGTCGGTGGCGGCCGCGCTCCACGCGGGTGACGGCCGCAGCGCCGTCGGTGTCGACCTCAACGCGACCCACCACCGGGGCGTGCGCTCCGGCTGGGTGACCGCCGTCGCGACCCCCCTGCACCGGGGCGGACGGATGGCGACCTACGACGTCGCCGTGGAGGACGAGAACGGGCGGCGCGTGTGCACCGCCCGTCTCACCTGCATGCTCGTCGACACCCCGTAGGCGGCGACGAGCCCGCCGTTACTTGCTGCCGACCTGGTCGATGACGGCGTCGGCGACCTCGCGCATGGTCAGGCGTCGGTCCATCGACGTCTTCTGGATCCAGCGGAACGCCTCGGGCTCGGTGAGACCCATCTTCGTCATGAGCAGGCCCTTGGCGCGGTCCACGCGCTTACGGGTCTCGAAGCGCTCGTTGAGGTCGGCGATCTCAGACTCGAGGGAGCTGATCTCCTGGAACCGGGAGATCGCGATCTCCAGGGCCGGGAGGAGGTCCGCCGTCGTGAACGGCTTGACGACGTAGGCCATGGCCCCCGCGTCACGCGCCCGCTCGACGAGCTCGGTCTGGGAGAAGGCGGTGAGCATGACGACCGCGCAGGTGCGGTCCTCCATGATCTTCTCGGCCGCCGAGATGCCGTCCATCCCGGGCATCTTGACGTCCATCACGACGACGTCGGGCTCGAGCTCGCCGACGAGCCGCACCGCGGTCTCACCGTCCGGAGCCTCCCCGACGACGTCGAAGCCGGCCTCCTTGAGCGTCTCGACGATGTCGAGACGGATGAGCGTCTCGTCCTCGGCGACGACGACGCGCCGTGCCTCCCCCTCCGGAGCCTTGGGCACGTCCTCGCGGACGGGCAGGACGATGTCATCGGCAGTGGCAGCCTCGGTGGTACCGGCTTCGTTGTTCTCACTCACGGCCGCTAGCCTACTCGGTGGGCGGCGCACACCGCTCGACGCCGCCCCGATAGCCCAACCGGCAGAGGCAATCGGCTCAAACCCGATCCAGTGTGGGTTCGAATCCCACTCGGGGCACCGGTGTCGCCACCGTCACGCTCCTCACCCGGCGTGCGACGTTCCGGGCTCCCTGGCGATCATGACGCAGATCAGTGACGATCTAGGAGCCGGAGCCGCGCTGGTACCACAGCACCACGTCACTCACGCGGATCGAGCCGTCGACCGTCATGAAGTAGACCGTGTTCCTTGAGCCGGCCTCGAACCGCGTGCCACCGATGGCTTCCCATACGCCGTCAACGATGTTCGTCATGTTGGTGGCCGTGCGCTGGCCTTCGCTCTGGCTCTGCCACCGCTGCGGATCATTGACCCCGAACTGGTACCGGACGTTCGACGACAACGGTGTCACTCGCCACATGAGGACCGGCTTGGCCCGGAACGTGCCGACGGTGAAGTCCGACGGGAGGTCGAACGCGAGATCCTGTCCGTCGAGGTGACCGCTGAGCTCGAATGCGCCGTCGTTCAACACCTGGTAGTCGGTCATGCTCGCCATATCGGCATCTCCATCGCCCGTCGCAATGAGCGGGTCGGCCCTGTCCCGAAGCGACCACGTCCCTCGCGAGGACCCTAGAAGCGCAGCGTCACGAGCGCGTTACCGCCGTCGAGTGCCGTGGCGCACGAGACAGGCGTCCACCGCCGTCGGACCCTTGACACTCAAAATGTGAGCCTTCACACTTCGGGACCAGGCGCGAAAACGGGGGTTCATACGTGCTGGTGACGGTGACGCTCGTCGGACGCGGCAACGAGGCGGCGCGAGGCAGAGCCGCTGAGGTGCCCTGGCGCCACAGGTTCTGACACCCACGAAGGAGTGCGCGATCGCCATGGCCCGAGCGACTACCCAACGACGGCGTTCCCGCGTCGTCGCCACCGTCACGCTCCTCACGCTCGGTGCCGGCGCGTTCACCGCCACCGCGGCGCGGGCCGAGGTGACCGACGGCCTGGTGCACCACTTCAGGCTCGACGAGACCAGCGGAACCACCCTGGCCAACTCCGGCAGCGCCGGCGCGGCCGCCGACGCCACGCTCATGAACCCGGACAAGGCCGCCCTCACGGGCGACGGTGTGCGGTTCAACCCGGAGGCGTACGAGAGCGCCCTGGACGGAGCGTACGTCGCGCTGCCCGACGACCTCACGGCCGGCATGTCCGAGCTGACGGTCGACTACGACGTCTGGGTCGACCCGGCGAGCGTCGGCCACCACCAGATGTGGAGCTTCGGGAGCAAGTCGGGATCGTGCGACGCCGACGAGGGCCTGCTGGGCTCCATCGTCGCCTCGAACACCTCGAGCCGCCCCGGAGCCCGCTTCCGCGTCACCGTGGGCGAGACGAACGTCCAGCAGGACGGCGTCCATCTCCTCGAGGGCGCCTGGAAGCACGTCACGTACACCCAGTCGCTGAACGAGGACGGCGTCACGTGGACGGGGACCGTCTACATCGACGGCGTGCAGCAGATCCAGGCCACCGACCTCACCACGCCGCCCTCCCTCGACGCGGCTGAGGGGACGAGCTGCAACTTCCTCGCCCGGTCCCAGCACTCCGGGGACTACTCCTTCCGCGGCACGCTCAACGACTTCCGCGTCTACGACCGTGCTGTGAGTCCCGACGAGGTGACCGAGCTGGCCGAGGAGACCAACGCCGCCGGCGCCCAGGCGGACGCGGCGGCCATCGACCTCGGTCTGACGAGCGCCATCGTCCGGGACATCGTGCTGCCCGACGTGGGCTCGGTGGCCGGCTCACAGATCACCTGGACGAGCTCGGACCCCTCCGTCGTCGAGGTCGACACCCCGCAGGCCACCGCCCCGAAGGTCGCGGTCACGGGCCGGGTGACGCGCCCGGCGGCCGGCGAGCCCGACGCCACCGCGACGTTGACGGCCACGGTGAGCAAGGGACCTGACGCCGTCGAGACCCGCGCCATCGACGTCGTCGTGAAGGCCGAGTTCGACGACGCCGAGGCCGTGGACCGCGACACCTACGACCTGACGCTCTACGCCACCGACAGCGTCCGTGGACACATCACCCTGCCCGCCGAGGGAGAGTTCGGCTCCACGATCACGTGGGAGTCCACCTCGGAACTCATCACCCCCACCGGCGAGGTCACCCGTCCGCCCTACGGCCACTCGGCGGTGGCGGCGACGCTGACGGCCACGGTCACCAAGGGTGGCTCCTCACAGACCACGTCGTTCGACGTCACCGTCGAGCCGCTGCCCCGCGAGGAGGAGTACGAGCGCTACTTCCTCGGCTACTTCAAGGGCGAGAACATCGCCGACGGCGAGCAGATCATGTTCGCCACGTCCAACGGGAACACCGCGCTGGACTGGACGGGACTGACCGGAGGCCGCCCCTCCCTCATCTCGCAGCTCGGGGACCAGGGCCTGCGGGACCCGCACATCGTCCGCTCCCCCGACGGTGACACCTTCTACATGATCGCCACCGACCTCAACTGGTACGACCAGGGCGGCTACCAGATCAACGACACCCAGCACATCGAGGTGTTCGAGTCCAACGACCTGGTCAACTGGACGCCGCAGCGTCACGTCAAGGTGGCGCCGGACGACGCGGGCAACGCCTTCGCCCCGGAGTCGCTGTGGGTCGAGGAGATCGGCGCCTACGCGGTGTTCTGGGCCCAGTCGCTGTGGGACGACCCCGTCAACCGCACTGGCCAGGGCAACGCGCAGATGTGGTACAACGTCACGCGCGACTTCCAGACGTTCTCCGAGCCGCAGGTGTGGCAGAACCCGTTCCCGCGGTCGTCGATCGACACGACCGCCCTCCGGGTCGGGGACTACTACTACCGAGTGACGAAGGACGAGGCGGGCAACGCCGGGTCAGACCTCTTCTCCGAGAAGCACACCGACTTCCTCGACAGCAACCTGGACAACTGGGTGCTCCTCGCCCCGGCCCTCGGTCGCACCACCTGGGACCCGGACCAGGGCTACGAGGGACCGATCCTGTTCGAGGCGAATCCCGGTGACACCGCCTGCCCCGGGCAGTTCTACCTCTGGGGTGACCGGTACACGAACGGCGGCGGGTACCAGGCCGCGTGCAGCGACGACATCGAGGCCGAGACCTGGGACGCCCGGGAGATCACGATGACGAACGCCGGCGTCCCACGTCCCCGCCACGGGACCGTCATCCCGATCACGCTGCGCGAGTGGAACGACATCCGCGGCATCCCCAACAGCGACGTCACCACCACCACCGAGCTGGCCGTCGACGAGGACGGGCTCGTCGCAACGGCCACCGTTGACGCGGAGGACACCTTCGAGACCGGTGGTGAGGTGCTCTTCACCGCGGGCGACTGGTCCCAGACCGTCCACCTCGACGAGGGTGTGGCGTCGGTCGCCCTGCCGACCGGTCTCCCCGGTGGGGACCAGACCGTCACGGCCGAGTTCCTGGGCTACGACATCCTCGAGGCGTCCGAGGCCAGCACGGTGATCACCGTCGTCCCGCAACCGACGGAGACCCCGACGGAGCCGCCGACCGAGGAGCCGACCGAGACCCCGACCGAGACCCCGTCGACCCCGGGGCCCGGCGGCCCCGGGAACGGATCGGGCGAGCTGCCGAGCACCGGCGCGAACCTCGCCGCGGCCGCACTTGGCGCGGCGCTCCTGGCGCTCGGCGGACTCGTCCTGGCCGTGCGCGACCGTCGCGAGCTGGCCGTCGTCGAACGCTGAGGACGCCCACGCGACACGGATCCGCAGCGCGAGCCACCACCGTCCACCGGTGGTGGCTCGCGCATGCGCGTCCGTGGCGCCGGGAGTGGCCGGACGGGTCCTCAGCGACCCAGGAGCTCGCGCAGGCGTGCGGCGTTGCGGACCGCGTTGCCGTCGCCGTCGTTGTTGAAGTACGTGAACACCTCTCGGCCCGACGACTCCCACTCACGGACGCGGTCGGCCCACCAGCGCAGGTCGTCCTCGCCGTAGGACCCGCCGTAGAGGTGGTGGTGGTCGGGCCCGTGCAGGCGCACGTACACGAACGGTGCCGTGGCGCGCAGCACGCACGGCAGGCCCGCCCCGCTCATCACGCAGTAGGCCGCGGCGCGCCGCTCGAGGAGGCGGTAGACGTCGTCGTCGTGCCAGCTCGGGTGGCGCAGCTCGACCGCGACGCGGACCCACCACGGCAGGCAGGAGAGGAAGTAGTCGAGCCGCGCGTCGTCGCGCTCCTGCCCCGGCCCCGGCTGGACGAGCAGGATGCCGCGGGTCTCCCCCAGCTCGTGCCACGCACCGGCGATGCGCTCGGCCCACCGTTCGGGCGCGTAGAGCCGCTTGGCGTGCGTCAGGCCCCGCGGCGCCTTGACCGACAGCACGAACCCCTCGGGCATACGCCTGCGCCAGCTCGCGAACGAGGCGTCCCGCGGCCACCGGTAGAAGCTGGCGTTGAGCTCCACGGTGCCGAAGGCCTCGACGTACCGCGCGAGACGGTCCCGAGGATGCGTCCCCTCCGGGTACAGGGGCCCAGTCCAGTGGTCGTAGCTCCAGCCCGACGTGCCGATGTGGATAGTCACTCGCCGCTCACGGCCACGATTCTACGAGGCGTGCGCACAGCGCGTCCGCCTCCGTCCCGGGACGGATCCGACGGTCACGGGCGGGGGATACGGTGACCGCCATGAGCGACCAGGCGACTCTGGGGGCGCGCCCGTCCTCCACCACCCGGCCCAGGAGCGGCACCGATGCGTCGCCACACTCGGGTGGCAGCACCGTCTCCCCGAGCTCCGCCGGCTGGCACCGTCCTGCCCCCAGCACGGACCAGCTCCGGGCGGACACCCTCGTCGCAGCGCTCCTGTTCCTCGACTCGGTGCTGGTGATGGCGCTCAGCCGGGCAGCCCAGATGTTCCCGGAGCCCGCCTCACCGGTCGTCTCGGTGGTGGCGCTCGCCGCCGTCACCCTGCCGCTCGCGCTGCGGCGTCGGCACCCGTCCCTCGCGCTCCTCCTGGTGGCCGGTGCGTTCGTCGTCGCCGGGGAGGCCACCGTCCCCGAGACCGTGGTCACGAACATCGCACTGTTCCTGGCGCTGTACTCGGTGGGCGCCTGGGAGCCGGACCGCCGCCGCGCCGCGGTCGTGCGCGCCGTCGTCGTCACGGTGATGTTCGCCTGGCTGCTCATCACCTTCTTCCGGGTGGCCCTCGACCCGCCGGACGGCGAGGTCGTGGCCATCGGCCCCGGCACGCTGACGCCGCTCGCCGCCGCCATGCTCGTCCAGCTGCTCGTCAACGTGCTCTACTTCGCCGGCGCGGTGTGGTTCGGGAACCACGCCTGGAACGCTGCCCGCGACCGCGCCCTGGTGGACGAGCGCGCCCGCGAGCTGCAGGCCGAGCGGACCCTCGTCGAGGCGCAGGCCGTGACCATCGAACGGATGCGGCTCGCCCGTGAGCTGCACGACGCCGTCGCCCACCACGTCTCCCTCATCGGTGTCCAGGCCGCCGCCGGCCGGACGCTGCTGCGCACCGACCCCGCGCGGGCGGCAACGGCGCTGGAACGGGTCGAGGACTCCGCCCGGGAGGCGATCGACGAGCTGCACGGGCTCCTCGGCACGCTCCGGTCGGCCCCCGCCGAGCAGCACGAGCCCGTCGGCTCGCTCGGCGTGGACCGGCTCCCCGACCTCGTCGCCGGCGCGCGGGAGGCCGGCCTCGAGGTGGCCTACCAGGTGCTCGGGGAGCCCGTCCCGCTGCGCCCGCTCGCGTCGCTCAACCTCTACCGGATCGCCCAGGAGGCGCTGACGAACGTGCGCAAGCACGCGGGGACCGGGGCACGGGCCGACGTGCGCCTGCGTTACCTCGCCGACGCCGTCGAGCTCGAGGTCGCCGACGACGGCGCGGGCAGGCACCGGCGCCTGGGCCGTCGCGCCGAACACGGGGGCCTGGGCATCGTCGGCATGCGTGAGCGGGTCACCGCCGACGGCGGGACGCTGCACACCGGACCGCTGCGCGAGGGCGGCTTCCTCGTCCGCGCCCGGGTCCCGCGCGACCGTGGCGCCGTCGCACCGGCGGTACCCGACGAGCACCACACCTCGGGGGCCGAGTGATGAGCGACCAGGACCCGGAGATCCGGGTGATGCTGGTCGACGACCAGCCGCTGCTCCGGGAGGGCATCGCCACGATCCTCGACGCGCAGGCGGGCATCCACGTGGCGGCCCAGGCCTCGAGCGGGGACGAGGCGATCCGCACGCTCGGCCGGACCGCCGTGGACGTCGTGTGCATGGACGTGCAGATGCCGGGCATCGACGGGCTCGAGGCCACCCGCCGCATCACCGCCGAGATGGCACGACCCCCGCGCATCCTGGTCCTCACCACCTTCGGACGCGAGGACTACCTCATCGAGGCGCTCCGGGCCGGTGCCAGCGGCTTCCTGCTCAAGACCGCCCGCCCCGAGCAGCTCGCCGACGCGATCCGCTCCGTCGCCGCCGGGGACGCCCTGCTCTCCCCGGAGGTCACCCGCTCGGTGATCCGGCGTGCCGTGGCCGCCGAGCGCGACGGCCACGCCGGTCAGCCACCGCGCTCCCTCCCCCCGCAGGCGGAGCACCTCACCGACCGCGAGCTCGAGGTCCTGCGCCTCGTCGCGGCCGGGCTGTCCAACGACGAGATCGCCGCCGACCTCGTCATCGGGCGCGCCACCGTCAAGACCCACGTGTCCAACGTGCTCATGAAGCTCCACCTGCGCGACCGTGTGCAGGTGGTCGCCTTCGCCTACCGGCACGGCCTGGTCCAGCCCTGACGCAGCCGCCCTCCCCCTCCGGACGGAGGCCGGGAATCGGTCCGGGGCCGGAGGTACGGGGCCACCCACCCGCCTAGCGTCGTCGTCAGGACGGGCCGAGCAGCGGCCCGCGACGCGAGAAGGAGGCGGCGCCCATGCTTCGGCTCGACGGAGTGAGCAAGTCGTTCGGGGAACGTCAGGTGCTGGACCGGGTCTCGTTCTCGGTGGCACCCGGCAACCTCACCGGGTTCGTCGGCGGCAACGGCGCCGGCAAGACCACGACCATGCGCATCATCCTCGGGGTGCTCGGCGCGAACACCGGCGCCGTCACCCTCGACGGGCGCCCGCTCGAGGCCCGGCGGCGGCGCCGCTTCGGCTACATGCCCGAGGAGCGCGGTCTCTACCCGAAGATGCGGGCAGCGGAACAGCTCGCCTACCTCGCCCGGCTGCACGGCTTCGACCGGGGTGCAGCGAACCGCCGCGCCCGGGCGCTGCTCGAGCGCCTCGGCCTCGAGGAGCGCGCCGACGACGCGCTCGAGTCGCTGTCCCTGGGCAACCAGCAGCGAGTGCAGATCGCCGCCGCACTGGTGCACGACCCGGAGGTGCTCATCCTCGACGAGCCCTTCTCCGGCCTGGACCCGCTCGCGGTCGAGGTGGTCCTGGGGGTGCTCGCCGAGTACGCCGACCGGGGCGTCCCCGTCTTGTTCTCCTCCCACCAGCTCGACCTCGTCGAGCGGCTGTGCGACGAGCTCGTCATCATCGCGGGCGGGCAGATCCGCGCGACCGGCACCCGCGAGCAGCTGCGCAAGCAGTGGGGGGTGCGCCGCCACGAGCTGGCCAGCGCCGTCGACGTGGGCTGGGTCCGGGACGTGCCCGGTGTGCGGGTGGTGGAGTTCGACCGCGGCAACGCCCTGTTCGAAGCCGCCGACGAGGTCGCGCAGCAGGTCCTGTCGCTCGCGGTGCAGCGTGGCCCGGTGCTGCGGTTCGGGCCCGTCGTCGCGTCGCTCAGCGAGATCTTCAAGGACGTCGTCACCGACGACGTCGCACCCCACCAGACCGAGGAGGTCGCAGCATGACCACCACCCCGACCGCGTCCGGCTCCCCCGGCGTGCAGGACCCCGCTGCCCCTGCCGGCGAGGTCCCGCTCACCCAGGCGTCGCTCATGGTGGCGGAGCGCGAGATCGTCACCCAGGTGCGCACCAAGTCGTTCATCATCTCCCTCGTCGTCACGCTGGTCATCGTGCTCGCCGGCATCGTCGTCTCCGCCGTGCTCGCGGACCGCGAGGACTCCGGCACGCGGGTCGCCGTGGTCGGCGGCGCGGTCCAGGAGGTGTCGGGTGCCAAGGCCCTCGAACCGGTCACCGCCCCCGACGTCACCGCCGCCGAGGAGCTCGTGCGCTCGGGCGACGTGGAGGCGGCCGTCGTCCCGGACGCCGGGAGCCCCGTGGGGCTGCGCGTCATCGCGCTGTCCGACGCGCCCTCCGACGTCGTGGCCGCGCTGTCGGTCTCACCACCAGTGGACCTGCTCGACACCTCGACCTCCGACGACCTGCGCTACCTCGTCTCCTTCGGCTTCGGCCTGGTCTTCATGATGTTCGCGATGGGCTCGGGCGCGATGATCGTGCAGAACACCGTCCAGGAGAAGCAGTCGCGGATCGTGGAGATCCTGCTCTCGGCCGTGCCGGCACGGGCCCTGCTCGCCGGCAAGGTGCTCGGCAACAGCGTGCTGGCGGTGGGCCAGACCGCGGCGATCGCAGCGGTTGCGGTGCTCGGTCTGCTCCTCACCGGTCAGGGCGACCTGCTCGATCTGCTCACCGCCCCGATCGTCTGGTTCGTCGTGTTCTTCCTGTTCGGCTTCGTCCTCGTCGCGGCCCTCTTCGCGGCCGGCGCCTCGCTCGTCTCCCGTCAGGAGGACACGGGAAGCGTCATGATGCCGACGATGATGCTCGTGATGCTGCCCTACTTCGTCGTCATCTTCCTCGGCGACAGCCGCCTAGCCATGACCATCGCGTCCTACGTGCCGTTCAGCGCCCCGGTGGCGATGCCGGTGCGGATGTTCATGGGTGAGGCGCAGTGGTGGGAGCCGCTGCTCTCGCTGGGGCTGCTCGCCGCGGCCGCGATCGTCGTCGTCGCCCTGGCGGCCCGGATCTACAGCCGTGCGCTGCTGCGCACGGGGTCCCGGGTGCCGTTGAGGCAGGCGCTGGCACGGGACTGAGCGCGGTGCCGGTGACCGGTCACCCGGGCCGGTCACCGGTCGCGCGGCGTCCCGGCGGGTGGGTCACACCCGGCCCTTGAGCAGGGCGCGGAAGTAGACGACGGGCTCGACGTAGCGGTCGAAGAACCACAGGGCGCGGCGAGGCACGGTGAGGTCGACCCGGCGGATGCTGGGCTCCGGGGTGCCGTCGCGGTCGAACTCGGCCAGCAGCAGCCGCTTGCGGTCGACCGTGATCGGGATGACCGTGTAGCCGTCGTAACGCCGCAGCGGCCGCCTCGTGCGGCTGCGGCGGATGTTCTCCGCCAGGATCTCGACCTGGCGACGCAGCGCCCCGCCGGAGGGGCGGGTGCGGACGGCTGCGACGTCGCCCAGGCTCCACAGCCGTGGCACGGTGCGGTGCGCGAGCGTCTCGGGGTCGACGTCGACGAGGCCGCCCGTGTCGGGGCCGGCGAACCCGGTCACCCAGTCCGGTGCGCGGTACCGCGGGACGACGGACGCCCACGCGACGTCGTCGAGGACCCGTGGACCGTCGTCGGTCGTGAGCGTCACCGAACCGACGTGCGGGTCCAGGGCCGCGACGGTCGCCCCGTGGTGGACCGTGACGCCGAACCGCTCGAGCTGCGGCTCCAGGTGCCGGTCCACGAACGGCAGGTCGAGGACGGAGCCGTACGGGGTGACGAGGTGGACGTCGACGCGGTCCAGCGTGCCGCGGGACCGCCAGTAGTCACAGGCGAGGAACAGCGGTTTGAGCGCGGTCCCGCCCGCCGGAGCCGGCTCGGGTGGCACGTTGAAGACCACCCGGCCGTGGTCCGTCTCGCGGATCGCGTCCCAGGTCGACTCGACCGTGTCCCGCAGGTAGGCGGTCCTCGACCAGCCGAGGTCGATCGCCTCCGCGAGGCCCGGCGTCGCGGCGAGGTCGGGCTCCAGCCCGGTGGCCAGGACGACGTCGACGTACTCGACCCGCTCGCCGGTGTCCACGGTCACCACGCGGGCGTCGGTGTCGACGTCCACGGCCAGGCCCGGCACCCAGGTGCACCCCGCGGGGACGACGCTCCGCATCGGCTTCGTCAGGCGGTCGAACCGCGCCTGTCCGCCCGCGACGAAGTTGAGGAGCGGGCGGTAGAGGTGGTCCTGGTCGGGAGCGATGACACAGACGTCGCGGGCGCCGAGACGGCGCAACCGGGCGGCCAGCGAGATGGCGGCGTTTCCCCCGCCGACGACGACGACGTCGTGACGTGCGGTCATGGCATCTCCTTGGGGCGCGGCGCGCTACTCGCGGTGGAGCTTGTCCTGGACCGTTCCGGCGATCTTCTCCACGCGGTTCGGCAGGTCGGTCGTGCCGTAGAGCCGCACGTCGGGCCGGGTGGGGGGCGGCATGGGGGCGGAGGTCGTCGGGCCGTCGTGGTAGGTGTGCTCCCCCTTGCCGTCGATGGAGGGACCGGACGCCCACGAGCCCTCCTTCGCCTGCTTCCCGTCGGAGAAGTTGAGGTACTGGTAGGACACCTCGGTGTGCTCCTTCTTCTGCGGGAAGTTGCTCGGGGTCGGCAGCTTCTCGAGCCCGTCGGCCTTGAGTTCCTCGATCGCGCGGAGCCACTGGTTCTGGTGCATCGTGTCGCGGGCGAGGAGGAAGGCGAGCATGTCCCGGACGCCCGAGTCGTCGGTCATGTGGTAGAGCCGGGCCACCTGGATCCTGCCCTGCATCTCCGCGTTCGCGTTGGCCGTGAAGTCCGCGAGGAGGTTGCCGCTCGACGTGATGTACGAGCCCTGCCACGGGTTGCCGTTCGAGTCGACCGGACGTGCGCCCGCACCGGCGACGATGGCGTGCTGGACGTCCATGCCACCGACGACCGCCGCGACAGTGGGGTCGTCCTGGATCGCGTCCTTGGTGATCCCGAGGGGGGCGTCCTCCAGGAGCTGGGCGATCATCGTCGCGAGCATCTCGACGTGGCCGAACTCCTCGGCGCCGATCCCGAAGACGAGGTCGCGGTACTTGCCGGGCAGGTGCATGTTCCAGCCCTGGAACGCGTACTGCATCGCGACGGTGATCTCGCCGTACTGGCCGCCGAGCACCTCCTGGAGCTTGCGGGCGTAGATGGCGTCCGGCTTGTCCGGCGTCGACGTGAACTGCAGCTCCTGCTTGTGGAAGAACATCTCGCCTCCGTGAGCGGATCGGGGCCTGCCTGCCGGCGTGTGAGCCAGGCCACTCGGAGGTCCGAGTATCACGCCGCGTCCGGCGTCACGCACCTGGGCGACTGCGCCACCTCGACGGGGGTGACCAGCGGCGCGCGAGGACGTACGCGGGATCGCGAAGGAGCGCGATCCACCGGTACTGGCCCGTCCCCTCCGGGACGTTCCGCACGGGGTCGAAGCGCACCGGCGGATCCGGGTCCGGGCGCACCGGCGTGGCGGCTGTGTCGAGCCGCCCGAACGGGACCCACCGGCGCCGTCCGGGTGCGCCGGCGCTCACCACCCAGGACCGTCGGCCGGCCCCGGCCGGCTGGGGGCTCAGGCGCACCTGGAGGGGGCCGGAACGCGTCCGCAGCGGCATGAGGGTCGTCATCGCGGCCCGGTCGGAGCGGCGGAGCAGGAGGACGTAGCGGGTCAGCAGGCCGGTCCCGGTCGTGGCGAACAACAGGTCGACCGGCTCGCCGTCCAGCCGGACGGCCACACCGTGGATGTCCGGAAGCGGCGCTGGCAGTCCCATGGCCCGGGACACCCGCACGCGGCACGGCAGCTCCGCGCCCCGCTCGAGCAGCGGCACTCCCCACTGCCGACCGCGACCCCAGGTGGTCAGCGTCGCCTCGTAGACCACTCCCTTCGGGTGCAGCGGCTTGCCCCGGCGCAGCACTCCCGCGGCCCCGAGGACACCGCCGGCCAGCCACCCGAGCACCGACGAGGCCCGCTCCCCCGCCGCCGACAGTCCCCAACGCAGCACTGATCGGTCTCCCATCGGCCCAGCATCGTCGGGGCGCGGGGCGCCCGCACGCTCAGGGACGACGATTTGCGGCCGACGACATACCCCCGTGAGGCCTTCCCTGTGGAACCATTCGTGTGATGGAACCACTAGGTCGGCTGCGCGCCCGGACCGCCCGGACCGCCGCCCGCCTCTCGCGGGAGCCGGGGAGCAACACGCGGTGGGTCCAGCGTGCCCGTGTTGCCCTCTATCTCATCGCCACCGCGCTCGTCGTCTGGGAGGCGTACCTCACGACGCTCCAGGATCTCTCGGTGCCGGAGACCTTCCTGAGGATCACTGCCGCGTTGGTGCTGTTCGGCGTTGGTCGCTGGCCGGTGATCACCGGAGCAATCTCGCTCCCTCTTGTCATCACCGAGTTCTGGATCGGCATCGATCCAATGTCGCTGATGATCCTCGTCCCCTTGATCACGGCCGGCGTGCTGGTGGCAACGCGTCCCCGGCAGCTCGGATACATCTATGCGTTCATCATTGTCATCGCGCTCACCGCGATGGAGCAGACCGAGATGCCCCTCGCCGATCTCGCAACCTGGCTTGTGGTGTTCCTCATCCCCTGCATCGTCGGCGAGGCGGTGCGGTTCATGCTCAGCTCGGTCGATCGCATCCGCGATGCCTCCGCCGCCCAGCTGACCCGCCAGAGGCGAGACCTGGCCCGGGAGCTCCACGACACCTCCATCCACGACATCACCGCGATGATCATGGCGCTGGAGCGAGCGAAGCTTACCGGCATCAGCGATCCGAAGGTCGTGGAGGAGATTGACCATGCGATCGCAACAGGACGCCAATCCGTGGTGAGCATGCGAGGAGTCCTCAAGATCCTGCGAACCGAGGACATCGATGACGTCACCCGGGCCGCAGACGGCATGCCCGCGGCGATAGCCGCGGCCACCCCCACGGTCCAGCGCGCCCTGGAGGACGCCCGCGCCTCCCTGGCTCGTACGGGGCACGAGCTGCGGGTCCACATGGAGGACCAGATCGACCTGCCGATGCCCTTCTCGGTGCGCACCGCGCTGGTCCGCGTGATCCAGGAGTGCACGGCGAACATGGCCAAGTACGCCCGGCCCGGCCAGCCCTGCACCGTCATGGTCGAGCGCACCGACACCGAGACACGAGCCCTGTTCATCAACGAGTCGACCGACGAGACGGGTGACGACGCCGCGCTCAGCTCCGGTGTCGGGCTCATCGGCGTCCGGGAGCGGGTCGAGGCGGTCGGCGGTCAGCTCGCGGTACGTCATCATGGTGGACGATGGATCATCCAGGCCTCCATCCCGACGATCGGTTCCGCGAGTGAAGGACAGGTAGAGCGTGCAGCACAGCACTGACGCAACACAGAGCGCGGCTGAGAACACCATCAGGGTGCTGCTCGTCGACGACGACCCCATGGTGCTCGCCACACTCCAGAGCTACGTGGCGACGGCCGAGGACATCGACGTCGTCGGCACGGCGGAGGACGGCAGCCTGGTGCGGGACCTCGTCCGCAAGCACGACCCGGACCTCGTCATCATGGACATCCAGATGCCGGTGATGACGGGCATCGAGGCCACCGTCCAGCTCCGCAAGGAGTTCCCCAACCTTCGCATCGTGCTGCTCACGACCTTTGACGAGGACGAGTTCCTCCTCGACGCGCTGGACGCCGGTGCGGCAGGGTTCCTCCTGAAGAACACCAGCCCGCAGGACCTCGTCCAGGCCATCCGACGCGCGCACAGCGGCAACAGGGTCGTCTCTCCCGGCCCGACCGACCGCCTCATCGACAACTACCTCCTCCGTACACCCAGCAGCTCCGAGGTGACCGATGTCGGCCTCTCCGCTCGGGAGCAGGAGGTTCTCGAGCTGCTGTGCCGCGGTCGCTCGAACGGGCAGATCGCCGAGGAGCTCTTCGTCGCCGAGACGACGGTCAAGACCCACGTCTCGGCGATCATGCGCAAGATGGGTGTGGGCTCACGGCTGGAGATCGTCGTGCAGGCGTACGAGCGCCGCCTGGTGCGCTGACCCGCGAGGACGAGCGATTTCCTACCGTTGCAGGAGTCTCCTCCCACTTTAGGAGGATGGAGTTTTCGACACCTGGCCGTGACCATGAAGGGACCTCCACCCTGCTAACGAATGAGGAAACAATGAAGAGCACCCTGGCCCGGGCCACGGCCGTCGCCATCGCCGTCGTCGGCCTCTCCATGGCCCCCGCCGCCGCGGCCCCCTCCAGCCTCGAGCTCCCGGGCTCGTCGACCCCCGCCATCACTGCTCCGGGTGGCTCCGAGATCACGCCCGACGCGTCCTTCTGCCAGGTGGTCGGCTGGTGGTTCTGGTGCCGGATCTGAGTTGACGTATAACTGATACACGACCGCGGGACCCGGGCGACCGGGTCCCGCGGTCGTTTCAGTCCACCCGCCCGTCCTCCGCGGCCTCCGGCACCCGAGCGAGGAGCGGCGACCAGGTGATCCGCGCCGTCGCCGCGACCAGCTCGCCGGACGGGCCGTCCACCGCCCACGCCACCGGCCGCTCCCCCAGCTCCACGACGGCACGCACCGCCGCGGTCACGACGATGACGACGATGACCGGCGGCATCGACGCGAGAGCGATGGCCGCGGCACCGAGCAGGCTGGCGAGGCTCGTGGGCCGGAAGCGCACCCGGCCGCCGTCGTCCTCGACGCTGGTGATGACCATCGCCGACAGCAGTCCGACGGCGGCCACCAGCACCGTCCCCCACGCGATCGCCGGGGCGGTCAGCCATCCGCCCACGGCGAGGACCCCGACGGCGAGGAGGACGACGGCGAGCACCACGAGCGGCACGACGACGACGGGACTGCCGAAGGTCCGCACCGCTGCCCACATCATCCACTGGCGCACCGGGCCCGCGCCGCTCTCCCGCAGCGTCGCCCGGAACAGCACGTCGGCCACGCGGCGCAGCCGGCGTGCCTCCGGGGCGGTGCCCACCGCGGAGGCGTCGCGGTAGAGCGTGTCGTGGAGGACGGCCGGGAGGGTCTGCCGTCCGTAGCTGGCGATGACACCCCACAGCAGCTCGGGGACCGAGGCGAGGTCGGTGACGAAGCCCGCGGGGACCACGTGGTCCACGGCCGTGCGCGACCACGTCGGACCGGCGTCGTCGCGGCCGTCCGGTCGCTGGTCGGTGTACCCGAACTCCTGGAGCACCTCGAAGCGGACCGTGAGACGGCTGCGCTCGGGCAGCTGGCGGAGGTCGACGGTGGTGCACGCCCGCCACCGTCCGTCCTCCGCCTTCCGAACGAACGGCATCCTGCACCCCCGTGGCTCCGACGTCTGCTGCTGTGCCCGAGGCTACGGCTCGCCACCGACATCCGCGCCCGACCTGTACGTCCGAGGCCGGCACTCTCCTAGACTTCGGGCGTGACGTTCTACGAGTTCATCGGCTCCTACTGGTGGCTCGTGTTCCCGCTCGGTGCCGCCTTCGGCGGGTCGGTGGGCGCGTTCATGAAGAACGCCCGCACGTGGGACGAGCGGCGCCGCCGGGACAAGCTCGAGCTCGCCCGCATCAAGTACGGCGCGCGCACCGCCGCGGCGGAGCAGGTGGCGGCCACACAGGCGGAGATCAAGGGCACCCTCGGCCGCCACGACGCCGTGACGAGACGCTGGCTGGAGTACGAGCTCGACGTCGCCAAGCTCATCGACTACCCGCTCATCACCGACATGCGGGAGCCGCTCACCGTCGACTTCCACCGCGCGAAGCGGGAAGCCGACACCGCCCGCCCGGAAGACCCCACCGAGCTCGAGGACCCCGCCTACCTCGCGAGCTACCGGGACGCGGTCCGCCGCTACGAGACCGCCTTCGACGTCGCCGAGCAGGAGGCACGCCGGCGGAGGGCTGCCGACTTCTCGCCGGCCGAGCAGCAGGCTCTCGTGCGCGCCAAGAAGTTCCTCGCCCTCGCGGACGATGCCGCAGCGACCCATGCGGAGCGTCAGTCGGCCTACCGGCGAGCCACTCGCGAGCTCGAGGGGCTCGTCGTGCTGCCCACCGCGGCCACGGACGCCTTCGAGCAGCGCATCGCCGGCGCCCTCGACGCACCGCCGACGGCCACCTCGCCGTCCTGACGAGCCCGGCCGGCACCGGCGCGCTCGAGCCCCCGGCGGACCGCGGCGGTCCCCGGATCGGCACGGTCGCCGACGACGCGGCCGGAGCGCGCCGGGGACGGCTCAGCCCCGCCGGGTGTACCCGGCGGGGCTGAGCACGTCAGGCGTCAGCGCGAGGGCAGCTCGCCGATCTTGTGGACGCGGATCGAGTTGGTGCTGCCGATCTGCCCCGGCGGCATGCCGGCGACGATGACCACGCGGTCCCCGTCCTCGGCCAGCCCCGACTTGCTGAGCAGCTGGTCGACGTGGGCGACCATGTCGTCGGTGTGCGCGACCTCCGGCACCTCGTAGGTCTGCACGCCCCACGTCATGGCGAGCGTGTTGCGCGTGGAGGTGAGCGGGGTGAAGGCCAGCAGCGGGATCGACGACCGCAGGCGGGACATCCGGCGCGCCGAGTCACCCGACTGGCTGAACGTCACGAGGTACTTCACGCCGAGCAGCTCACCGATCTCGGCAGCGGCGCGGGTGATGACACCGCCGCGGGTGTGCGGGGTGGTGCCGAGCGGGGCGATGCGCTCCCCGGCGGCCTCCTCGGTGTGCTCGACGATGCGAGCCATCGTGCGGACGGACTCGATGGGGAACTGACCCACGGAGGTCTCGCCCGAGAGCATGACGGCGTCGGCCCCGTCGAGGATCGCGTTGGCGCAGTCCGAGACCTCGGCGCGAGTCGGACGCGGGCTGGTGATCATCGAGTCGAGCACCTGGGTGGCGACGATGACCGGCTTGGCGTTGCGGCGGGCCAGCTCGACCGCGCGCTTCTGCACGACCGGCACCTCCTCGAGCGGCAGCTCCACGCCGAGGTCACCACGGGCGACCATGATGCCGTCGAAGGCGTCGACGATCTCGACGAGGTTGTCGACCGCCTGCGGCTTCTCGATCTTGGCGATGACCGGCACCCGCCGGCCCTCCTCGTCCATGATCGCGTGGACGTCCTCGATGTCCGCCGCGTTCCGGACGAAGGACAGCGCGATGAAGTCCGCACCGAGGCGCACGCCCCAGCGCAGGTCCTCCTTGTCCTTCTCCGACAGGGCGGGCACGCTGACGGCCACGCCCGGCAGGTTGAGGCCCTTGTTGTTCGAGACGGGACCGGCGACCTCGACCCGGGTGACGACCCGCGGGCCGTCGACCTCGAGGATCCGGACGGCGACCCGGCCGTCGTCGATGAGGATCCGGTCACCGGGGCGGCAGTCGCCGGGCAGACCGGCGTACGTCGTCGACGCGATCTCGGCCGTGCCGGGGACGTCCTCGGTCGTGATGGTGAAGGTCTGGCCCTCCTCGAGCTGCACCTCCCCCTCGGTGAACCGCCCGAGGCGGATCTTGGGGCCCTGGAGGTCGACGAGGACCGCCACGGCGCGCCCGGAGGCCTGGGCCGCAGCCCTCACCCGGTGGTAAACGGTCTCGTGCTCGTCGGCGGAGCCGTGGCTTCGGTTGATCCGTGCCACGTCCATGCCGGCATCGACGAGCGCCTGGATCTGGTCGGCGGACTCTGTCGCCGGCCCAAGGGTGCACACGATCTTTGCTCTACGCATGGGTGCCACCCTATCGCCCGATCCGGAGGTGGCGAGGGGGACGTTGGGCTCGCGAGACGCCCCCCTCGCGCGGCTACCGGAGGTCGGCACCGATGGGTGCGCTGCTCGCGATCACGGGGGTCGGGAGCTCTGTGCCGCCGCCCAGGTAGCGGTCGACCGTGGCGGCGCACGAGCGCCCCTCGGCGATCGCCCAGACGATGAGGGACTGTCCGCGCCCGGCGTCCCCGGCGACGAACACACCGGGCACCGACGTGGCGAACGTCTCATCGTGGGTGACACGGCCGCGCGCGTCGACCTCCACCCCGAGCTGGTCGACGAGACCACCCCGCGGGACGCCCTCGAACCCGATGGCGACGAGGACGAGCTGAGCGGGGATGACCCGCTCGGTGCCCTCGACCGGGGTGGTCGACCGGTCGGGGTGGCGCACGACCTCGACCATGCGCAGGTGACTCACCGTCCCGGGACCGGTGGAGCCATCGCTGAGGAACTCCAGCGTCGCGGTGCCGAAGACCCGCTCACCGCCCTCCTCGTGGGAGGTCGAGACCGTGAAGACCCGCGGGTCCATCGGCCACGGCTCCCCGGGGGCACGCTCGTCCCCCCTCCGGACGTTGATGTCGATCTGCGTGACCGACCGGGCCCCCTGCCGCTTGGCGGTGCCGAAGCAGTCCGAGCCGGTGTCTCCACCGCCGATGATGACGACGTCCTTGCCGGTCGCGACGACCTGGTCGGCCACGTCCTCGCCCGCGACCACCCGGTTGGCCTGGACGAGGTAGTCCATCGCGACGTGGACCCCGTCGAGCTCACGGCCGGGCACGGGCACCTCGCGGGGCACGGTGGCCCCGAGCGCGAGGACGACGGCGTCGTACCGCTCCCGCAGCTCCTCACCGGTGATGTCGGTACCGACGTCGACCCCGGGACGGAAGACGGTGCCTTCCGCCTCCATCTGCGCGACCCGCCGCTCGACCTGCACCTTCTCCATCTTGAAGTCGGGGATGCCGTAGGTGAGCAGGCCGCCGATGCGGTCGTCGCGCTCGAGGACCGCGACGGTGTGCCCGGCGCGGGTGAGCTGCTGGGCGGCCGCGAGCCCGGCGGGACCGGACCCGACGACCGCGACCGTCCGGCCCGTCTGCCGGTCCGGCACCTGGGGCGTGACCAGCCCCTGGTCCCAGGCGTTGTCAGCGATCGACTGCTCGATGTTCTTGATCGTCACCGCCGGCTGGTTGATGCCCAGGACGCACGCGCTCTCGCAGGGCGCCGGGCACAGCCGGCCGGTCCACTCCGGGAAGTTGTTCGTCGCGTGGAGCCGGCCGATCGCCGCCTCCCAGTCCTCACGCCGGGTGAGCTCGTTCCACTCCGGGATGAGGTTGCCGAGGGGGCACCCGGCGTGGCAGAACGGCACGCCACAGTCCATGCAGCGGGTCGCCTGCCGGGTCAGCGCTGCCGCGTCCTCCTGCCGGCGTGTGTACACCTCGGAGAAGTCGAGGATCCGCACGGGCACGGGGCGGCGGGCGGGCAGTTCGCGTTCGCGGTAGGTGAGGAAGCCACGAGGGTCAGCCATTGGATGCCTCCAGGATGGTGCTCCACACGTCCGGGGAACCGGCGTCCAGCCCTTCCTGGGCCGCGTCGGCGAGGGCTGCGGAGACGGCCGCGAAGCGGCGGGGCAGGACCTTGGTGAATCGGGCGCACGCGGCGTCCGGGTCGGCGAGGAGCTCCTCGGCGACACGCGAGCCGGTGTGCTCGAGGTGGCGGCGCAGGAGGTCCAGGACGATGGACCGGTCCTCGGCGTCGAGAGCGTCGAGCAGCAGCTCGCCGTCCGCCAGCGCCGGTGCGTTGACCCGGCCGCGATCGAGGTCGAGGACGTAGGCGGTGCCCCCGGACATGCCGGCACCCAGGTTGCGCCCGGTCGGGCCCGCGATGAGCACGGTCCCGCCCGTCATGTACTCGAGCGCGTGGTCGCCCACACCCTCCACGACGGCGCTGGCACCGGAGTTCCGCACGCAGAACCGCTCCCCGACGCGCCCGGAGAGGAACAGCTCCCCGGACGTCGCGCCGTAGCCGATGACGTTGCCCGCGATGGTGTTGTCGGCCGCGACCAGCCGCGACTCCGCCTCGGGCCGCACGATGATGCGTCCGCCGCTCAGCGACTTGCCGACGTAGTCGTTCGCGTCCCCGAGCAGGCGCAGCGTGATGCCCGCCGGGAGCACGGCCCCGAGGGACTGACCTGCGGTGCCGCGCAGCGTGATGTCGATCGTCCCGTCGGGCAGTCCCGCGGCGCCGTAGCGCTTGGTGAGCTCGTGGCCCAGCCGGGTGCCGACGGTGCGGTTGACGTTGCGGACGGGCAGGTCGAGGCGCACGGGGACACCGTCGTCGAGGGCGGCGCGCGCTTGCTCGATGAGCGTGACGTCGAGCCCGGCCTCCAGCCCGTGGTCCTGGGCGCGGATGCACCGGCGGGCGGTCCCCGGGGCGGGGTCGATGCTCGCGAGGACCGGGCTGAGGTCGAGCCCCGCCGTCTTCCAGTGGCCCACGGCCGCATCGGTGTCGAGCAGGTCGACCCGCCCCACCGCCTCGTCGAGCGAGCGCAGCCCGAGGGCGGCGAGCAGCTCACGCACCTCCTGCGCGATGAACTCGAAGAAGGCGACGACGTGCTCGGCCTTGCCGGTGAACCGCTCCCGCAGCTCGGGGTTCTGGGTGGCGATGCCGACGGGGCACGTGTCCAGGTGGCACACGCGCATCATGATGCAGCCCGCGACGACCAGCGGCGCGGTGGCGAAGCCGTACTCCTCCGCCCCGAGGAGCGCCGCGATGACGACGTCGCGCCCGGTCTTGAGCTGGCCGTCGGTCTGCACGACGATGCGGTCCCGCAGCCCGTTGAGGATGAGGGTCTGCTGCGTCTCGGCCAGCCCGAGCTCCCACGGACCGCCCGCGTGCTTGAGGGAGGTCAGCGGACTGGCGCCGGTCCCGCCGTCGTGCCCCGAGACGAGGACGACGTCGGCGTGCGCCTTGGCCACGCCCGCCGCGACCGTGCCGATGCCCGCCTCGCTCACCAGCTTGACGTGCACCCGCGCGCTCGGGTTGGCGTTCTTCAGGTCGTGGATGAGCTGGGCGAGGTCCTCGATGGAGTAGATGTCGTGGTGGGGTGGCGGGGAGATCAGCCCGACGCCGGGCGTGGAGTGCCGGGTCCCGGCGACCCACGGGTAGACCTTGGGTCCGGGCAGCTGCCCGCCCTCCCCCGGCTTGGCGCCCTGGGCCACCTTGATCTGGATGTCGTCGGCGCTGGTGAGGTAGTCGGCGGTGACGCCGAACCGTCCGGACGCCACCTGCTTGACGGCGGAGCGCCGGAGCGGGTCGTGCAGGCGGTCGGTGTCCTCACCGCCCTCCCCGCTGTTGGACCGCGCGCCGAGGGTGTTCATCGCGATCGCCAGCGTCTCGTGCGCCTCGGCCGAGATGGAGCCGTAGGACATCGCACCGGTCGAGAACCGCTTGACGATCTCGCTCACCGGCTCGACCTCGTCGATCGGGACGGGTGGCCGCTCCCGCAGCCGGAAGAGGCCGCGCAGGGTCATCAGCCGCTCGGCCTGCTCGTCCACCCGGCGGGTGTAGTCACGGAAGACGTCCATCTTGCGCGTGCGGGTGGCGTGCTGCAGCCGGAAGATCGTCTCCGGGTCGAAGAGGTGCGGCTCGCCCTCACGCCGCCACTGGTACTCACCGCCGACGTCGAGGCTGCGGTGGGCCGGGGAGATGCCCGACGGCGGGTAGGCGGTCGCGTGCCGCGCCGCCACCTCGGCCGCCAGGACGTCCAGGCCGACGCCGTCGAGCGGGGCGGGGGTGCCGGTGAAGTAGCGGGCGACGAGCTCGCGGGACAACCCGAGGGACTCGAAGACCTGGGCACCCCGGTAGGAGGACACCGTGGAGATGCCCATCTTGCTCATCACCTTGAGCACGCCCTTGCCGAGGGCCCGGATGACGTTGGAGACGGCCTGGTCCGCGCTCAGCCCGCTGATCGCACCGGTGTGGACGAGCTCCTCCGCGCTCTCCATGGCGAGGTAGGGGTTGACGGCCGCCGCCCCGTACCCGACGAGGAGCGCGACGTGGTGGACCTCGCGCACGTCACCGGCCTCGACGAGGAGACTGACCTTGGTGCGGGTCCGGTGGCGCAGCGTGTGGTGGTGGACGGCCGCCGTGAGCAGCAGCGACGGGATGGGAGCCAGGGCCGCGGTCGAGTGACGGTCGGAGAGCACGATGAAGCTCACGCCGTCCTCGATCGCGGCGTCGACCTCGGCGAAGATCTCCTCCAGCCGCTGCTCGAGCGCCGCGCCCCCGCCCGCGACGGGGTAGAGCCCGGAGACGACGACAGACCGCAGCCCCCGGCCGGCCCGCGCGGTCCCCACGTTGGCGATCTTGGCGAGCTGGTCGTTGTCGATCGTGGGGAAGGGCAGCACGAGCTTGCGCACGTGCTCGGGGAGGTCGGCGAGCAGGTTCGGCTCGGGCCCGATCGCACCGCTGAGGGAGGTGACGAGCTCCTCCCGGATCGCGTCCAGCGGCGGGTTGGTCACCTGGGCGAACTGCTGGGCGAAGTAGTCGAACAGCATCCGCGGACGGCTGGAGAGCACGGCGACGGGGGTGTCGGTGCCCATCGACCCGAGCGCCTCGGCGCCGGTCTGCGCCATCGGGGCGAGCACGATGCGCAGCTCCTCCTCGCTGTAGCCGAAGACCTGCTGGCGGCGCACGACGGAGGAGCGGGAGTGCAGCACGTGCTCGCGGTCGGGCAGGTCGGCGAGGTGGAGCGTGTGCTCGGCGATCCAGTCGGCGTACGGGCGGGCGGCGGCGAGCTCGGTCTTGAGCGCGTCGTCGTCGACGATCTCCCCTGCTGCCGTGTCGACGAGGAACATGCGGCCGGGCTCCAGCCGACCCTTGCGGGTGACCGTGGCCGGGTCGATGTCGAGCACGCCCGACTCCGAGGCGAGGACGACGAGGCCGTCGTCGGTCACCCAGTAGCGCGCGGGGCGCAGCCCGTTGCGGTCCAGCACCGCACCGATGAGCGTGCCGTCGGTGAAGGTCATCGCCGCCGGGCCGTCCCACGGCTCCATGATCGCCGCGTGGTACTCGAAGAAGGCGCGCCGCGCCTCGTCCATCTCGGCATGGTTCTGCCAAGCCTCGGGGATCATCATGAGCACCGCGTGCGGCAGCGGCCGCCCCGCGAGGTGGAGCAGCTCCAGCACCTCGTCGAAGGACGCGGAGTCACTGGCCCCGGGCGGGCAGACTGGCAGCAGCGGCTCGAGGTCCCCGAGCAGCTCGGAGGAGGCGACACCCTCGCGGGCGCCCATCCAGTTGCGGTTGCCGCGCACGGTGTTGATCTCACCGTTGTGCGCGACCATCCGGAACGGCTGGGCCAGCGGCCACGAGGGGAAGGTGTTGGTCGAGAAGCGCGAGTGGACCAGCGCGAGGGTGCTCACCAGCCGCGGGTCCGTGAGGTCGGGGAAGAAGGGCGCGAGCTGCGCCGTGGTCAGCATCCCCTTGTAGACCAGGGTGCGCGCGGACAGCGACGCGAAGTAGACCCCCAGCTCGTGCTCGGCGCGCTTGCGCAGCCGGTAGGCGAGGCGGTCCAGCGCCACGCCCTCCCGCTGCCCCTCGGCGTCGGCGACGACCAGGTGGCGGAAGGCCGGCATGGCCGCGCGGGCCATCGGTCCGACGAGGTGCTCGTCGACGGGGACCTCGCGCCAGCCCAGCACGCGCAGGCCCTCCTCGTCGGCGATGCGCTCGACGGCCGCGACGGCGGCAGCACGCTCGACCGAGGCGCCGTTCCCCCCGGGGAGGAAGGCCAGCCCCACGGCGTAGTGCCCCGGCTCGGGCAGCGCGAAGCCCACCTCCGCGCGCAGGAAGGCGTCGGGGACCTGGACGAGGATGCCGGCGCCGTCGCCGGTGTCCTTCTCCGCGCCCACCGCGCCCCGGTGGTCGAGGTTCTCCAGGGCGGACAGGCCCGCGTCGACGATGTCCCGGCCCGGGGTCCCGCGGAGGGTGGCGACGAAGGCGACGCCGCACGCGTCGTGCTCGTGGGCGGGGTCGTAGAGTCCCCCGCGCGGCGGCGCGCCGGACTGCGGCGGTGTCCCGTGAATCGGTCCCATGTGGGTCTGCCCTTCGTCTGCACCTGTTCCTTGACTCGATGTGGGGCCTCGTTGACCCAGCGAGGGGCGACTTTACTCTCCGCTGACCCCCTGGTGGAACCTTGGAGCCCAGACTCGCCCGACGTCTTGCATCGTGGACGCGCCACCAACGCCGAGAGCCGGACTCCTGCGGGAGGAGTCCGGCTCTCGGGACGCGCGCGGGCGGGCGCGCCGGCCACGGCGTTCGCTCCTAGCTGCGACCTCCGGCCTCGAGCTCCAGGATGCGGCCGAGCAGGCCGTTGACGAAGCGGGGCGAGTCGTCGGTGGACAGCTTGGACGCCAGGGCGACCGCCTCGTCCACCGCGACGGCACCCGGGACGTCGTCGTTGAACATCAGCTCCCACACGCCGAGCCGCAGGATGGCCCGGTCGACGGCGGGCATCCGCGACAGCGTCCACTCCTGGGCGTAGGTGGTGATGAGCTCGTCGATCTCGCCGGCGTGGTCGGCCACACCCTCGACGATGTCGACGGCGTACTGCGGGAGCGCTGTCTGCGCCGCCGTGTGCTGGAGGCGCTGGGCGAGCAGCTCGCGCAGCTCGATCTCCCAGCCGGCCAGCGCGCGCTGGTCCGCCTCGTAGAGGACGTCGACCGCTCGGGTCCGCGCCTTGGTGCGGGCAGCCATCTCAGTCGTTCACGCGCCCGAGGTACTCCCCGCTGCGCGTGTCGACCTTCACCTTGGTGCCCTGCTCGAGGAACAGCGGGACCTGGATCTCATAGCCCGTCTCGACGGTGGCCGGCTTGGTTCCGGCGGAGGAGCGGTCGCCCTGGAGGCCCGGCTCGGTGTAGGTCACCTCGAGGACGACCGACGCCGGCAGGTCGACGTACAGTACCCGACCGTCGTGCGTCGCGACGGTCGCCATCTGCCCCTCGAGGAGGAAGTTCGCGGCGTCCCCGACGACGTCCTGGCTCACGGGGAGCTGGTCGTAGGTGGAGGTGTCCATGAACACGTAGTCCGTACCGTCCTGGTACAGGTACTGCATGTCCCGGCGGTCCACGGTGGCGGTCTCGACCTTGACGCCGGCGTTGAACGTCTTGTCGACCGTCTTGCCGGACAGCACGTTCTTGATCTTGGTGCGCACGAAGGCGGGACCCTTGCCCGGCTTGACGTGCTGGAACTCGACGACGGACCAGAGGTTGCCGTCGATGACGAGCACCATGCCGTTCTTCAGGTCGTTGGTGGTGGCCACGGAGATGTCCTTGCGTGTCGGGGAACGAGCGCCAGTCAGCCTAACGCGTGCAGGCCCCAGACACCCAGCACGGCACTGGCACCGGCCCACGTATAGGAGATGAGCGTGCCGATGATGAAGCGCTCCGCGGCCGGGCTGCGCTTGTCCGGGTGGCTCTCCCGCAGCTCGGGGTAGCGGCCCAGGCCCTTGATCGCGAGCACGATCGCGATGCCCTCGGGGAACCCGGCCATGATGGTGCCGGTGATCGCCGCGCGTTCGAGCATGCCGATCCAGGCACCACCGCGCAGCACTCCACGCCCGGGCGGTGCGGACTCCACCCGACGCAGCACCAGGGCGGTGACGAGGCGCCCGAGGAGGACCGAGACGACGAGCGCCCCGGCGACGACGGCCACGCCGGCCCAGGTCATGCCGCCTCCGCCGTCCGGAGCAGGCGCGCGGCGAGCGGGTGCAGCCGCACCTCCTCCTGCCACAGCGCCGTGTCCAGGCGCTGACTCACCGCCTGCGCGGTGATGCCGAGCCGGTCGGCGGCCTCCCGCTGGGTGTCGACCTGCGCCATGAGGTCGACGACCTCCCATCCCGCCGCGGTACGCCGGCGCACGACGGCGGCGAGCAGCTGGAGCAGGGACTCGGCCTCCTCGGCGGCGGCGGGGTCCGTGCCGTCGACGGCGAGGGGCACGCTGACCGCTCGGCCGCGGGCACGCTCGACGGCGGTCCGGGCGAGGACGAAGGCCTCCCCCGAGCTGGCCGGCGCCCTGTCCGCGAGGGGCTCGACGACGGGTCCGGCGCCGATCCCGACGCTCCACCCGCCGCGCCGCTGGAGCAGCAGCGCGAGGCTGACGACGGCGGCGGGGTCGGAGAGCACTCCCTGGACCTCGTCCCCGACGGTGCGCTCCATGGGCAGCACGAACGGCTCCCCTTCACGCCCCGCCCGCCACTCGCCGACGGCATCGAGGAGGTCCGGCACCGCGTCGCCGCGCCGCTGGCTCCCCTTCTGGTCGACCGTCATGACGAACATGCCGCAAGGCTAGACGCTTGATAACGAGGAATCAAGGACCTGTCCTTTCGGGGTCAGGGCTCCAACGTCGCGTACGCCTGCTCGAGGAGCGCGGGATCCGGGCCCTCCAGGCGGCCGGGCCGCGCGATGCCGTCGAGGACGACGAAGCGCAGCGTCGATCCGCGTGTCTTCTTGTCGCGTCCCATCGCCCGGAGCAGCTGCGGCCACCGGTCCTGCCGGTAGGTCGTCGGCAGTCCGAGCATGGTGAGCACCTCCCGGTGGCGGGCGACGTCGGCGGCGGGGAGCCGTCCAGCCGCCCGGGCGAGCTCGGCGGCGAAGACCATCCCGACGGCGACGGCGTGGCCGTGCCTCCACCGGAAGTCCTCGCTCAGCTCGATGGCGTGGGCCAGCGTGTGCCCGTAGTTGAGGAACTCCCGGCGGCCCGCCTCACGCAGATCGCTCGAGACGACGTCGGCCTTGACCTCGATCGCACGCCGGACCAGCTCGGCGAGCACCGACGACCCGTGGTCGCGCGCGGCGGCTCCGCCGTCGGCCTCGACGAGCTCCAGGATCCGGGGGTCGGCGATGAACCCGCACTTGACGACCTCGGCGAGGCCCGCGGCGTGGTCGTCGGGCGGCAGCGTGGCGAGGGTGTCGAGGTCGCAGATCACCGCGCGCGGTGAGTGGAAGGCGCCGACGAGGTTCTTGCCCTCGCCCGTGTTGATGGCGGCCTTGCCGCCCACGGCGGCGTCGACCATGCCCAGGAGGGTGGTCGGCACGTGGACCACGCCCACGCCGCGCAGCCAGGTGGCCGCGACGAACCCGGCGAGGTCGGTCGCCGCCCCACCGCCCAGCCCCACGACGAGGTCCTGACGGGTGAAGGCGGCCCGGCCGAGACGCGCCCACAGGTCAGCGAGCACGGCGGACGTCTTGGCGGCCTCACCGTCCGGGACGACCGCGGTGAGGACCTCGTGGCCGGCGGCGGACAGGGCCCGCTCCAGCAGGGTCGCCCGCTCGACGAGCGGCGGCTGGTGGACGAGCAGCACGCGCCGCGGCTCTGCGCCGACCGCGGCGGCCGTGGCGTCCTCCAGGCCGCGCCCGACCAGCACCTCGTAGTCGCGCTCCGCCCGCACGGCGATCCTGGCCTCGATCACGCCCCCTCCCGGGGCAGCAGCTCGCCGCGCTCGAGCGCCTCGGCGATGAGGGTGGCCACCCGCGGCACGGGTTCGGTGTCGGTGCTGACGACCAGGCCCGCGACCTCCTCGTACAGCGGCCGACGGGCCTCCATGAGGGACATCCAGCGGCGCCGCGGGCTGTCGACGAGGAGCGGACGCGCGCCGGACAGCCCCACGCGCGGGAGCGCCTTGGCCATCGACACGTCGAGGTAGGCCACGGGGACCGCGCGCAGCGCCGTCCGGGTCGCGGGATGCTCCACCGCTCCCCCACCGAGCGCGACGACGCCGTCGTGCTCCGCGAGGGCGCGCAGCACGGCCTCGTGCTCACGCACCCGGAAGTGCGCCTCGCCGTCCTCGATGAAGATGTCGCTGATCGTGCGGCCCTCGAGGCGCTCGACGTCCTCGTCGGTGTCCCGCAGGGTGACCCCGAGCATGCGGGCGAGCTCGTGCCCCACGGTGGTCTTGCCCGCGCCGGGCGGGCCGACGAGCACCACGCGGGCACGCGGGACGGTGGGCTCGCTCATCGCATGGCCGCCGGGATGGAGTCGAGGTAGGCGGCGAGGTTGCGGGCGCACTCGGCGACCGAGTCACCGCCCGTCTTCTCGAGCAGCGCCTCCGCGACGACCAGCGCGACCATCGCCTCGACGATGACGGCGGCCGGCGCGGCCGCGCACACGTCGGACCGCTGGTGGATGGCGGTGGCGGGCTCGCCGGTGGCGACGTCGATGGTCTGCAGCGCCCGGGGAACGGTGGAGATCGGCTTGAGGGCCGCGCGCACCCGCAGCACCTCACCGTTGCTCATGCCGCCCTCGACACCGCCGGCACGGTTGGTGGTGCGACGCACGCCGTCGTCGCCGTGGACGATCTCGTCGTGCGCGGCCGAGCCCCGCCGACGGGCGGTGCGGAAGCCGTCACCGATCTCCACGCCCTTGATCGCCTGGATGCCCATGACTGCGCCGGCGAGGCGGGAGTCGAGCTTGCGGTCGCCGTGCACGAAGGACCCGAGCCCGGGTGGCAGGCCGTAGGCGAGGACCTCGACGACGCCGCCGAGCGTGTCCCCGTCCTTGCGGCAGGCGTCGATCTCGGCGACCATCGCGGCCGACGTGGCCGGGTCGAAGCAGCGGATCGGGTCGGCGTCGAGGAACGCGACGTCGTCCGGGCCGGGCGAGGGAGCGTCGTCGGGCACCTCGACCGTGCCCACGGACACGACGTGCGAGACGAGCCGCACGCCGGCGACCTGCTCGAGGACTGCCGCGGCGACGGCCCCGAGCGCGACGCGCGTGGCCGTCTCGCGGGCGCTGGCCCGTTCGAGCACGGGGCGAGCGTCCTCGAGCGCGTACTTGGTCATGCCGACGAGGTCGGCGTGGCCGGGACGCGGGCGCGTCAGCGGCTTGTTGCGGGCGACCTCGCGCTGGTCACCGGTGCCGGCGTCGACGTCCAGGGCCGTCGGGTCGACCGGGTCGGGCGACATGACGGTCTGCCACTTGGGCCACTCGGAGTTCCCGATCTCGATGGCCACCGGACCGCCCATCGTGCGCCCGTGGCGCACGCCGCCGAGCAGCCGCACCTCGTCCTGCTCGAACTTCATGCGCGCACCTCGGCCGTGGCCCAGGCGACGCCGCGCGAGCACGGCGCGCACGTCCTCGGTAGTGAGCGCCACCCCGGCCGGAACGCCCTCGATGACCCCGACGAGGGCCTCGCCGTGCGACTCCCCTGCTGTCAACCAACGCATGCCTGGCATCCTGCCACGGCTCACCGACGTCACTGCCGGCACGTCCGGCAGGCGGCGCGGCGAGCACCGGCCGGGTCCCCCGCCTCGCCGCCCCGTCTCCCGGCGGTGGGCACCAGGGGCACCGGCGGTGGGCGGGGTGAGGCGCGCTCAGGCGCCGAGCACGGGGCCGGCCCGGACGGCGACGACGCCGGCGACCGCGGCGCCGAGGAGCAGCCACGGCCCGAACGCGATCGCCGTCGTCCGGCTCGCCCTGCCGACGGCCATGAGGAGGACCCCGGCGAGACCGCCGAGCACGAATCCCGCCAGCACGCCGAGAAGCACAGCCTCCCAGCCGAGCCACCCCAGCCACAGGCCGAGCAGCGCCCCGAGCTTGACGTCGCCCATCCCGAGCCCCGTCGGCCGCAGCAGCGCGAGCACGAGGTAGCCGAGGCCGCAGCCGACCGCCGCCACCGCGGCACGCACGAGGTCGGGCCACGCCCCGGTCACCAGGGCCGCGACCACGAGCAGGACGCTCAGCGCGCCGGCGGTCGGCGCGAGCAGGGCGTTCGGCAGGCGGTGCGTGGCGAGGTCCTCGGCGGCGAGGAGCACGCCCACGACGGCGAGCAGGACCGCCGCGGGCAGGTCCGGCCGCCACCCGTGCAGCGCGACGGTGAGGACCGCGGCCACCACGCACGCGGCACCGACGACCCGCGGCGTCCGCCACCGGGGCCGACCCGGCGCGCCGGCCCGGCCGTCCGAGGACTCCTCAGCCGCCACGGCGGGCGAGTGCGCCGGTCAGCGCCGTGCGCATCGCCTCGACCGGGGCGGGTCGGCCCGTCATCAGCCGCACCTGCTCGGCGGCCTGGTGGAGCAGCATCGCCCAGCCCGGTGCCACCGTCCCGCCGTCCGCCTCGAAGCCGGCGGCGAGCCTGCTCGGCCAGGGGTCGTACGCGACGTCGAGCAGCACCCGGCCCGGGCGCGTTCCGCCCGCGGTGGCCGCGAGGTGGTCCCCGAGCTCGTCCCCCGCGTGGGCGGGCAGGGTGGAGACGACGACGTCGACTCCCCGGACCGCCTCGGCCGCCTGCTCGAGCGAGGTCCACCGGCGCAGCGTCACGTGCACGCCCATCCGGTGGGCGGCACGCTGCAGCGCCCCCGCGCGGGCCGGGTTGCGCACGAGCACGAGGGACTCGGTGATGCCGAGCTCCGCCAGCGCGGCGAGCGTGGACGCGGCGGTGGCGCCGCCCCCGAGCACCACCGCGCCCCGCGGCCGCCACCCGGCGCGGCCGGACGCCTCACGCAGGGCGGCGACGACGCCGTGGACGTCGGTGTTGGCCCCGACGAGCAGCCCGCGACCGGGGCCCGGCTGGACGATCACCGTGTTGACGGCGCCGACGACCTGCGCGAGCGGCTCCACGACGTCGACCACCTCGAGGGCGACGTGCTTGAGCGGCATCGTCAGCGACAGCCCGGCCCACTCGCCGTCGAGGGCGGCGACCACGGCGGCGAGCTGCCCGTCGTCGACCTCGGCGACGCCGTAGACCCAGTCCAGTCCCAGGGCCGCGTAGGCGGCACGGTGGAGCACCGGCGACAGCGAGTGCGCCACCGGCTTGCCGAGCACGGCGGCACGGCGCGCCCCCGCCGGCAAGGCCGGTCGCTGCTCGTACGTGGGCAGCGCGGGACCACCGAGGGCACCACGGTCCACGCTCAGTCCTCGTCGGTCGGGTTCGTCGCCAGCCACTCGCGGAAGAGCTCCTGGTTGCGCAGGTGCTCGGAGTAGTCACCGGTGAAGCGGGTCTCGCCGGTGTCGAGGTTGACGGTGACGAAGTAGCACCAGTCGCCCTCGGGCGGGTCGAGCACCGCCTCGATGGCCGCGACGCCGGGGGCGCCGATCGGAGTCGGCGGCAGTCCCGGGTGGATGCGCGTGTTGTACGGGTTGTCCGCGTTGTCCAGCTCCGAACGCTCCGGGACACCGCCGGACCGACCGATGCCGTAGTTGATCGTCGAGTCCATTCCGATGAGTCCGTCGCCGCTGCAGTTCTGCAGCCGGTTCTCCAGCACGCGGGCGACCTTGCCGCGGTCCTCCTCCCGGTTGACCTCGTGCTCGATGATCGAGGCCCGGGTGAGCACCTCGTGCTGCCGTTCCGCAGGGACGCCGAGCGACTCGAGGGTGCTCTTGGTCTGGTCGACCATCGCGCTGAGGATCTGGGTGGCGTCGGCGTCGGGCTCCAGGATGTAGGTCGAGGCCGCGAACCAGCCCTCGGGGTTCTCGGCGGCGTGGGCGGGCAGCCCGATGGCCTCGCGGTCCGCGGCTGCCGCCTCGACCTCCTCGAGGGGGATCTGGGCGACGCTGGAGATCCGCTCGAAGATCTGGCTGGCACGCCAACCCTCGGGCACGGTGATCCGGAGCTCGGACTTGTTCGCGGGGTTGAGGAGCGCGTTGACCGCGTCCTCCGCACGCATCTCCGCCATGAGCTCGTAGGTCCCCGGCTGGATCTGCGCCGCGGCGGGGTTCGCGCTGAACGCCTCGACGAAGGCCTGCTGGGAGGCCACGACCCCGGCGTCGACCAGGGTGTCCGCCATGGCGGCGCCGGTGGCGCCCTCCTCGATGACGACGGAGACGCTGCCGCTTCCCGGACCCGCGAAGTCGTCGGCCTGAGGGGTCTCGCGGTCGTCGAAGAGGGGACGGATGAGGAGGAACGCGCCGACACCGAGGCCGACGACGAAGAGCAGGCTGAGCACGACGGCGACGGCGGTACGGCGCCGACGGCGACGGCGTCGCTCCACCCGGTCACGGCGAGCAGCGCGCCGCTCGTGCTCCGTGCCCGGCTGAGGCTCGTCGGCCAGCAGTGCCTGGTCGAAGAGGTCGCTCACGACTGGGCCTCCAATTCGTGGTCGACGAGCTCCCCCGCCGGTTGACCGGTCCGGCGCTCCTGGTCCAGTGCCGCCTGCAGAATCATCACTGCGGCGACCTGGTCGACTACCGACCGGTGACGACGTCCCGGGCGGCCGGACCGATGCAGCGCCTGGTGGGCGCTGACCGTCGTGAGCCGCTCGTCGACGAGCCGGACGGGCACGGGGACACACTCCCGTGCCAGCACCTGAGCGTACTCGCGCGCGGTGGCGGCGGCCTGCCCTTCGGCACCAGACAGCTGGCGGGGCAGGCCGACGACGACTCCGACCGGTTCCAGCTCACGCACGATCTCCAGGATACGCCGCAGCTGCACGGGGCGGTCGCCGCTCACCGTCTCGACGGGCGTCGCGAGCAGGCCGTCGAGGTCGCTGCGCGCCACCCCCACCCGGACGGCCCCGACGTCGAGGCCGATGCGGACGCCGCGGGAGAAGGCCGGGGCGGGGTCGCTCATCGACCGACCACAGCCTGGACGTCGTCGACGACCGCCTCCAGCGCCGTGGGCACCGCGGCCGGGTCGGTGCCGCCGCCCTGCGCGACGTCGTCCTTGCCGCCGCCGCCACCGCTGAGGCGGCCGGCGGCCGTGCGGACCAGCTGCCCGGCCCGCAGCCCCAGGTCGCGGGCGCCGGGGTTGGTCGCGATGACGACGGAGGGTCGCCCGTTGCTCGTGCCGGCGACGGCGACGACCGTGGGACGTGCGTCACCGAGGCGGCCGCGGACGTCCAGGGCGAGTGTGCGGAGGTCGTCGCCCCCGGCCACCTCACCGGCGTCGTGGACGACGACGCTGGTGCCGCCGACGTCGCGCGCCGAGTCCGCGACCTGGCGTGCGCCACCGAGCAGCTGCTGGCGCCGCAGTGCCGCCAGCTCCTTCTCGGCGGCCTTGAGCCGGCTCATGAGACCGGAGATCCGCTCCGGCAGCTCCTCGGGACGACCGCCGAGGATGCTGGTGACCTGGCCGACGAGCGCGTGCTCGCGGGCCTGGTAGCCGTAGGCACCGGCCCCGACGAGGGCGTCGACCCGGCGCACTCCCGAGCCGATCGAGGACTCCCCGAGGAGCGTGATGCGCCCGATGTTGCCGGTGCGCACCACGTGCGTGCCCGCGCACAGCTCACGGGACCAGTCCCCACCGATCGACACGACCCTGACACGCGAGCCGTACTTCTCACCGAACAGCGCCATGGCGCCCGAGGCCTTGGCGTCCTCGAGGTCCATGACCGCGTCGGTCACCTCGAGGTCCTCGGTGAGCAGCGTGTTGACACGCTCCTCGATCTCGCCGAGCGCCGTCGTGGGCACCTGCGCGCCGTGCCGGAAGTCGAGCCGGAGGCGGGAGGGTGCGTTCTCCGAGCCGGCCTGGGTGGCCTGCTCGCCGAGGGTCTCGTGCAGGGCCTTGTGCACCATGTGCGTGGCGCTGTGGGCACGGGCGATCGCCGTGCGACGGGCGGTGTCGATCATCGCGACGCCGGTCTCGTCCACGGCGACCGTGCCCTCGGTGACGCGGCCGCGGTGAACGATGAGGCCCTTGACCGGGGCCTGGACGTCGTCGACGGTGATGATGCCGCCGCCCTGGAGGTTGATGGTGCCCTGGTCGGCGAGCTGGCCGCCGGCCTCGGCGTAGAACGGGGTGCGGTCCAGGACGACCTCCACCTCGGCGGGTGCGGTCGCGGCCGGCACGGGCCGCCCGTCGACGAGCAGTCCGACGACGGTCGCCTCGGACGTCGCGTCGGAGTAGCCGAGGAACAGGGTGCTGCCACCGAGCCTGGACTGCAGCTCGCGGTAGTGCTCCGGGTCGACGTGGCCGGTCTTCTTGGCCAGCGCGTCGGCGCGCGCCCGCTCGCGCTGCTCGGCCATGAGGTCGCGGAACCCCTGCTCGTCGACGCTCACGCCCTGCTCCGCGGCCATCTCCAGGGTGAGGTCGATGGGGAAGCCGTAGGTGTCGTGGAGGGCGAAGGCGTCGGTGCCCGCGAGCTGCGGGCGACCGCCGTCGGCGCCCTGCTTGGCTCGGTTCACCGCGGTGTCGAGGATCGTCGTGCCGGCGGTCAGGGTGCGCCGGAAGGCGTCCTCCTCCCCGTAGGCGACGTCGCTGATGACCTGGAAGCCCTGCTCGAGCTCGGGGTAGGACTGCGCCATGGCGTCCTTGGCGACCGGGAGCAGGTGCGGCAGCGCCGGCTCGTCCACGCCGAGCAGACGCACCGAGCGCACGGCCCGGCGGATCAGCCGGCGCAGGACGTAGCCGCGTCCGTCGTTGCCCGGCCGCACGCCGTCGCCGATGAGCATGAGCGAGGAGCGGACGTGGTCGGCGATCACCCTCATGCGCACGTCGTCGTCGCCGTCGGCGCCGTAGCGGCGCCCGGTCAGCTCCTGGGTCGTGGCGATGAGGGGGAAGACCTCGTCGATCTCGTACATGTTGCTCTTGCCCTGGAGCAGGTAGGCGATGCGCTCCAGACCGGCGCCGGTGTCGATGCTCTTCTGGTCGAGCTCGCGGATCAGCGGGTAGTCCTTGCCGGTGCCCTCGCCGCGCAGGAACTGGTCGAAGACGAGGTTCCAGATCTCCAGGTAGCGGTCACCACCGGGGTCGACGGTCCCACCGACCGCCTCGGGACCGAACTCCGGGCCGCGGTCGTAGTGGAACTCGGCGCACGGCCCGGCCGGGCCGGGGCGGCCGGTGTCCCAGAAGTTCTCCTCCCGCGGCAGCCGCACGATGTGCCGCTCGTCGACACCCACCCGCACGAGCGCGTCGCGGGCCTCGGCGTCCTGGTCCCAGATGGTCACCCAGAGCCGGTCGCCCTCCAGCCCGTACCCACCGTCGGCCTGGGAGGTGGTGAGGAGGTCCCAGGCGTAGGTGATCGCCCCCTCCTTGAAGTAGTCGCCGAAGGAGAAGTTGCCGTTCATCTGGAAGAACGTGCCGTGCCGGGTGGTCCGGCCGACGTTCTCGATGTCGTTGGTCCGCAGGCACTTCTGCACGGACGCGACACGCGGCCAGGGCGCCTCCTGCGTGCCGACGATGTAGGGGATGAACGGCACCATCCCGGCGATCGTGAAGAGGATCGACGGGTCCGGGGACACGAGCGGGACGCTCTGGGCGATGTGGTGATCCTGCTTGGCGAAGTAGTCCAGCCAGCGGGTGCGGATCTCGGCGGTGCGCATGGAACCTCGTGGGAAGTGACGGAGGGGACGGTCAGCGGGTCTGGTCGCGGTGGCGCGCGGCGGCGGCGACGACGGCGTCGTCGGGCAGCAGCCGCTCGCGCAGCTCGTCCTCACGGGCGGAGAAGTCCGCGCGGAAGGCGGCGACGCGTGCGCGCACGGCGTCGGCGACCGAGCCCAGCCCCGAGCTCACCCCGCGGCGGGCCGCGGGCGTGGCGAGCACGACGACGATCAGCACCGTGGTGCCGACGACGACGGTCCGACGCATCACGCCTCCCGCCGGAAGAGTCGGCGGACGGCGTAGGAGAAGGAGGCCACCTTGATGAGGGGACCGCCGACCGTGGCGGAGACGAGCGTGGTGAGCGCGGACACGTTCTGGGACACCTCGGCCGCCGCGGTCGTCACGGTGTCGACCTTGGCGATCTGGGTGTTGCCCGCGGCGATCGTGACGGCGGCCTCGTCGATGATCGGCAGCGCGTGCGCGGTGACCTCACGGACGGAGTCGGTCGCGGCGTCGAGCACCTTGCCGACCTTGAGCAGGGGGACGGCGAGGAAGGCCACGAGCGCGAGGAACGCGACGGCGGCCACGATGCCGGCGATGTCGCCGATGTTCATGTGCAGGCTCCTTGGTCGGACGGGGGCGCTGCGGGAAGGCTACCCGCAAATGACCGCGCCCCGGGACCGGCGTGGCCGGCGCCCGGGGCGCGATGTCGAGGTGCTCGGTCAGCGCGAGTAGTACTCGACGACGAGCTGGACCTCGCAGGTCACGGGGACCTCGTCACGCTTGGGGCGACGCACGAGCTCGGCGCGCAGCTTCTCCAGCTGGACGTCGAGGTAGCCCGGGACGTCGGGGAGGACGTCGCGGTGCGCGCCGGCGGCGGCGATCTGGAACGGGGTCATCGTCTGGCTCTTCGGCTTGACCTGGACGACCTGGCCCGGCTTCACGCGGAAGGACGGACGGTCGACGAGCTTGCCGTCGACGAGGATGTGCCGGTGCACGACGGCCTGGCGGGCCTGGGCGATCGTGCGGGCGAAGCCGGCCCGGAGCACGAGGGCGTCGAGGCGCATCTCGAGCAGCTCGACCAGCGACTCACCGGTCAGACCGGGCTCGCGGCGGGCCTCCTCGAAGACGCGGGTCATCTGTGCCTCGCGCAGGCCGTACTGCGCGCGCAGACGCTGCTTCTCCTTGAGGCGGACGGCGTAGTCGGACTCGGTGCGACGACGCGCACGGCCGTGCTCACCGGGCGGGTAGGGGCGCTTCTCGAAGTGCTTGACCGCCTTGGGGGTCAGCGCGATGCCGAGGGCGCGTGACAGGCGCACCTGACGGCGCGACCGTGCCTGGTTGTTCTTGCTCATGCGTGTACTTCCTGTCGTTGTGACGTCACGCGTGCGGGACGGTTCCCGCCGCGCGGGGCCGACCATTGACGGCTAGGGCCCCAGGTGGCTGCCCGTAGGCAACCGGACGAGTTTAGCAGGAGCGCGCCGCTCCCCCGTGCGCCCCGCCCCGCTGCGACACGGCTCACACCATCTCCCCCGGGCCGGCCTACCCCGGCCCTGGCCCCGGCCCCGGCCCTGAGCTCATCGTGTGTGGTTCGGGTCCTGGTGGGACCCGAACCACACACGATGTTCCCCGCACGGTGCACCCCGCACGACGTTCGCCGGCGCCGGCCGTGGAGGTCGGTCGTGGTCAGCGGCCGCCGAGCATGTCGCGGATGCGGTCCAGGCGCCCGGCGATCTCCCGCTCCAGCCCGCGCGGGCGCGGCTCGTAGTAGCGGCGCCCGACGAGCTCGTCGGGGAGGTACTGCTGGGCGGCGATGGCGTGCGGGACGTCGTGCGCGTACACGTACTCGGCGCCGTGGCCGAGCGTCTTCGCGCCGGCGTAGTGGGTGTCGCGCAGGTGCATCGGCACCGGGCCCGCCTTGCCCGCACGGACGTCGGCGATGGCCTCCCCGATCGCCGCGTACGAGGCGTTGGACTTCGGGGCGGTGGCGATGTGGACGACGGCCTCGGCGAGGATGAGGCTCGCCTCCGGCATGCCGATGAGCGCGACCGCCTGGGCCGCCGCCACCGCGGTCTGCAGCGCGGTCGGGTCCGCCATGCCGACCTCCTCGGCCGCGGCGATGACGATGCGGCGCGCGATGAACCTGGGGTCCTCACCGGCGACGATCATCCGGGCGAGGTAGTGCAGCGCGGCGTCGACGTCGGAGCCGCGCATCGACTTGATGAACGCGCTGGTGACGTCGTAGTGCTGGTCACCGCCGCGGTCGTAGCGCACCGCCGCGACGTCGATCGCCCGCTCCATGGTCGCGAGGTCGATCCGGTCGACCTCCGCCGCTCCGGCGGCGCCTGCGGCGGCCTCGAGGATCGTCAGCGCCTTGCGGGCGTCCGCGCCGGCGAGCCGCACGAGGTGGTCCGCCGCGTCGTCGTCGAGCTCGAACCGGCCACCGAGGCCGCGCTCGTCGGCCAGGGCCCGGGCGACGAGCTCACGGACGTCCCCCTCCTCCAGCGGACGCAGGGTGAGGAGCAGGGAGCGCGAGAGCAGCGGGGAGATGACCGAGAAGCTGGGGTTCTCGGTGGTGGCGGCGACGAGGGTCACCCAACCGTTCTCCACCGAGGGCAGCAGCGCGTCCTGCTGGGTCTTGGAGAAGCGGTGGACCTCGTCGATGAACAGGACCGTCTCCCCGCCCGTGGCGACGAGGCGCCGCCGGGCGTCCTCGACGACCTGCCGCACGTCCTTGACGCCCGCCGTCACGGCCGACAGCTCGACGAAGCGGCGCCCGGAGGCGTGCGCGACGAGGTAGGCCAGGGTCGTCTTCCCGGTGCCCGGGGGCCCCCAGAGGATCACCGAGGAGGCACCGACGCGGGCGTCGCCGGACGGTTCCACGAGCCGGCGCAGCGGGGCGCCCGGCTCGAGGAGGTGACCCTGCCCCAGCACCTCGGCGAGCGAGGTCGGTCGCATCCGCACGGCCAGCGGAGCGTCGGGCCGGACGGCCGGGGTCCCGGCGTCGTCGGAGCCGGCGGCGTCGAAGAGGTCCACGAGCGGAGCCTACGTCGCGGCCGTCAGATGCGTGCGCCGCGGGCGCGCTGCCGCACCCGGCGCTCCCAGCGGTCCATCTCCGAGCGCAGCGGTGACGCGCTGAACTCCCCGAGGGTGACCCCGGCGGCCAGCGCGAGCCCGACCGACAGGGCGCGCACGCCGAGCTGCGCGCCGCCGATGACGTCACCGGACTCGATGAAGGAGAACATCGCGGCGTAGATCGACAGACCGGGGAGCATGGGGGTCACGCCGCACACCGACACGACGAGGCTGGGCACCCGGCCGCGGTCACCGATCACCCCGGCGAGGAGGCCCACGACGAGCGCCGCGAAGAAGGCCGCCCCGGCGGGACCCAGCCAGAGCGTGTCCACCGCGAAGTAGAGGCCGGCGGCGACCGCCCCGACGGCCATGATGATCCAGACGTCCCGCGCCCGCGTGTAGGAGGCGACCGCCCACGCGCCGGCGATCACCGCGCCGCACGCCACCTGGACCAACCCGCTGGGGGCGCTGCCGAAGACGTCACCGATGTACAGCGGCACGCCGAGCCGCTGGCCGATGTCGAGGACGAAGCCGATGCCCACGACCAGCCCGATCGTGTAGAGCGCGACCTCGAAGGACTTCGCGGCCGCGGTCAGCGGGTAGCCGGAGATCGCGTCCTCCGCGGCACCGACGAGCTGCATCCCGGCGAGGAGGACGACGATCCCCGAGGCCACGACCAGCGAGGGTGGCAGCAGGGAACGGTCCCAGCCGAACAGGTCCTGCCCCCAGAGCAGGACGATCGCGACGAGCGTGGCGATGGCAGCGCCGGCGGCCTGCTGGAAGAGGTAGGGCAGCCCGGCCCGACGGAGCGCGCGCAGCGTCCGGTCGATGACGGCCGTGGTGAGGGCGGCCACGATGCCCACCTGCCAGCCACCGCCGAGGAGGCCGGCGATCGCCGCCGCCATGAACCCGAGCGCCATGGTGACCACCCACCGCTTGTACGGGTGGGGCGTCGCGAGGACCCGCTCCAGCCGCGGGTGGGCGGCCTCGAGCGACAGCTCTCCTGCCGTGGCGTCGTCGACCAGCTTCAGCAGGTCGGCGAGCCGGCTGTAGTCCGAGGTCCGCACGTTGATGACGCGGACCTTGGTGATCGGGTCGTCGTCCCGGTCGATCGACGCGGTGATCGAGATGAACGTGATGTCGACGTGGCAGTTCGTGACGCCGTAGGCGTCCGCGATCCGCAGCAGCGCCGCCGTGACGTCGGCGACGGGCGCGCCGGTCGCGATCATCGCCTCGCCCATCCGTAGGACGAGGTCGAGCACCGACCGCTCCGTCTCGGCGGTCTGCTCGGACTGGCGACGCGGCGAGGAGATGCGCAGCGTCGGCGGGCCGCTGCTCGCGACCACCCGCCGGGCGCGTTCGCGCAGGATGGACTCGCGGCGGACGTGGCCTGCCGCGCGCGGCAGGCCGAGGGGTACACCGGCCGTGTCGGTCTCGTCTGTCTGGGCCACGACGACGACGCTACGTCACCTGCACGCGCACGACGACGGTGCGGGCCATACTGTCCGGCACGTCACCCGATGAGAGACTGACCGCCGTGTTCGATGCTCTCGCGCGCGGCGTCATCCGTCGCCCCCGGACCACGCTCGCCGTTTGGGCGGTCCTCGTCCTGTCCTGCCTGTCCCTCGCGCTGGGGGTGGTGGGGGACGGCCTGTTCTCGCGGCTGCACTCCGGCGAGCCACGGATCCCGGGTGCCGAGAGCCAGGAGGGGCGCGAGCTCCTCAGGGGGTCGGACGACACCGGGGAGCAGGTCACGCTGCTGGTGACCGGCACGGACCTCGCGGACGAGGACCTCTCCGCCGCGCTCGCGTCCGCGCTCATCCCCGTCCGGCAGGAGGTCGGTCGCCTCGACGGCGTCTCCGCGGTCCTCGACCCGTTCCTCGCGCCCGAGGGCCCGTCCGACCCGGTCGTCGCGTCGCTGGTCTCCACCGATCGGGACGGCTTCCTCGTCATCGCCGAGCTCGACCCCGGGGCCACCGACGACGCGCGGCTCGCCGCGGAGGAGCGCCTGGCCGCCGTGCCGGCCGAGCTCGCCGCCGTCGCGCCGGGCGCCGAGGGGATCGTCTCCAGCACCGAGCTCATCACCTCGGCCGTCACCGACCAGGTCGAGGCCGACCTCACCCGGGGCGAGGCCGTCGCGCTGCCCCTCTCACTGCTCGTCATGGTCCTGGTGTTCGGCGGCTTCCTAGCCGCGAGCATGCCGCTGGTCGGGGCGTTGGCCTCCATCGCCGGCGGCATGGGCGTCCTCCTCGCCTTCTCCCGGGCGATCGAGCTCGACGCCGTCGTCGTCAACGTCGTCACGGTCCTGGGCCTCGGCCTGTCGATCGACTACGGGCTGCTCATCGTCTCGCGCTACCGCGAGGAGGCCTCCGCGCTGGCCGCGTCCACGGCGAGCACCGGCCTGCCGATCCGCCGCCGGCGGCGGCGCGCGCACGGTCGGGAGGTCGTCGAGGAGGCCGTCCGGCGCACCGTGCTGACCGCCGGGCGGACGGTCACGTTCTCCGCGGTGACGATCGCGATCGCGATCAGCGCACTCATGGTCTTCTCCCCCGACATCCTGCGCTCCCTCGGCGCAGCCGGGGTGTCCGTCGTCGTCATCGCCCTGAGCACGGCCCTCACCCTCGTGCCCGCGCTCCTCGTGCTGCTCGGTGGACGGCTCCAGCGGCCCTCCCTGCTCGCGCGCGTCCCGGTGGTGGACCGGCTGCTCGCCCGTCTCGGGGACGTCGCGCCGGAGGACGGGGTGTTCTCCCGCCTCGCCCGCGGTGTGCACCGCCGTCCGTGGCTCGTCGTCGCGTCCGTGGTCGCCGTGCTCGGGGTCCTGGCCTCCCCTGTCCTCGGGCTGCAGCTGCGCAACTCCACGACGGACCTCATCCCGGCCGGGTCCGACCAGCGCGAGTTCATCTCCGTCCTCGGCGAGGACTACCCCGCCGCGACCTCCCCGCCGGTCGTCGTCGTCGCGGACGCCGACGTCGCGACCGTCGAGGGGTGGGCGGCCGAGGTCGCCGAGCTGCCGGGCGTCGCCGCCGTCGGCGAGGTGACGACGACCCCGGACGAGACCCACGCCGTCGTCGGTGTCGACATCGAGTCGACCGACAGTGGTGGCGAGGTGGCCACCGGGGTCGTGGAGGCGATCCGCGAGCTCGACCCGGGGTTCGACACGTGGGTCGTGGGTCAGGCAGCGAACCAGGTCGACTTCCTCTCCGCGATCGCCAACGGCCTGCCGCTCGCGGTCGGGCTGGTGGTCCTCACGATCTTCGTCCTGCTCTTCCTCATGACCGGCTCGGTCCTCATCCCGGTCAAGGCGGTGCTCGTCAACGCCCTGGGCCTGGCGGCCGCACTGGGGGTGACGACGTGGGTCTTCCAGGAGGGCCACCTCGCGGGCGTCCTCGGCTTCACGCCGATCGGCGGCCTGGAGAGCTACGTCGTCGCCGTCGTCGTCGCCTTCGGCTTCGGGCTCGCGATGGACTACGAGGTGTTCCTGCTCGCCCGGATCAAGGAGTACTGGGACCTCGGGCAGGACAACGACGCCGCGGTCGAGCAGGGACTGCAGCGCTCGGGGCGCATCATCACCTCGGCCGCGCTCATCATCACCCTCGTCTTCCTCGGCTTCGTCACCGGCGAGCTCATGGTCATCAAGCAGGTGGGCTTCGCCCTGGCGGTGACCGTGCTCATCGACGCGACCCTCGTGCGGATGCTGCTCGTGCCGGCCACGATGACGGTCCTCGGGCGGTGGAACTGGTGGGCACCGGCGCCGCTGCGCCGCCTCCACGAGCGGATCGGCATCGCCCACTGACCGGCTGCCCGGCCGCCCAGGTCTGAGGTGTGGAGGTGTGGACCTCCGGCGTTCACGCCTCCACACCGAACGGGCGGTGGCCCGAGGCACATCTTGGTCATCAAGTTCAAGGGCTTGACCGTGGGGGATCTAGGCCCTGGTCTTGGGCCTGAGGTTCTCGATCTCCTGACCGACGGCGTAGCCGAGTCGGGTGTAGATCCGCCGGGCGGCGTCGTTGTCGGCCCAGATGCCGTAGTGGACGAGCGGGTGGTCGGTCAGCGCCCACCGCGTCACCGCGGCCATCATGGCGCCGCCGACACCGCGGCGGCGCCATGAGGTGTCGGTCCCCAGCCCGGACAGGTGCACGGGACCGCCCGCGGGCGCGTTGACGGCGACGACGCCCCGCAGCACGCCGCCCTCGTCCCGGTACCCCCACCACCTGAGGTCGGGGTCGGCCGGGTCGGCGCTCGTGTCGGGATTCGCCCGGGCGAGGCACGCGCGCACCTCGTCGGCCGCGCGGTCACCGGTGACGGGAGCGACACGCTCCTCCCCCGGCTGGACCGGCGGCGGAGCGTCGCTCCACATCCAGTCCCACCCCGGCCCCACGTGGAGGCCCAGACGCGTGCGTGCCTCCGCGTCGACGAGGTCCCACGTGCCGCGGGTGAGCAGACCGAAGGCCACCTCGTCGACGTCGTCGGACGCCGCCCGGCCGACGGCGGCAGCGAGCCGCTCGGCGGGACCGGCACCGACCAGCTGACGACGCTCCGTCCCGGCGCGCCGGGTCCGCACGAGCAGCAGCGAGGCTCCGTCGGCGTCCCACGCCAGCTCCTCCTGCCACCGGTCCGCGTTGGCGCGGAGGAAGAGAGGGCGCCCCACCTCAGGGGGCCGTCGGGGCTGCCGCGTCCTCGGCGCTCCTCGGCTTGGCGTCCACGCCGGCCTCGCGCCGCTGCTCCGGGGTGATCGGTGCGGGGGCCTGGGTCAGCGGGTCGTAGCCGCCGCCGGACTTGGGGAAGGCGATGACCTCCCGGATCGAGTCCGAGCGCGTGAGCAGGGCGACGATGCGGTCCCAGCCGAAGGCGATGCCGCCGTGCGGGGGCGCGCCGTAGGCGAAGGCGTCGAGGAGGAAGCCGAACTTCTCCCGCGCCTCCTCCTCGCCGATCCCCATCATGGCGAAGACCCGCTCCTGGACGTCCTGGCGGTGGATACGGATCGAGCCACCCCCGATCTCGTTGCCGTTGCACACGATGTCGTAGGCGTAGGCCAGCGCGTTGCCCGGGTCCTCCTCGAAGCGGTCGACCCACTCCGGGGTCGGGGACGTGAAGGCGTGGTGGACGGCGGTCCACGACCCGGAGCCGACCGCGACGTCGTCGTCCTCCCCCGTGGGCTTGAACAGGGGCGCGTCGACGACCCAGACGAAGGACCAGGCGTCCTCGTCGATCAGGCCGGTGCGGCGGCCGATCTCCAGCCGCGCGGCACCGAGAAGGCCACGGGCCTCGTTCTGCCTGCCCGCGGCGAAGAAGATCGCGTCTCCCGGCTGCGCGCCGGTGGCCGCGGCCAGGCCCGCACGCTCCTCGTCGGTGATGTTCTTGGCGACCGGCCCGCCGAGCGTGCCGTCCTCCCCGACCGTCACGTAGGCCAGGCCCTTGGCGCCGCGCTGCTTGGCCCAGTCCTGCCAGGCGTCGAACTGCCGCCGCGGCTGGGAGGCGCCGCCGGGCATGACGACGGCGCCCACGTAGGGCGCCTGGAACACCCGGAACGGCGTGCCGGCGAAGTACTCGGTGAGCTCGGTGAGCTCGAGCTCGAAGCGCAGGTCGGGCTTGTCGGTGCCGTACCGGGCCATCGCGTCGGCGAAGGTGATGCGCGGGATCGGAGAGGTGATCTCGTGGCCGATGAGGCTCCACAGCTCGCGCAGGACCTGCTCGGCGACGCCGATGACGTCCTCCTGGTCGACGAAGCTCATCTCGACGTCGAGCTGGGTGAACTCCGGCTGCCGGTCGGCGCGGAAGTCCTCGTCGCGGTAGCAGCGGGCGATCTGGTAGTAGCGCTCCATGCCGGCCACCATGAGCAGCTGCTTGAACAGCTGCGGCGACTGGGGCAGCGCGTACCAGGAGCCCGGGGACAGACGCGCCGGGACGAGGAAGTCGCGGGCACCCTCGGGGGTGGAGCGCGTGAGGGTCGGGGTCTCGATCTCGACGAAGCCCTGCTCGTCCAGCACCCGGCGCGCGGCCTGGTTGACCTTGGCGCGCAGCCGCAGCGCGTGTGCGGGCTCCCTGCGGCGCAGGTCGAGGTAGCGGTACTTCAGGCGCGTCTCCTCGCCGACGTTGCCCGCGTCCTCGGCGTGCTCGGAGACCTGGAAGGGCAGCGGCGCCGATGCGTTGAGCACGACGACGTCGCTCGCGATCACCTCGATCTCACCGGTCGCGAGGTTGGGGTTGGCGTTCCCCGCGGGGCGCTCGGCCACCTCACCGGTGACCTGGATGACGTACTCCGAGCGCAGCTCGTGGGCGACGTCCTCGTCCCGGACGACGACCTGGGCGATGCCCGACGCGTCCCGGAGGTCGATGAAGGCCACGCCGCCGTGGTCGCGGCGGCGGTCGACCCACCCGGCGAGGGTGACGGTGGTGGCGATGTCGGCGGAACGCAGCGAACCTGCGTCGCGAGTGCGGAGCACGAGGATCCTTCCCTTGGTCGGGCGCACCGCTAGACGGGCGGGCGCACGGGCAATCCTAGTTGCGCCCGCCGGCCGGATGGCCAGCCGGACTCGCTACCACCGGAGGCGGCGGGAAGGGGATGATCGCGGGATGAACCGCGCGTCCGCCTCCGACCGGGCCCGGACGACGGCCCCGCCGGACCTCGTGCGGCTCCTCGTCGTCGCCTCGGTGGCACTGATCACCCTCGTCGCCTTCGAGAGCCTCGCGGCCAGCGCTGCCCTGCCCGCCATCAGCGCCGAGCTCGACGGTCTGCAGCTCTACCCGGTGGCCGCTGGTGCCCCGCTGGCCGCCCAGCTCGTGGCCACGGCCCTCGCCGGCGCCTGGGCGGACGCACGCGGCCCGCGGCCGGTGCTGCTCCTCGGCCTCCCGCTCTTCCCGCTCGGGCTCGTCCTCGCCGGCACGGCGCCCTCGATGGGGCTGCTCGCCCTGGGCCGCGGCGTCCAGGGCCTGGGCGGCGGGCTGCTCATCGTCCCGCTGTACGTCCTCGTCGGGGCGCTCGTCCCACAGCGGCGCCAGCCCGGCGTCTTCGCCTGGTTCTCCGCCGCCTGGGTGCTTCCCGCGCTCGGCGGGCCCGCGCTCACCGGGCTCGTCGTCGACAACGCGTCGTGGCGTTGGGTCTTCCTCGGCGCCGCCGCCCTCATGGTCGTCGTCACGCTGTGCTTCGCGCCCCTGCTGCGCCACATGCCCGGCCGGGACGACGGCCGGGCCCGCCGGCCGGGCACCCGGCGCCTCGTGCTCGCGGCGACCGGCGCGGGGGTCGGCGTGGCCGTCCTCCAGGTGTCCGGCAGCGCGCAGCAGTCGTGGTCGCTGCCTGCGGCCGCGGCGGGTCTTCTCGTCCTCGCCCTCGCGTTGCCCCGGCTCCTCCCCGCGGGGACCGCGCGCCTGGCGGTCGGGGTCCCGGCCGCCGTCGCCTGCCGTGCGCTGCTCAACGCGGCCTTCATGACCACCCACACGTTCCTGCCGCTCCTGCTCGTGCGTGAGTACGGGTGGTCGGTGACGGGTGCGGGCTTCGTCGTCGCGGCGTCCTCGGTCACGTGGGCCGTCGGTGCGTTCGTCCAGGGTTGGGTCCACAGCGACGCGGCACGGCGGCGACTCACGTGGCTCGGGCCGCTGCTCCTCGCCGTCGGCACCCTGGTGACGTCGGGTGCCGCGATCCCCGCTGTGGGTCCGTGGGTCGCGGTTCCCGGGTGGGCGCTGGGCGGAGCGGGGATCGGCATGGTGTACGCGGCGCTCACCGTCCTCGCCCTGCGGATGACTCCCCCGGAGCAGCACGGCGAGGTCAGCGCCTCCCTCCAGGTCTCCGACGCCCTCGGTGCCGCGGTCGGTCTCGCCGCCTCCGGCGCGCTCTTCCTCGCGCTCATCGACGGCGGCGGCACGGCGGCGTATCTCGCGGGGCTGCTGCTCGCCACGACGTTCGCGGGCGTCGCCGTGGTCGGGGGTGCGCGTGCCACGTCGGGACGGGCCGCCGGCGCGGCGACCGGGCCGGCGTGACGACGGACCGGCGCAGTGACATACCCGCCTGTAGAGCGCTGTGCCCGACGTCACCGGGCCCCATCGGTCCACGCGGGCGCTGCCACCGATAGGCTGGGAGCTCCTGGAGTGCTCTGTGCCGCCCAGGCCCCATGCGGATGTCGCGCTGGACGGGGCCCATCGCGGAGGGAGCGTCACCCACCTGGTGCCGTGCGCCCCACTCCGCTATCTCGATGGGTTGTCCCTTTTGACTGCTGTCACCACTGACCTTGCTCCCGCACGCCTGGAGAACGGCTTCGCCGGCCTCGGGCTGCCCGAGGACCTCCTCTCGGCGGTCCTCGACCTCGGGTTCACCACGCCGACCGACATCCAGACCGAGGCCATCCCGCTGCTGCTCGCCGGCCGCGACGTCGTCGGCGTCGCCCAGACCGGGACCGGCAAGACCGCCGCCTTCGGCCTGCCGCTGCTCGCCGCCGTCGACCCCGGCCTGCGTGCCGTCCAGGCCCTCGTCCTGGCCCCGACCCGCGAGCTCGCGCTGCAGGTGAGCGACGCGATCGCCTCCTTCGCCACGCACCTCCACGGCCTCCAGGTGCTCCCGATCTACGGTGGCTCGAGCTTCACCCCGCAGCTGCGGGGCCTGCGCGCCGGCGCCCAGGTCGTCGTCGGGACCCCCGGCCGTGTCATGGACCTCATGTCCAAGGGCAGCCTCGACCTGTCCGGTGTCCGCTTCCTCGTCCTCGACGAGGCCGACGAGATGCTGCGCATGGGCTTCGCCGAGGACGTCGAGCAGATCGCGGCCCAGGTGCCCCGTGACCGCCGTACCGCCCTGTTCTCTGCGACGATGCCCGGCGCCATCAAGAAGGTCGCCGCCACTCACCTCAACGACCCGGTCCGCGTGAGCGTCACCCCCGGCTCCTCGACCGTCGCCACCGTCCACCAGACGTTCGCCGTGGTGCCCTACCGGCACAAGGCCGGGGCCCTCGCCCGGGTCCTCGCGGTGAGCGACGCGGACGCCGCGATCGTCTTCGTCCGCACCAAGTCGGCCGCGGACGAGGTCGCCATCGAGCTCGCCGGCCGTGGGATCCAGGCCGCCGCGATCTCTGGTGACGTCGCGCAGAAGGACCGCGAGAAGCTCATCGACCGTCTCCGTTCCGGCACCCTGGACGTCCTCGTCGCCACCGACGTCGCCGCCCGCGGGCTCGACGTCGAGCGGATCGGGCTCGTCGTCAACTTCGACGTGCCCCGCGAGACCGAGACCTACGTCCACCGCATCGGCCGCACCGGCCGCGCGGGCCGCACCGGGACCGCGCTGACCTTCCTCACGCCGCGCGAGCGGGGCCAGCTCGGCCAGATCGAGCGCGCCACCGGCACCCGCCTCGAGGAGATCCAGGTCCCCAGCCCCGTCGACGTGTCGGCGCACCGCGCCCGGGTCCTGCTCGACAAGGTCGACCAGCGCCTCGCCGCCGGCCGGCTCGACCTCTACCGCGACATCCTCGACGCGTCGGAGCACAACCTCCGCGAGACGGCCGCCGCCCTCCTCGCGATCGCGGTCGGGGACGACGGACCCGCCCCGCGCGAGGAGCACGGCACGGTGGAGGACTCCGGCCCGCGCCGCCGTCGTGAGGAGAGCTACGACCCGTCCGGCGAGTTCGTCGGCGCGGTCTTCGAGGAGGGCCGCGACCGTGAGCACCGCGGTGCGCCCCGCACCGGTCGGGCCGGGACGCGTCCGCGTCACCGCGACGCCTCGTCCGGCACCCGCTACCGCGTCGAGGTCGGCCACCGCGACGGCGTGCAGCCCGGTGCGATCGTCGGCGCCATCACCGGCGAGGGCGGCCTGCGCGGGCAGGACCTGGGCAAGATCGACATCTTCCCCAGCTTCTCGCTCGTGGAGATCAGCCAGGAGCTGAGCCCGGAGACGAGCCGGCGGATCGCTGCCGCCCGGGTCGCCGGCCGCCCTCTGCGCATCCGGCCCGACACCGGTCCCCGCAAGACCGGACCGCGCCGCTGAGCACCTGACGTCCGACATCCGAGGCCCTGTGCCGGGCACTGCCCGGCACAGGGCCTCGGCCGTTCAGCGGGCGGCCAGCTCCAGGGCCGCGCTGAACTCGCGGTAGCGGCGCACGTCCTCGGTGAGCGGCGCGACCATGACCTCGTGCGTCGCCTCCCGGATGCCCTCCTCCAGGCTCGCCCGCGCCCGCCTGGCCGCGCGTCGTCCACCCACGCGGGCGAACAGCCTGCCGACCACGGCGAGGACCAGCCCGACGACGAGTCCACCGAGGAGCAGCGCCGTCGGCCAGGGCAGCCCGCCGAGCATCGGCGTGTCGGGCTCCGGCAGGCGGAGGTAGCCGAGGAGCGCAAGTCCGCCGAGCCACAGCGCACCCGCAAGTGCCGTCGCGAAGAACAGGTGCCCCAGCACCGACCACGCCCGCCACCAGCCCGGTCGGTGCTGCGCCCCGATGTCGATGCGGGTGATGGCGGCGTCGAGCGCGTCGACGAGCCTGGGGATGCGGTCCTCGGTGCGGGCGGTGACGACGGCCCGCCAGGACTGGGCCATGCCCGCCGTGGACTCCCAGGCGAGGTCGTGCACCCCCGTCCGTACCCCGGCCTCCTGGGCCCGGGTGGGCGCGGGCAGGGAGGAGGCTCCGGCCGTCGGCGTCTCCAGGTGCAGGCGGCGCAGCGGGTCGGGCCGCAGCCGTCCCAGCCACCGCAGGGGCGGCCAGCCCACGTGCCGTCCCGCCCTGCGACGGTAGGAGCGCTCGACGGCGGTGGTCACCTCACGCGCACCCGCCGCCGCGGCGCAGGCCCGGACGAGGTGGTCGACACCGACGGGCTCGTCGGGGACAGTGCCGTCAGGCAGCTGGTCGCTCGCCAGGCCGCGGGCCACGGTCCGTACGTCCGCCTCGAGGCGGTCACGTGCCGCGCGGCCCTCGGCGGCGATCCCGGCCAGCCGGTCGCGCAGGGCCGGGACGCCGTCACCGGTGCGGGCGGAGGCGGTGAGCACCTCGACGTCCCCCATGCCGTCGGCGGCGAGGATCGAGCGCAGGTGTCCCAGCACGCCGGGCAGGTCGGCGGACGAGAGGCGGTCCGCCTGGTTGAGGACGACGACGCTCACCGAGGCGTGCTCCCGCAGGGGGTGCAGGTACTCCTCATGGACGACGGCGTCGGCGTACTTCTGCGGGTCCAGCACCCACACCAGCGCGTCGACCCGCTCCGCGAGCCGTGCGGCGATCTGCCGGTTGGCCGTGCGCGTGGAGTCGATGTCGGGGAGGTCGAGCAGGACGAGGCCCGCCAGCCTCGGGTCCGCCGGGCGGACCCGCCGGTCGGGGACCTCGAGCCAGTCGAGCAGGCCGGCGGCGCCCGGTGCCTCCCAGACGGCGGCGAGCGGGCGGGTCGTCGTGGGCCGGCGGGCGTGCACGTCGGCGAGCGGCTCGCCCACCAGCGCGTTGAACAGGCTCGACTTGCCCGACCCGGTCGCGCCGAGCAGCGCGGCCACGGTGACGCCCGGCGCCAGCGCGGTACGGGCGCCCACGCGCTCGAGCAGGTCGCGGGCGGGCACGAGCCGCTCAGCAGGGACGACGTCGGCACCGAGGTCCACGACGGTGGCGAGGGCGGTGGTCCGCTCCCCCAGCTCCGGTGCGCGCTGGCGCCGCCTCACGCGGCTGCCCCCGCTGCGCGCACGGCGTCGGCCGCGTCCCGCAGTGCGGTGGCGGCGTCGGCGTCGACGGCGAGCTCGGACAGTCGCTCGGTCCACGGACGGCGGTGCTCCTCGAGCAGCCGGGCGACGCGCTCCTCCAGGTCACGCTGGGCCGCCCGGGCCAGCTCCCGCACGGCCTGGTCCCCGAAGACCATCTCGAGCACCTTCTGCCCCACGACCGCCGTCCCGCCCGCGACACCGATCTCGATCCCGGTGAGACCACCGGAGAACGCGAAGACGACGAGCATGAGGCTCACGCCCGAGGCGTTGACGCCGAGCGAAAGCATCCGGGCCCGGACCCGGCGGTCCTCGCCCTCGGCGCGCACCCGGTCGAGCAGGGCGCGCTGCCAGTCGCGGACCTCGGCGGCGACCTCTTCCGCCAGCCGCGGACGGACGGCGGCGGCCGGCTGCTCCGGAAGGGGCTCGAGCGCGGTGTACCCACCCGGGAGGCCCTGCCACGCTCTCCTGGTCTCGCGCTCTGCGCGCTCGACCTCGGCGACGACGAGCGTCACGAGACCGCTCTCGATCGCCTCCTCGGCCCTCGCCTGGGTCCCGGGCCGGCCACGCAGGAACCCGGCGACCCGGTCACGGAGCCGTCCGACGGCCGCCTCGATCCCGCGCAGCCACTCCCCGGTGCCGACGAACTCCTGCCAGCGGGCGAGCACCTCACCACGGAGCAGGGTGCCGTCCTCGGTCGCCGCCATGACGGCACCGAGCGCGGCAGCGTGGTGGTCGCCAGCGGCGTCGTCGAGGTCCTGCACGGCGCGCGCCTGGGCCTCCGCCGCGGCGGCGACGACGACGGTGCCGGCGAGCACATCCGCGACCGCACCCGCGAGCGTCTGCCGCGCCACCCCGGCGCGGGTGACCGCGTCCGCGGCCAGCCCCTCGAGCCAGGAGCGGATCGGCCCGACGTCGGGCTCGGGCAGCTGTGCCGGTCGTCCGGGCGGGGGCGGTGGCTGCTCCGACACGACGAACAGTGGTGCGTGGGCGAGCCCCTCGGCGTGCAGCCGGTCAGCGAGGTCGGTGCGGATCTCACCGGCGGTCCCGGGCGGGACGCGGTCGAGGACGACGGCGACCACGGCGCGGCGGGCCGCCGCGGTGCGCAGGAGCTCCCACGGGACGGCGTCGGCGTAGCGGGACGCTGTCGTGACGAAGATCCACAGGTCCGCCGCCGCCAGGAGCTGCCCGGCGAGACGCCGATTGCCGGCGACGACCGAGTCGATGTCCGGGGCGTCGAGCAGCGCGAGCCCGCGGGGCACGGTCGCGGCGGCGACGACACCCAGCTCGGTGACCTCCGCGTCCTCCTCCAGCGGCTCCTCGGCCGCTGCGCCGTGGACGCGGGCGAGCCCGGGAAGCACCCGGTCGTCGGAGAACCAGGCGGCGTCGTCGGGGTGGTGGACGAGCACCGGCCGCCGGGTCGTGGGCCGGATCGCGGACGCCCGGGTGACCTCCTGGCCGACGAGGGAGTTCACCAGGGTCGACTTGCCGGCCCCGGTGGAGCCCCCGACGACGGCGAGCAGCGGCGCCTCGAGCCGCTCCGCCCGCGGGACGATGTAGTCGGCCAGCTGGTCGACCAGGCTGCGGCGTCGCGCGCGGGCCACGTCCACCCCCGGCAGCTCGAGCGGGAGCACCGTCTCGGCCAGGCGCTGCTCGAGCGCCCGGAGGGGTGCGACGACGTCATCGCGCGGGCCAGTGGCCGGCGAGGGGTGCGTCATCGTCAGGTCCGGTGCACGGCGACGGTGAGGTCCTGCTCCGGGGGCAACCAGCTGCCCGGCTCCGCGGACACCTGCTCGCCCGAGCGGATGTCCTTGACCTCGTGCCCCTCGGCGCCGGGGAACCAGACGTAGGGGATGCCGAGGCGGTCGGCGTGCCGGATCTGCTTGCCGAACTTCGCTGCGGTCGGTGCGACGTCCGCCGGGACGCCCCTGGCCCGCAGGGCGGACGCGACGTCGTCGCTCCGGCCGCGGTCCTCCTCCGCGCTCACCGCGACCAGCACCGCGGTGGGGACCGCCCGGCTGGCGGTCGCGAGGTCCGCGCTGAGGATCCGCGCGACGAGGCGCGAGACCCCGATGGACAACCCGACCCCGGGGTAGGTTCGGGCGCCGTCCGAGGCGAGCGAGTCGTACCGCCCGCCGGAGCAGATGGATCCCAGGTCCTCGTGGCCCACGATCGTCGTCTCGTAGACCGAACCCGTGTAATAGTCCAGGCCACGGGCGATGGACAGGTCGGCGACGACGGTGCCCGGCACGCGCCGGGTGGCGGCCTCGACGAGGGCGACGAGCTCGGTGAGCCCCTCCTCGAGGAGCGGGGTGCTCACGCCCAGCGCGCGGACCTGGTCGGCGACGGCCGCGTCGGTCCCGCTGATGCCGGCGAGCTCCAGCGCCTGCCCCGCCTGCTCCGGCGTCGCGCCGGCGTCCTCGCGCAGCAGCTCGGCGACGGCGTCCGGGCCGATCTTGGCGAGCTTGTCGATGGCGCGCAGGGCGGCGTCGACGTCGTCGAGGCCGATGCCGGTGTAGAAGCCCTCGGCGATCTTGCGGTTGTTGACGGCGATGCGGACCGGCGGGATGGGCAGCGCGGCCAGCGCCTCGGCCATGACGAGCGGGAGGTCGACCTCGTAGTGGAACGGCAGCGTCTCGGCACCCACGACGTCGATGTCCGCCTGCGTGAACTCACGGAACCGGCCCTCCTGAGGGCGCTCCCCCCGCCAGACCTTCTGGATCTGGTAGCGCTTGAAGGGGAAGACGAGCTTCCCGGCGTGCTCGAGGACGTACCGGGCGAGGGGCACGGTGAGGTCGAAGTGGAGGCCCAGCCGGCGCTCCGCGCCGTCGTCGTCGTGGAGTCGGCTGACCGCGTAGACCTCCTTGGAGGTCTCCCCCTTGCGCTGGAGCTCCTCCACGGGCTCCACCGCGCGGGTCTCGATGCCGGCGAAGCCGTGCAGCTCGAAGGTACGGCGCAGCACGTCGAGCACGTGCGTCTCGACGGCGCGCTCGGCGGGTAGCCACTCGGGGAAACCGGACAGGGGGGTGGGTCGTGCCATGGACGCAATCCTAGTGAGGAGGGGGCGGTGGACCGGTCTCAACCCAGTGCGCGGGCGAGGAAGGGGTTGGAGGCACGCTCGGCGGCCATCGTCGACGCCGGGCCGTGGCCGGGCACGATGACGGCGTCACCCGGCAGCGAGGTGCCGAGCTCGCGCAGCGTCGCCCACATCGCGGCCTCGTCACCGCCCGGAAGGTCCGTGCGGCCGATCGACCCGGCGAACAGGACGTCCCCGGTGAGCACCACCGGCCCGGCGTGCGAGGTGATGCCGGCCTCGGCGAAGGCCGGCCCGACGAGCTCGTCGGCCCCGTCCAGCTGCCACAGGGTGCTGCCCGCCGTGTGTCCCGGGGCGGAAATCGCGCGCAGCACGATGCCCGGGGCCGGCTCGACCGGGCCGGCGCCCACCGCACGCACGTCCGCGACGTCCTGCCACGGCTCGTCGGTGAGCTGCCCGAAGAGGGGGCGCAGGGACGGACCGAGGTGGGCGACGGGGTCGGCCAGCCGCTCGACGTCGCCCTCCCCGATGAGCACCGGGACGTCCGCCGCGACCGCGGCACAGCCCCACACGTGGTCAGGGTGCCCGTGGGTGAGGACGATCGCGGCGACGGTGAGCCGCCGCTCGGCGAGCACCTCGTGCACGAGCGGCGCGACCCCGGCGCCGGGGTCGACGACCACGGCGGCGCCGCCGTCGTGCGGTGCGAGCACGAGGGTGTTCGTCGCGAAGACCGGTGCCCGGAGCGCGTGGAGGAGCATCCAGCCACCCTATAGACGGCCCGCGAAAGCACCCGTCGGCGGCCCGGAGAAGCCACGCCCGCGTGAGGACGGTCACGGGGCGGCCCTGTTCCGCCTAGACTGTCGGCGTTCGTTCGTCGCGGTGCCGCCGGGCACCACCATCGGGAGGGCTCGTTGACCCGCAGCACCAAGCAGGAGCGCGCGTACCAGAAGCGGCGCCACGACAAGTGGGAGCAGCGCAGCCGCGAGCGGGCCGCGCGGCGACGCCGTATCACGCTGGTCTCCGCCGTCGTCGTGGGGCTCGCGCTGGTGGTTGGCGCGATCGTCCTCATCGTCGCGAACCAGCCGGACGAGCAGGCGCCCGATCCCGCGACGACGGGCGAGTCGGTCGACCCCGCGACGCCCGACGTGGCCGCGCCGCTGCCGACGACCGACCCCGAGCTGTACGACGCTCCACCGGACCCCGCCGAGGCGGAGGGCCGCACGTGGAACCTCACGCTGCAGACGAGCGCCGGGGACATCGGCCTGGAGATCGACGGGGAGAACGCGCCGCAGGCGGCCGCGAACTTCCTGCGGCTCGCGCGTGACGGCTTCTACGACGGCACAGCCTGCCACCGGCTGCTGCCGGAGGCCCTGCTCCAGTGCGGCGACCCCACGGCCACCGGCACGGGTGGCCCGGGCTACACCTTCGGTCCCATCGAGAACGCGCCCGAGGACGGCGTCTACCCCGCCGGGACGCTCGCCATGGCACGCCAGGGCGAGAACGGGGAGTCGATGGGGAGCCAGTTCTTCCTGGTCTTCGCCGATGTCCCACTGCCGTCGGACAGCGCCGGCGGTTACAGCATCTTCGGTCGCGTGACCGAAGGGCTGGAGATTCTCCAGCAGGTCGGCTCGGCGGGCACCGTCGAGGGCTCCGAGCAGCCGGCCCTTCCCGTCACCATCGAAGGAGTGACCAGTGAGTGAGCAGCAGACCCCACGTCCCGAGGAGGACGCACCGACGGCGGACGCCGTGGAGAGCGTCGCAGTGACGGAGTCGGGTCCGGCACCCGCTGCCACGCAGGACGGACCGGAGGAGCCCGTGTCGGGAACGACTGACGCCGCGGCGCCGGCCGAGCAGGACCGGCCACCGGCGGAGCAGACCGACTCCACCGCGGCGGTCCCCGCCGCAGCGACCGAGGCCCCCACCGAGTCCGAGGCACCCGCCACGCAGGCCGAGGTCCCGAGCGAGTCTGAGGCACCCGCCGCGCAGACCGAGGCCGCGACCGACTCCACCGGTGCACCCGCCGCGCAGACCGAGGCCGCGACCGACTCCACCGGCGCACCCGCCGCGCAGACCGAGGCCGCGACCGACTCCACCGGCGCACCCGCCGCGCAGGCCGAGGTCCCGGCCGACGCTACCGGTGCACCCGCCACGCAGGCCGAGGTCCCGGCCGACGCTACCGAGGCACCCGCCACGCAGGCCGAGGTCCCGGCCGACGCAACGGGGGCTCCCGCCGCCCAGGCGGAGGTCCCGAGCGAGTCTGAGGCGCCCGCCGCGCAGACCGAGGCTGCGACCGACGCCACCGGCGCAAGCGCCGCGCAGGCGGAGGTCCCGACCGAGACTGAGGCACCCGCCACGCAGACCGAGGACGCAACCGACGCCACCGGGGCACCCGCCACGCAGACCGAGGCCGCTATCGAGGCCACCGGGTCACCCGCCGCGCAGGCGGAGGTCCCGACCGAGTCTGAGGCACCAGCCACGCAGACCGAGGTCCCGGCCGACGCCACCGGCGCACCCGCCGCGCAGGCGGAGGTCCCGACCGAGACTGAGGCACCCGCCACGCAGGGCGAGGTCCCGACCCCCCAGGCGGGGACCCCGGCTGCGGGCGCGCAGCCGGAGCCGACCGTCGAGGGAACGCAGACCGGTGAGTCGGCGACGGTCGAGCCGGGCGGGACCATCGAGACGCAGGCGGCGCAGCCGCCGACGCCCACCTCCATCCCCAAGCCCTCGTCGCTGCCGAAGCCGTCGGCGCTCCCCCGCCGCGGGCCGAGCACACCGGCGCCGACACCCGCCGTCGTCGCCCCCGTCCTGGACGACAGCAGGGAGGCGGCCGCTGCCGCAGCGTGGGGCCGGGTCGACCCCGACGGCACCGTCTGGGTGCGTGAGGCCGCCGGTGAGCGCACGGTGGGTCAGTACACCGGCGCGGACACTGAGGAGGCGCTGGCCTTCTACGTCCGACGCTTCCTCGACCTCCAGGCCCAGGTCGTGCTGTTCGAGACCCGGCTCCCGCAGCTGCAGACCAAGGAGATCGACCAGACGCTCTCCACGCTCACCGAGGCCCTCGCCGAGCCGGCTGCGGTGGGCGACATCGATGGCCTCCGGGAACGCCTGGCCACGCTCCGCGACCGCGCCAAGGAACGCCGCAAGGAGCTCTCCGCGCAGCGTGAGGCGGCCAAGGCACAGGCGCTCGCCGAGCGCACGGCCATCGTCGAGCGCGCCGAGGCGATCTCCGCGACCGATCCCGCCAAGGTCCACTGGCGGTCCAGCGGCGAGGAGCTGCGGTCCCTGCTCGAGCAGTGGAAGAACGCCCAGCGCTCCGGGCCGCGGCTGGACCGCCCGACAGAAGACGCGCTGTGGAAGCGGTTCTCTCGTGCGCGCACCACGTTCGACCGCAACCGTGGGCACTTCTTCTCCCAGCTCGACTCCGCTCAGGCGGAGGCGAAGCGGGCGAAGGAGCAGCTCATCGCCGAGGCCGAGGCGCTGTCGACCTCCACCGACTGGGGGCGCACCTCCGCCTCCTACCGCGACCTCATGGACCGCTGGAAGGCCGTCGGCCGCGCGAGCCGCAAGGAGGACGACGCCCTCTGGGCCCGCTTCCGCGCCGCCCGGCAGCGCTTCTTCGAGGCGCGGGAGGCCCAGAACGCGGAGATCGACGCGGAGTACGCGGCGAACCTCGAGGTCAAGCTCGAGCTGCTGAAGCAGGCCGAGGCCATCCTCCCGGTGACCGACCCGGAGGCCGCGAAGGCCGCCCTGCGCCCGATCCAGGACCGGTGGGACCAGGCGGGCAAGGTACCGCGGGCCGACGTCCAGCGGGTGGAGGCGCGCATGCGCGCGGTCGAGCAGGCCGTCCGGGAGGCGGACCAGGAGCGCTGGTCCCGCTCCGACCCCGAGAAGAAGGCACGCGCCGAAGGTGCTGCCGCCCAGCTCTACGAGTCGATCGACGCCCTCGAGCGTCAGCTCGCGGACGCCCGCTCCGCCGGCGACGCGCGGGCGGAGAAGGAAGCCGCCGACGCGCTCGAGGCCCGCAAGGCCTGGCTGGACCAGGTGCTGCGCGCAGCCGGCAGCTGAGGTCCCGGGCGGGCGGCGTCGTTCACGCCGCCCGCCCGGCCACCAGCTCGAGGACGGCCAGTGCACGGCGGACCGGCAGCCGACGGTCCGCACCACGCAGGGCGTCACCGACCATGGACGCTGCGAGCCCGTCGTGCAGCAGGGCGCGGACACCGGCGACGGCCGTGCGCCTCTCGACGAAGCACAGGAGGTCGACCGCGGTGCGGACGGGCACCGTCGTCGGTACCCCAGCGACCCGGACGACGTCGCCGTCGGCGAGGTGCTGCCGGTGGACGACGACGTGCGGTGCGTGCACCCGCCGGTGCGGCTCGACCACCACGTCCGTGCGGCCTGGTCGCAGTCGCCCGGTGTGCACCCACACGGCCGCGGCCCGGGCGAGTGCCCCTCCGGCGGGCAGCACGCCGCACAGGTGTGCTGCCCGGCCCTCGGGGCCCGCGAGGAGGTCCACAGCGCCGAGCGCGTCCTCCGGCGTCGCACCCATCAGGCCGTCGTACCGGATCCCGGCGCTACCGGGTGCTCCCGTCGCGGCCCAGGTGAGCGGTACGAGCGGAGGGGCCTCCAGCCAGGCCAGCGGGCTCGTCATGACGTCGAGAGTGCCGGGACGGACCGGGCGCCGCAGGAGGACGTGGCGCGGCTGTGGACCGCGCTCGGGTCGCCCCGCGCTGTGGAGGACCGCTGCTGCCCGAACCGCGGCGAAGGCCCGTGCTACTCGCGGTCCGAGCGCGCCCCGGTGAGCCGGTAGACGTCGAAGACCCCGTCGATGCGGCGCACCGCGGACAGGACGTGCCCGAGGTGCGAGGGCTCGGCCATCTCGAAGACGAACTTCGACAGCGCCACGCGGTCGCGGCTGGTCTGCACCGAGGCGGACAGGATGTTGACGTGGTTGTCCGACAGGACGCGGGTGACGTCGGACAGCAGGCCTGCGCGGTCGAGCGCCTCCACCTGGATCTGGACGAGGAAGGAGCTCTGGCCGTGGAGCGACCACTCGACCTCGACCATCCGTTCCGGCTCGTTGCGCAGGCTCTCGAGGTTCCCGCAGTCGCTGCGGTGCACCGAGACGCCGGAGCCGCGGGTGACGAAGCCGACGACCGGGTCCCCCGGGACGGGGGTGCAGCAGCGGGCGAGCTTGACCCACAGGTCGCCCGCCTCCATGCCCTTGACGGCGATCCCCGGGTCTCCCGCACGCAAGCGCGGGCGGGACTCGCCCGGCATCGTCGCCTCGGCGAGGTCCTCCTCCGCGCCGGACTCCCCGCCCATCGACTGCACGAGCTTCTGCACGACGCTGGATGCCGAGACCTGGCTCTCCCCCACCGCCGCGTAGAGCGCCGACACGTCGGCGTAGTTCATCTCGTTGGCGAGGGCGGTGAGCGAGTCGTGCGACATCAGCCGCTGGATGGGCAGGTTCTGCTTGCGCATGGCGCGGGCGATGTGCGCCTTGCCGCCCTCGATCGCCTCGTCCCTGCGCTCCTTGGTGAACCAGGCCCGGATCTTGTTTCGTGCACGGGGGCTGGTGACGAAGTTGAGCCAGTCCCGGCTCGGCCCTGCGGTCTCGGACTTGGACGTGAAGATCTCGACCGTGTCGCCGTTCTCCAGTGTGGACTCCAGCGACACCAGCCGGCCGTTCACCCGTGCCCCGACGGTCCGGTGACCCACCTCCGTGTGCACGGCGTAGGCGAAGTCGACGGGCGTGGCCCCCGGTGCCAGGGCGATGACGTCGCCCTTCGGGGTGAAGACGTACACCTGGGACCCGGAGATCTCGAACCGCAGGGAGTCGAGGAACTCCCCCGGGTCTGCTGTCTCCCGCTGCCAGTCGACGAGCTGGCGCAGCCAGCTCATCTCCTCCGCGCCCTTGGGCAGCTCCGCGCCACGCCCGCGGGCCGCCTCCTTGTACTTCCAGTGCGCCGCGACGCCATACTCGGCACGACGGTGCATGTCGTAGGTGCGGATCTGGATCTCCACCGGCTTGCCGCCCGGTCCGACGACCGTCGTGTGGAGCGACTGGTAGAGATTGAACTTCGGCATCGCGATGTAGTCCTTGAACCTCCCGGGCAGGGGGTTCCAGCGGGCATGCATCGTGCCGAGGACGGCGTAGCAGTCCTTCACCGACTCGACGAGCACCCGTACACCGACGAGGTCGAAGATGTCGTCGAAGTCGCGACCCCTGACGATCATCTTCTGGTAGATCGAGTAGTAGTGCTTCGGTCGCCCGGTGACGGTGGCCCGCACCTTGTTCGCCCGGAGGTCGGCCTCGATCTGCGTGCGCACCGTGGAGAGGTACTCGTCGCGCGCCGGGGCACGCTCGGCCACGAGGTGGACGATCTCGTCGTACACCTTGGGGTAGAGGGTGGCGAAGGACAGGTCCTCCAGCTCCCACTTGATCGTGTTCATGCCCAGCCGGTGGGCGAGCGGGGCGTAGATCTCGAGCGTCTCGCGGGCCTTGCGCTCCGCCGACTTGGCCGACACGTACTTCCACGTCCGTGCGTTGTGCAACCGGTCGGCGAGCTTGATCACCAGCACCCGGATGTCGCGCGCCATCGCCACGACCATCTTGCGTACCGTCTCGGCCTCGGCCGCCTCGCCGTAGGTGACCTTGTCGAGCTTCGTCACGCCGTCGACGAGGAGGGCGATCTCCTCCCCGAACTCGCTGCGGAGCTGCTCGAGGGAGTAGTCGGTGTCCTCGACGGTGTCGTGGAGCAGCGCAGCGGCGAGCGTCGGGACGGTCATGCCCAGCTCGGCGAGGATGGTCGTGACCGCGACGGGGTGGGTGATGTACGGGTCGCCGCTCTTGCGCAGCTGCCCGCGGTGCGCCCGCTCGGCGACGGTGAAGGCCCGCTCGATGAGGGCGGTGTCCGCGCGAGGGTGGTTCGAGCGCAGTGCGTGGAGCACCGGCTCGATCGCCGGGGACGCCGAGTGACCGCGGGACCCGAGCAGGGCGAAGCGCGATCGCGCGCGCGGGACCCGCGCGTCAGTGGCCGCGCCGGCCGCCGTCTCCTCGGTCATCGCACCATTCTAGGCTGCGTCCGGGCACGTGTCGGCCCGCGGAGGCGCCTCAGTAGTGCAGGATGCTGTCGAGCGGGTAGCCGGCGAGCCGCTCACGGCCGCGCAGTTCGTCGAGCTCGAGGAGCATGGTGAGCCCCGCGACGTGCGCGCCGGCCCCCTCGATGAGCTGGATCGCGGCACGGGCGGTACCGCCCGTGGCCAGCACGTCGTCGATGATGAGGACGCGGTGGCCGGCCGTCACGGTCTCCGGGCGCAGCTCGAGCCGCGCGCTGCCGTACTCGAGGGTGTAGTCCACGCCGGTGACCGCGCCGGGGAGCCGGCCCGCCTTGCGGATGGTGATCATCCCGACCCGCAGCGCGTGGGCCAGCGGCGCGGCGAGGATGAAGCCTCTCGACTCCAGGCCGGCGACGGCGTCGATCCGCCCGCGGTACCGCTCGGCGAGGGCGTCGACGAGCGCGGCGAACGCGGGTCCGTCGGCGAGCAGCGGGGTGATGTCGCGGAACAGCACGCCCGGCTCCGGGAAGTCCGGGACGACGTGGACGTGGGAGTCGAGCAGCTCGGTGAGGTCTGCGGAGAAGTCGGTCAACGTCGCCCCTTCCGGCGCTTCGGCTGTGCCGCCTGGCCACGGTGCTGGCCGGCGGTGAGGGTGGCCTCCTCCTCGAGGACGACCCGGACGTCCTCGCTCCCGGACGTGCGCCGACGGCGCGCCAGGACGTCCTCGGTGTGGGCCCGGACCGACTCCCCACGCTCGTGGAGGGCGACCTGCAGTGGGGTGGCGACGAAGATCGAGGAGACGGTCGAGACGAACATGCCCACGAACAGGGCCAGCGCGATGTCGCGCAGCGTCCCCGCGCCCAGGAGCAGCGCGCCGACGAAGAGGATCGAGCCCACGGGCAGCAGGGAGGTCAACGAGGTGTTGATCGAGCGGACCAGGGTCTGGTTCACCGCGAGGTTGGACAGCTCGGAGTAGGTGCGGTCGTGCTGCTCCGCGAGGTCCAGGGTGTTCTCCCGGACCTTGTCGAAGACGACGACGGTGTCGTAGAGCGAGTAGCCGAGGATCGTCAGTAGGCCGATGACCGTCGCCGGCGTGACCTCCCAGCCGATGAGGGCGTACACGCCCACCGTGACGACGATGTCGTGGAGCAGCCCGACGAGCGCGGCGGTGGCCATCTGCCAGCTGCGGAAGTACGCCGAGAGCACGATCGCCACGAGAACGACGAACACGACCAGCCCCAGCAGCGCCTGGCGGGTGATGTCCTGGCCCCACGACGGGCCGATGAAGGTGGACGTCACGTCCGTGTCGGGCACCTCGTAGGCCTCCGCCAGCGCCTGGCGCAGCTCCTCGGTCTGATCGGTCGTCAGCTCCTGGGTCTGCACCCGGACCGAGGAGGAGCCCACCGTCGCGACCCGCGCGACCTGCCCGTCGCCGAGCTCGGCGACGACGTCGTGCGCGGGCTGCTCCTCCACCTTCTCGGTGCCGCTGACCGTGAACTGGGAACCGCCGCGGAACTCGATGCCGAGGTTGATGCCCTTGAACGCGACGAGGAGCACCGAGAGCAGCACGAGCGCGGCTGCCGCCATGAACCAGGTCCGTCGGCGCTGGACGAACGGGATGGACCGCTCGCCGGTGTGGAGCTGGTTGCCCAGCTGGGCGAGGCTCGTCATCGGCCGTCCTCCTCGGTGGTCGTGGACGTCGGCTGCTCGGCGCGCCGCTCGGCCGCCCGTCGCTCGGCGATCGTCAGCCGCTGCCCCGCGGGCTCCGGCTCCCGCGGCCGTGCCGAGGGACGGGGACGTGGCTCACGCTCGGGGCGCCCGCGGCCGCGGTAGGTGGCGCCGCTGACGCCGATCGTCTCCGGGTTGAGGCCGGAGAGCCGGTGACCGTCACCGAAGAACCGGGTGCGGATGAGCAGCTGCATCACCGGGTGCGTGAACAGGAAGACGACGACGAGGTCGATGAGGGTGGTGAGACCGAGGGTGAAGGCGAAGCCGCGCACCCCGCCGACGGCGAGGAAGTAGAGCACGACCGCGGCCAGCAGGGTCACGAGGTCGGAGACCACGATCGTGCGCCGGGCACGCGCCCACCCGTGCTCGACGCTGCCCTCCAGCGTGCGTCCCTCCCGGATCTCGTCACGCATCCGTTCGAAGTACAGGATGAACGAGTCCGCCGTGATGCCGACGGCGACGATGAGTCCCGCGACGCCAGCGAGGGAGAGGCGGTAGCCCTGCAGCCAGGACAGGAGGAGGATCGCGCCGTAGGTGGTCAGGGCCGCCAGCACGAGGCTGCTCACCGCGACGAGCGCGAGGCCGCGGTACTGCCACAGCATGTACAGGGCCACGAGCGCGAGACCGATGAGGCCCGCGACGACACCGGTGCGCAGGTGCTCCGCACCGAGGGTGGCCGAGATCTGCTCCTCGCTCTGCACCTCGAAGTTGAGCGGCAGGGAGCCGAAGTTCAGCTGGTTCGCCAGGGTGTTGGCGCTGTCCCGGGTGAAGCTCCCGGAGATCTGTGCCCGTCCGTCGAGGATGGGGTCGTTCATCCGGGGCGCGGAGATGACCAGCCCGTCCAGCACGATGCCGAACTGGTTCTGCGGCGGGGCCTGGGAGATGAGCCGCTGGGAGACCTCCCCGAACCGCTGGGTGCCCTCACCGTTGAACTCGAGGTTGACGACCCAGTTGTTCGTGGTCACGCCGGCGGCGGTGACCTCCAGGCCGGAGGTCGCGGACTCCACCTGGGTGCCCTCGACGTCCACCGGGCCGAGGACGTACTTGGTGAGCCCGTCCTGGGAGCAGGTGACGAGCGGCTGCTCGGCGTCGTCGACGGTGCCTCCACCGACGAGGTTGGCCGGGTCGGTGCAGTCCAGGGTGTACAGGTCGTAGACCACCTGCTCGGTGATCCAGTTGACGTCGCTGTTGCTCGTCGGCGCGATCGCCGGGGTGGTCGAGAGCTCGCCGTCACCGTTCTCGTCGGCGACCCGGAAGGCCGCCTCCTCGATCGCCTCGCCGGTCGGCTCGGCAGCGTCGTCCGGCGCCTGGGTCGCGTCGCCCGTGGGCGCCGGCGTGGCTCCCTCGGTCGCGCCCTCCTCGGGCGCGCCCGCTTCGGCGTCCGCCTCGGGCGCGGTCGGCAGCCCTTCCTGCTCGGGGTCGATCGGCGTCGGGTCCGTCATCGTCAGCACCGGCCGGAACCGCAGCTGTGCGGACTGGCGCACGAGGTCGAGGGTCGCCTCGTCCGGGTTGCCGGGGAGCCCGACGACGATGTTCGTACCGCCCTGGCGGGTGATCTCCGCCTCCGCGACGCCGGAGGCGTCCACGCGCTGACGGATGATCTCGATGGCCTGCCCGATGTCCTCGTCGGTGATCTCGGCGTCGCCGCCCTCGGCCTCGGGGTCGAGGCGCGGCGTGAGGATCAGCTGGACGCCGCCCTCGAGGTCGAGCGCGAGCCCGGGCGCGAAGGAGGCGCCGCGCTCACCCTCGACGTCCTCCTGGAGCTGCTGCGCGATCGCGACGGATCCGAACATCGCTGCGACGAGGACGAGCAGGACCAGGACCCTGCGCAGCGGGCGTGGGGCGGTTGTCGCCAACGCGGACTTCTCTCTGTGTGGCGGCGACGCTCAGGCGCGTCGCTCGCCGTTCTCGTCGGTGGGGCGGTCGACCTGCTCGTCGACGACGGGGTCGGTCGACTGCTCGTGCTGGGTGAGCGACGAGGCGTCGTCGGGAACCGCGAGGCCGGTGACCTCGTCGTCGTCGGTCTCCTCCTCGTCCTCGACGGCGAAGGGCGGCTCGGTGACCGAGGCGATGGCCTCACGCTTCCACAGCGTCTCGATGCCGGGCGAGGACTCCAGGGTGATGACGTCGCCGTCGACGTCGACGATGGTGCCGTAGAAGCCGGAGGCGGTCATCACCTGCTGGCCGACGTCGAGGGATGCCCGGAGGTCGGCAGCGGCCTGCTTCTGCTTCTTCGCCCCTCGCGACATCATCCACATCATGAGTCCGAAGACTGCGATCAGGATGAGGAATTCCACGGCACTACTCCCTTGGTGGCGATGAGACCGCGGCTGTGCGCACGTGCCCACCGGCGGCAAAATACTGGTTGAGTCTAGGTGACGGCGAGGACAGGAGGAAACCACCGGTGCGGCGCGTCAGCCCCACAGGGCGCCGTCGTCGGGCCGGACGAGCCCCAGGTGCTCGTACGCGGCAGCGGTGGCCACCCGCCCGCGGGGGGTCCGGGCGATGAGTCCCTCGCGGACGAGGAAGGGCTCGGCGACGGTCTCGACGGTCTCCGGCTCCTCGCCCACGGCGACGGCGAGGGTCGACAGGCCCACCGGCCCGCCGCCGAACCGCTCGCAGAGCGCACGGAGCACGCCGCGGTCCAGCCGGTCCAGTCCCAGGTGATCGACCTCGAAGAGCTCGAGCGCGGCGTGGGCCGCGGCGAGGTCGAGCCGCCCCGTCCCCCGCACCTGGGCCCAGTCCTGGACGCGACGCAGCAGCCGGTTGGCGATCCGCGGGGTCCCGCGGGACCGGCCGGCCAGCTCGGCACCGGCCTGCGGCTCCAGCTCGGCGCCGAGCAGGCGTGCACTGCGCCGCAGCACCTGTTCCAGCTCGGCCGGCGAGTAGAACTCCAGGTGGCCCGTGAAGCCGAAGCGGTCCCGCAGCGGCGCGGGCAGCAGCCCGGCCCGGGTGGTGGCGCCGACCACGGTGAAGCGTGGCAGGGTGAGCGGGATGGCGGTCGCGCCGGGGCCCTTGCCGACGACGACGTCGACGCGGAAGTCCTCCATGGCGAGGTAGAGCATCTCCTCCACCGGCCGGGCGAGGCGGTGGATCTCGTCGATGAACAGCACGTCGTGCTCCTGCAGCGAGGACAGGATCGCGGCGAGGTCGCCGGGGTGCTGGACGGCCGGCCCGGACGTGAGGCGCAGGGTGCCCTCCACCTCGGCGGCGATGATCATCGCCAGGGTGGTCTTGCCCAGACCGGGCGGGCCGGAGAGCAGGACGTGGTCCGGGGCCTTGCCGCGTCCGCGGGCGGCGTCCAGCACGAGCGCGAGCTGGTCGCGCACCACGGCCTGGCCGACGAAGTCCGCCAGCCGCCGGGGGCGCAGCGCCGCCTCGGCCGCGCGTTCCAGCTCGTCGGCCTCCGCGTCCATGTAGGCGTCCTCAACCACGCGCGTGCCCCCCGAGGTGCAGCAGGGCCGCGCGCAGGACGGCGGCGACGTCGCGCTGCGAGTCGGGCTCCGCGAGCACGGCGGCGACCGCCTCCTCCGCCGGCTTGGTCGACCAGCCGAGCTGGACGAGGGCGTCGACCACCTCCGGCTGGGAGTCCTGGGCCGCCGGGGCGACGGGGAGCCCGTTGCGGGCGGGCCCGAGCTTGTCGCCGAGCTCGAGGAGGATCCGCTGCGCGCCCTTCTTGCCGATGCCCGGGACGCGGGTGAGCGCCACGACGTCCTCGCCGGCCACCGCGGTGCGGAGCTCGTCCGGCCGGTGCACCGCGAGGACGGCCAGGGCGAGCCGGGGTCCCACGCCCGAGACGGTCTGGAGGATCTCGAAGACCTCGCGCTCGTCGTCGTCGACGAAGCCGTACAGGGTGAGCGAGTCCTCGCGCACGACAAGCGAGGTGGACAGCCGCGCCTCCGCACCCAGGCGCAGCTCGGCGAGGGTCGCGGGAGCGGCGTGGACGAGCATGCCGACCCCGCCCACCTCGACCACTGCGGAGTCGAGCCGCACGGTCTCGACCGTCCCCCGGACGCTGGCGATCACACTGACTCCTCTCCCGGCCCGGAGGTGGACCGGGCGAACGTACGTGCGAAAGGCTACCGGGTGGGGATGACGGACCGGGTGCGGCGCGCCGCCAGCTCGGCCCGCGCCCAGGCCTCCTGCGCGGGGGTCGCAGCGCGGGAGGCCGCACCGGCGCCGGGTGTCCCGGCACGCCACAGGTGGCACACGGCCAGGGCGAGGGCGTCCGCGGCGTCCGCGGGCTGAGGCCGCTCGGCGAGACGCAAAATCCGGCGCACCATCTCCTGCACCTGCGGCTTGTCGGCCCGGCCGGAGCCGGTGACCGCGGCCTTGACCTCGCTCGGCGTGTGCATGCCCAGCGGCAGGCCCGCGCGGGCGGCCGCGACCATCGCCAGGCCGGCTACCTGCGCCGTGCCCATGACCGAGCTCACGTTGTGCTGTGCGAAGACGCGCTCGACCGCGACGGCGTCGACGTCGTGGGTGACGATCCACTCCTCGATCCCCGCGGAGATGGTGAGCAGCCGCTGCTGGATCGGCATGTCGGTCGGCGTTCGGAGCACGCCGACGGCGACCGCCGAGAGCGTGCGCCGGGGCCCGGAGTCGACGACGCCGAGGCCGCAACGGGTGAGGCCGGGGTCGACTCCGAGGACGCGCATGCCGTCAGTGTCGCAGCCGGGTGGGACGCCGGGCGGTAGCGACACCGCCCGGCGGTCACTCCGCGTCGAGCGCGGCCAGCACCTCGTCGGAGGCGTCGAAGTTGGCGAAGACGTTCTGCACGTCGTCGCAGTCCTCGAGGGCGTCGATGAGGCGGAGCACCTTGCGGGCGCCGTCGACGTCGACCTCGACCTCCATGGAGGGGACGAACTGCGCCTCGGCCGAGTCGTAGTCGAGGCCGGCATCCTGGAGGGCGCTGCGGACACCGACGACGTCGGTCGCCTCGCTGACGATCTCGAAGCTCTCACCGAGGTCGGTGACCTCCTCCGCGCCCGCGTCGAGGACCGCACCGAGGACGTCGTCCTCGGTGAGCCCGTCGGTCTTGGGGACGACGACGACGCCACGCCGGTGGAAGAGGTAGGACACCGACCCGGGGTCGGCGAGGGTCCCGCCGTTGCGCGTGAACGCGACGCGCACGTCCGACGCCGCCCGGTTGCGGTTGTCGGTGAGGCACTCGACGAGCACGGCGACACCGCCGGGGGCGTAGCCCTCGTACATGATGGTCTCGTAGTCCGCGCCGCCGGCCTCGGCGCCGGAGCCGCGCTTGACGGCGCGGTCGATGTTGTCGGCCGGGACGGAGTTCTTCTTGGCCTTCTGGATGGCGTCGTACAGCGTGGGGTTGCCGGCCGGGTCGCCGCCGCCGGTGCGCGCCGCGACCTCGACGTTCTTCACCAGGCGCGCGAACAGCTTGCCGCGCTTGGCGTCGATGGCCGCCTTCTTGTGCTTCGTGGTTGCCCACTTGGAGTGACCGGACATGAGTGCTCCTTAGCTTCTGGCGGGTGCGTCCCCGGAGGGACGGCGACGGACAGGAGTCGCGAGGTGGTCGCGCACCATGTCGACGAACACGCGATGCACCCGCGCGTCGCCGCTGATCTCCGGGTGAAAGGCGGTGGCGAGCAACGCGCCCTGTCGAGCCGCCACGATCCTACCGGCGGCGGGCCCCGAACTCACGCGGGCCAGGACGTCCACGCCGGCGCCGGCCTCCTCGACCCACGGCGCCCGGATGTACACGGCGCGAAGCGGTCCGTCGCCGGTGCCCAGGCCAGGGGCGTGCAGGTCCTCCTCGAAGGAGTCGACCTGCCGGCCGAAGGCGTTGCGCCGGACGGTGACGTCCATCCCGCCGAGCAGCGGGCCGGCCGCGTCGGGCACGCGGTCGGCGAGCAGCACCATGCCGGCGCACGAGCCGTACACCGGCAGCCCGGCCCGGATCCGCTCCCGGAGGTCGTCGAGCAGGTCGAAGGTGGCGAGCAGCCGGCCGATGGTGCTGGACTCGCCCCCGGGCAGGACCAGCCCGTCGACCGCGGCCAGCTCCGCCGGACGGCGCACGCTCACGGGGTGGGCACCGGCCGTCCCCAGGGCCGCGAGGTGCTCGCGCACGTCGCCCTGGAGGGCGAGGACACCGATCGTCGGAGCAGTCACGAACGACCAGTCTACGACGTCCCCCGCACGACCGCGGGGACCCTCACTCCACGACGTGGACGGTGCTGCCGTCCCAGCCGGCGGTGAGTCGCCGGGCCAGCGAGGGAAGGGCGGCCGGGTAGACGACCGCCCCGTCCGCCACCGCGGAGTCGAGCTCGTCGAGGTGCCACCAGCGCAGCTCGTCGACGACCTCGCGCTCGAGGGCGGTCCACCCGGAGACGTCCAGCCGGGTCTCCCGCCCGCGGGCGAGGAAGAACTCCTCGTCCTGGCGGCAGGTCACGTGGGAGAAGTCGAAGAGCGCGCTGCGGGTGAGCACCGGGCCCTGGAGGTCCTCCGGTGCGACCCGCAGGCCGGTCTCCTCGCGCAGCTCACGGACGGCGCCCGCGCGGGAGTCCTCCCCCGGCTCGAGGCCGCCACCGACGGTGAACCACCACGTCCGCGTGGTCTCGACGGAGTCGTGCCCCCGCAGCAGGAGGACCCGGTCGACGGGGTCGAGGAGGATGACCCGGGCCGCCCGGCGAAAGGGCACGCCGTCGGGTCCGGGCTCCCACTCCGGGCCCAGGCCGTAGCCCAGGACGCCGGCCGGCAGCCCGGTGTCCCGGTCGGGGCTACCAGCCACGCTCCGCCAGCCGGTGCGGGACCGGGAGGTCGTCGACGTTGATGCCGACCATCGCCTCACCGAGGCCGCGGGAGACCTGGGCCACGACGTCGGGGTCGTCGTGGAAGGTGGTGGCCTTGACGATCGCGGCCGCCCGCTGCGCGGGGTTCCCGGACTTGAAGATGCCCGAGCCCACGAACACGCCCTGGGCGCCCAGCTGCATCATCATCGCGGCGTCCGCGGGGGTGGCGATCCCGCCGGCGGTGAACAGCACGACCGGCAGCGAGCCTGTGCGGGCGACCTCGGCGACGAGGTCGTACGGCGCCTGCAGCTCCTTGGCCGCGACGTAGAGCTCGTCCTCCGGGAGCGAGGTGAGGCGCCGGATGTCCTGCCGGATCCGGCGCATGTGCGTGGTCGCGTTGGAGACGTCGCCGGTGCCGGCCTCCCCCTTGGAGCGGATCATCGCCGCACCCTCGGAGATCCGGCGCAGCGCCTCCCCGAGGTTCGTGGCGCCGCAGACGAAGGGGACGGTGAACGCCCACTTGTCGATGTGGTTCTCGAAGTCGGCCGGGCTGAGCACCTCGGACTCGTCGACGTAGTCGACCCCCAGGCTCTGCAGCACCTGGGCCTCGACGAAGTGCCCGATCCGGGCCTTGGCCATGACGGGGATCGAGACCGCCTCGATGATGCCGTCGATCATGTCCGGGTCGCTCATCCGCGAGATGCCGCCCTGCGCGCGGATGTCGGCCGGGACGCGCTCGAGCGCCATGACGGCCACGGCACCGGCGTCCTCGGCGATGCGCGCCTGCTCGACGGTGACGACGTCCATGATGACGCCGCCCTTGAGCATCTCGGCCATCCCGCGCTTGACGCGGGCGGTGCCGACCTGAGGCTCCTGGCCGGCGGAGGTGGTGGGCTGCTGGGACACGGTGACCTCGGAAGTCGTGGAGGGAGAAGGACCCCACCAGTCTAGGCGAGCCGCGCCGTAGCCCCGTCCGTGACGACGTCGTAGCGGGCGCAGGCGAACTCCCCGTTGCGGGCCAGCTCGGTCATCCTCAGCTCGAGGCGCCGCGGGAGGAGGGGCGCGCCGGACCCGAGGGTGACCGGCGCGTAGGCGATGACCACCTCGTCGAGCAGACCGGCGTCGGCGAACTGCCCCACGAGGTCGCCTCCCCCCATGAGCCACACGTCCCGGTCCCCTGCCGCGGTGCTCATCTCGGCGTGGACCGTCCGGACGTCCTGCTGGGTGAAGCGGACGTCGGCGCCGACCGGGGCCGGAAGGTCGCGGTGGGTGAAGACCCAGGTCGGCGCCGTGTAGTCCCAGCGGTCCTGGTAGTCGCGGATCCACCTGTACGTCGAGGCCCCCATCGCGATGGCGCCGACCCCCGTGATGAAGTCCGCCGGCCCCATCGGCCCGTCCTCCTCGATGTCCCGCGTGAGCAGCCAGTCCAACGAGTGGTCCGGTGTGGCGATGAAGCCGTCGAGGCTGCTCGCGACGTAGTACGTGGTCCGTGGCACGAGGGCTCCGATCGGTCGGCGGCAGACCCGCCCAACCAACCAGGGTCGTGCTCACCGAGGCAACCGAATTGTGGTCCCGCCTACGCCACGGGCGCGGGTCGCGTCGCTGCCGGGAAGAGCCACGCCAGGGCCCGCAGCGTCTTGGTCACGTACGGCGTGCTCCCGGTGTCGATCCCGTACCCGAGGTCCTCCAACGCGCCGCACCGCGCGTAGAACTCGACACGCCTGCGCACCTCCTCCCCCACCTGTCCGTACGTCTCCAGCGCCGCAGCCAGGGCGGCCGGGCCGAGGTCGCGGTAGAGCAGGGCGAGGTCACGTGCGGGGTCGGTGAGTGCCGCGTCGCTCCAGTCGATGACGCCGCTCACCCGGCCGGTCGCGTCGACGAGCACGTGCTCGATGCCGAGGTCGTTGTGCGCCGGCACCGTGGCCGCCGGGTCGGCTGGAGGGTCGTGGGCGAGGAACGCCTCGACGGCGGTCCGGTGCCCGTCCGGGATCGCGGCACGCACGCCGGGGTACATCTCGCGGGCCTCGACGAGCCACTCGGACAGGGGCGTCGTGTCCTCGTCGAGGAGGCCGGCGAACTGCTCCGCCGGCTGGCGGTGGAGGACGGCGAGGAGGTTCCCGACGGCGGACCCGACCGGGACGGCGAGCTGGGACGCGTCGTCGACGTCGATCAGCCGGCGCCCCGGAAGCGCCCGGTACGCGAGGCAGCCGAGGTCGGGCTCGGCGAACAGGGGCACGGGCACGGGCAGGGGCGACACGGCCGCGACGGCGTGGAGCAGCCGAGCCTCGCGGTCCACCTGCCCGCCGTCGTCGTCCCCGCTGACGCGCACGATGAGCTCGCCGTCGACCTCGAAGGCCGCGTGGTCGAGCCCCGCGCCGAGGAGCCGCAGCGTGCTCGCACGCCGTCCGTGGCGCGCGAGCGCCCGGTTCACCGCGTCCTCCGGCGCCATCAGCGGGCGTGGAGGGGCGTGGTGACGGCGATCCCCCAGCGCCCGGAGCCGTCCCGGACGAGCTGGTAGGCGTGGTGCTCGGGACTCACGTGGGCGCCGTCGGCGTCGAGGTTCTCCAGGTCCGCCGGCCCCACCCACAGGCCGTCCTCGTCGTCGCTCGCCCGCGGGTCGACGATCCGCACGACGCCGCGGGCCCGGTACGGGGCGCCGTTCTGCGCGAGGAACGCCCTCGTCCGGGCGGGGTCGGTGATCGCCAGGCACCCGTTCCGGGAGACCGCGAGCGACGGGTCGTGGTCACACTCGGCGAGGACGTCGAGGTCGCTGGCCGACAGGGCGGTCGCGTACCGGTCGAAGAAGGCCGCGACGGGCCCTCCTGCGCTCATGGCCGAGACGCTAGTGCCGCGGGTCGCGCGACGTCACCGGGTTTCCCACCGCGGGCCGTACTGCGTCGGCGACCCAGTCGACGAGGCGGGGGGTCGTGGTGCCGAGGCGGTCCGGGCGGACGTGGGCGAGGAGGCGCCGCCAGGACTCGCACCGGTGGAGGCTGGCCAGCCGGTCCGCCGCATCCAGCAGCCGCTCGGCGTCGGGCCCGGCCGTCACCTGCGGCCAGTGCTCGAGGTAGGCACGGACCAGCCGTGCCCGGGTGCCGTCCGTCGTGGCCGGGGCGTCGGGCCAGGACCCCGTCGCCATGCGGAGCGGGACCTGGAGGACGGCGAACGGGTGGGACCAGAAGGCATCCCCGAGGTCGAAGAACCGGTGGCCCGCGCCTCCGGGTCCGCGCACGGCGTTGCCGACGCTCGTGTCGTTCGGCTGGAGCGTCGCCGGCACACCGGACGAGGCGAGCTCGGCGAACAGCACGCCGACGTCCTCCAGGCCGCGAAGCAGCCGGCGCGCGTGCTCGGCGTCGACGTGCTGGGCGTCGTCCACGGGCAGCCGGGCGAGCGACTCGACGAGGACCGTGCCGTACTCGTGGGCGCGGTCCGGAAGCAGCGACGGCAGACCCGCACTCGCGAGCTCCGGCTCATGGTCGACCAGCGCGAGCTGCATGCGGGCCGCGGAGGCCACGAGCGCCTCCCACTCCGCTGCGGTGACCTCCCCACGCTCGCGCACCGACGGGCCGTCGTCGGGCAGGAGGAGCCAGCCACGGTCCGCGTCGACCGCGACCGGGGTGACGACGTGGTCGGGCACCAACGTGCTCAGCTGGTGGAGGAGCGGTGCCTCGAAGGCCTGGCCCGCGTTCGTCGCCTTGAACCAGAGACGGCCGGTACCCGTGCGGACGGTGAGGACCGCGGACCAGAACCGGACGCGGTGCGGGACGAGGTCGGCGGCGCGACCGCGCTCGCCCAGGACCCCGCAGACCCAGCCGAGCGCCTCGGCGCGGAATGCTGCCGACTCCCAGTACCCGACGGGATCGCCTGCCACCACCTCAGGTGCTCGCGTCGAGGACACTGACGTTGCCCCGGACGACTCCGGCGGGGTCGCGTTCGGCCTTGATGCGGCGCAGCCGGTCGACGACACGGCCGGCAGCGCGTCGCTCAGTCGCTCGCCGGGGCCGAGGAAGGTCACCGGCTTGCGGCCGGTGGTCGGCAGCACGTGTGCGAGGTCCCGCTGCCGCGCCGAGACTGCTGCCCGTCGGGACTCGTCGGTCAGCGCACCGAGCAGGTAGACCAGGTACGGCTCCTCGAGGGCGCCGTGCGGTGAGTCGCTCGGGTCTGCGAGCGCCCCGCCGAGGTGCCGGACCTGGACGACGTTGAGCGGCGAGATCGGCTCGCCGACGAGCGCCGCGAGTGCGGCGTCGTCCAGTGCGCCGAGCAGCTCAGCGCGGGACAGTCCGGCCACCGGCTCGGTCGGCTCCGAGGCGATGGTGCCGAGCTCGGCAGCCGACATGGCTCTGCGGGTGTCCTCGACCGGGGCCGGTAGCCGCTCGACGAGCCGCATCGCCTCCAGCGCCTCGGCCTGGCCCCCGAGGAACGTCATGTCGATCGCGACCATCGGGTCGGACCACGGGAAGTCCATGAGCGCGAGCCACAGGGTCAGCTCGCGAGGAGCCGCCGCCGTCATCGCGCGGTAGACCTCCACGACCTGCAGCGCATGACGACCGTCCCACAGGACACGGCCACCGATGACGGACGGGGCGTCGTGCAGCGCCAGCTCCAACCCGGTGACGACCGCGTAGTCCCCACCGCCGCCGCGGAGCGCCCAGAAGAGGTCCGGGTCCGTGTCCGCTCGAACGGTGCGCTCCACGCCGTCGGCCCCGACGACCTCGAAGGCGGTGACACTCTCGGCGGCCCAGCCGAACGCCCGTCCGAACCAGCTCAGGCCCCCGCCGAGGGCGACGCCCGCGACGCTGACCACGGGCGAGCTGCCCGGGAGTGCCGTGAGCCCGTGCTCCGCGGCGGCACGCTGGAGGTCACCGGAGCGCACCCCCGCTCCGATCCTCGCGACCTTGGCGGTGGCGTCGACGTCGATCCCGTCGAGCGCGCCGGTGCGCAGGAGGATGGTCCCGGCGGTGTTCCCGGTGGCGCCGTGCCCGTTCGGCTGGGGCGCGACCGTGAGGCCCGCGCCGGCGGCGCCGGCCACCAGTGCGGAGACGTCAGCGGCACCCGCGGCGGAGACGACGGCTGCGACGTCCTGCTCCACCGCCAGGTTCCACGGCCGCCGCGCCTCGTCGAAGTGCTCGTCGCCCGGCAGCCAGACCGGCCCCCGCAGAGTGCTGCGGAGCCGTTCCAGGACGGCGGGCGCAGGTGAGACCGTCATGGGATCCCCTCCTCGGTGGACGCGCTCATGGTGCCGCCTCCTGGTCCGTGGCGGAACCTGTTTTCGGCTCGGCCCGCCGCGACGCCCGGACGACCGCCATGCCGGCGGTGAGGTCGGCGACCACCCGTCATGGCCGCGGTGGTCGTCGTCGGTGCCGAGATCGACAGTCGTCGAGCCGCGACCGTGTTCGCCCAGGGAGGACTCGTCCGCCACCGGCGGTGGGTGCCCCTACCCTCTGGGCATGGACCCGGTGACGACGAGAGCCAGGCAACGGCGTCTGTGGCGCGACGTGGTGGGTGCCGTCCTGCGTGAGTCACGGCGCCGGCGCGGTGAGCGCCTCACGGACGTCGCCGACCGGGCGGGCGTCTCCCCGCAGTACCTCTCGGAGGTCGAGCGCGGGCGCAAGGAGCCGTCATCGGAGGTCCTGGCCGCCGTCGCGGACGCCCTCGATCTCACGCTTGCCGACCTCACCCGGCGGGTCACGCTGACTCTGGACGCCGAGCCGCGCCGGCACCGTCACCTGCACCCCGTCGCGCCCGCCGCGGAGAACCGCCCGACTCAGGAGCCGGCGGTCGCGCCCGCGCCGCAGCGCGCTCCGACCGGTCGCGCGGGGGGTGAGGTCCTCCTCCTGGCGGCCTGAGCCACTCGGACGCGGCCACCGCCACGCCGCCGTGACGACCCCGGGGCTCGCCGCCCGAGGTGACCGCTCCCGAAGACGACCGCTCCCCCAGGACCCGCACCGGGCACGTCCGGCCAGTGCCACGGTCATGCCCGGTGAACCTACGCGCGCACCGCCAGGCGACGGGGCCGCATCGTCAGGACGTGGTCGGCCAGCCCGTAGTCCACCGCTGCCTCTGCCGTCAGCACACGGTCCCGGTCGGTGTCCCGGCGAAGCGTCGCGACGTCCTTGCCCGTGTGGCGGGCGAGCACCTCCTCGAGCTCGGCGCGCACCCGGGCGAGCTCGTCGGCGTGGAGGATGAGGTCGGGGATGGTGCCCTCCCCCCGCGCGGACGGCTGGTGGAGCACCACCCGGGCGTGGGCGAGGACAGCGCGCTGTCCGGGCGCTCCGCCGGCGAGCAGCACCGCCGCCGGCCCCACGGCCTGGCCGACGCAGACGGTCCCGACCTCTGGGGCGATGTACTGGATCGTGTCGTAGACCGCGAGCATCGCCGAGGGCGACCCACCCGGTGAGTTGATGTAGAGGCTGATCGGGAGGTCCGGGCCGACCGACTCGAGGTGGAAGAGCTGGGCGATGAGGGCGTTGGCGACGCCGTCGTCGATCTCCGTGCCGAGGTAGATGATCCGCTCGGCGAGCAGCTTGCTGTAGACGTCCATCGACCGCTCGACCCCGCCGCTGCGCTCGGTCACGTAGGGGATGGTGTAGCTGCTCATCGCACACTCACCCCAGCGGGCACCGGCGCTGCCGGGACGATCGCGTCCAGGCGGTCCGCGACGTGGTCGATGAAGCCGTACTCGACGGCCTGCTCGGCGGTGTACCAGCGGTCGCGCTGCGAGTCGGCGAGGATGCGCTCGAGCGGCTGCCCGGTGTGCTCGGCGATGAGGCCGAGGACGGTGTCGCGGGTGTGGCGCAGGTCCTCGGCCTGGATCTCGACGTCGACCGCGGTGCCGCCGATGCCCGCCGAACCCTGGTGCATGAGGATCTTCGCATGCGGCAGCGCCGTCCGCTTGCCCTTCGTCCCCGCCGAGAGGAGGAACTGGCCGGCGCTGGCGGCCATGCCGAACGCGACGGTGCGCACGTCGTTGGGGATGGTGCGCATGACGTCCATGATCGCCAGCATCGCGGGCACCGAGCCGCCCGGGGAGCTGATCCAGAAGGTGATGTCCTTGCGCGGGTCCTCGGCCGACAGGAGGAGCAGCTGGCCGCACAGCCGGTTGCCGAGGTTCTGGTCGAGCTGGTCACCGAGGACGATGACCCGCTGGGTGAGGAGGCCGGAGACGAGCTGGTTGTCGATGGTCGGGGCGGTGTCGTGGTTGCTCATGTCCCGAGTCTGTGGCGCGCACGCGACCCGGTGGGGCTCACGCTGCTGTGGGCAGATCCGCTCAGAGCAGAGGGTCCTCCGGGTCGCAGCGTCGGTCCCGCCACCCGTGCCGATCAACCGATCGGTGGATACGAGGCGTCCCGGGCCGTTCCTAGCGTGGGCCTATGACCACGGTACGGATCTCCGAGGAGCAGCCTGCGCGGGCCCGGCTACTGGCACCGGACCTCGCCCGCGGGCTCATGCTCGCGCTCATCGCCGTCGCGAACGTGATGATCTACCTCCACGACCGGCCCTACGGGCTGCGTCAGCACATCGTCGAGGACGGGCTGCTCGACCGCGCCGTGACCGCGGTGGTCGTCGCCGTCGTCGACGGGCGCGCCTACCCGCTCTTCGCGGCCCTGTTCGGCTACGGGCTGGTGCGGCTGGCCCAGCGGCAACGCGGGGCGGGCACCGACGACGACGGCGTGCGGTCCGCCCTGCGCCGGAGATCGCGGTGGCTGCTCCTCTTCGGGCTGGTGCACGCGCTCGCGGGGTTCTCCGGGGACGTGCTCGGGTGGTACGGGCTGCTCGGCCTCGTCCTCGCCGGGCGGCTGCACCTGCGCGACCGGACCCTGCTCGTGCTGGCGGCGGGCTGGCTCGTCCTCGCCGCCGCCGTCCAGGGTCTCGTCCACGCCGACCCGGCGGTCACGACCCAGCGGACCTACCTGTGGTCCTTCGCCATCGCCGACCCGCTCGAGGCGGCTGCCTGGCGCCTCCTCGAGTGGGTGATGACGCCGGTCGGGCTGCTCGCGGTGGCCAGCCCGATGCTCGTCGGCGTGTGGGCGGCGCGGCGCGGGGTGCTCGAGGACCCCGCACGTCACCGCACCCTGCTCCGCCGCACCGCCGTCCTCGGCATCGGCGCCGGTCTCGTCGGCGGCGTCGGGATGGCCCTCGCCACCGTCCAGGCGTGGACAGTGGCGGGGCTGCTGCTCGTGGCCCTGTCCTGGCTGCACGTCACCACCGGCGTGCTGTGCGGCCTCGGGTACGCCGCCGCCATCGCGCTGCTGGCCGCCCGGCTGGAGCACCGTGGCGGTGGACGCCGGGTGGTCGCGGCCCTGCGCGCGGCCGGAGCACGCTCGCTGAGCTGCTACCTCGCGCAGACCGCGGTGTTCGCCGCACTGCTTCCCGCCTGGTCCCTCGGCTGGGGCGCGCGCCTGGGCACGGCCGGTGCGGCCGGGCTGGCGCTCGCCACCTGGACCGTCACCGTCCTGCTCGCCACCGTGCTCGACCGCCGGGGCCGACGCGGCCCTGCCGAGGCACTCCTCCGCCGCCTGTCCCGCAGCGGGCACTTCCGGGCGGCACGGGCACGTGCCACGATCGGGTGATGGCCGACGCCGCCATGCCCCCTGTCCGAGCCCGGCAGGTGAACGGGATCTGGCTCGCGCTGCCCTACGCTCTCCTCGTCGTCTCCTCCGCGCTGAGCCGGACCGCCGGCGACCTCGCTCGGGACGAGGTGCCATGGGTGCTCGCCCTGGGCGTCGCCGTCGCCGGGTGGCACACGTGGTGGGCAGTGCTGCACCCGGGGTGGCTGGAGAGGGCCCTGGCGCCGATGGCGGCGTACTTCACCGGCCTCGTGCTCCTCACGGCGGTCATGTTCCACCTGTCGTTCACCTTCTTCCCGCTGTACCTCGTCTGCTTCGCGATGGCGTTCGTCGCCCTTCCCGGGAGGTGGGCGTACGCCGGGGTGTCCCTGACCACCGCGCTCGCGCTGCTCGGGCCGGGGCTGCTCACCCGCTCCGCCCAGAACGCCGTCGTCACGCTCGCGGGTGGCGCGCTCGCAGCGGCGGCCGGCTGGTCGATCCGGGCGCTGGAGACCGAGACGAGGCAGCGCCGCGAGGCGATGGCGGAGCTCACCCGGACGCAGGCCGAGCTCGAGCGGGCCCTCGCACAGAACCTCGCCCTGCGCGACCGGCTCGTCGTCGAGGCGCGGCAGGCGGGCGTCGCCGCCGAGCGCACCCGGCTCGCGGGCGAGATCCACGACACCCTCGCCGGCGGGCTCGCGGGCGTGCTCAGCCAGCTGGAGGCCATCGACGCCCAGCTCGAGCCCGGCCACGGCCTGCACGGGAGGGTCCAGGCGGCCGCCGCCGTCGCCCGCGAGACGCTGCGGGAGGCCCGCCGGTCGGTCCGTGAGCTGCGTCCCGGACAACTCGACCGCGCTCCGCTCGGACGTGCCCTGGCCGAGGTGGTGCGCGGGTTCGAGCGCACCCGCGGGCTGCCCGTGGTCCTCCACGTGAGCGGCACCGAGATGACGCTGCCCGCGCCCGTGGAGGACACCGTCCTGCGCGCCGCACAGGAGGCTCTCACGAACATCGACCGGCACGCGCGGGCGAGCACGGCTCACGTCACGCTGACCTACCTCGAGGAGGCTGTCGCCCTGGACGTCGCCGACGACGGTCACGGCGTCGACGGTGCCGCGACCGCGGGCGGCGGACAGGGACTGGCCATCATGACGGAGCGGGTGGAGGCCGTCGGTGGCCGGGTCGACCTCGGCTCGGAGCCCGGCCGCGGCACCACCCTCACCATCACGGTCCCCCTCGGCGAGGCGCGTCACTGATGGACCGTCCGATCCGCCTCCTCGTCGTCGACGACCACCCCGTGGTGCGGGACGGGCTGCGGGGCCAGCTCGACAGCGAGGACGACCTCGAGGTGGTGGCCGAGGCCGCGAGCGCCGAGGAGGCCCTGGCCGTGCTGCGTGACCACACCGTCGACGTCGTCATCACCGACCTGCGGATGCCCGGCCGCGGCGGCGTCGAGCTCATCCGGGCGATCCGCGCCGAGCACCCGGACACCGAGGTCCTCGTCCTCACCACCTACGACACCGACGACGACGTGCGCCCCGCGTTGGCCGCCGGGGCGCGCAGCTACCTCCTCAAGGACACCGCACGGGAGACCCTCGTCGCCGCGATCCGCGCCACGAGGCGGCACTCGGCCGTCCTGGCTCCGTCAGTGAGCAGGCTGGCGACGACGACGGCGGCACCGCCTCCGCTGCTCAGCGAGCGGGAACGGGAGGTGCTCGCGCTCGTCGCGGCCGGGCGTACCAACCGGCAGGTCGGTGCGGAGCTGTTCATCGGCGAGGCGACCGTCAAGACCCATCTGCAGCACATCTTCGCCAAGCTCGGGGCGACGGACCGGGCGGCCGCCGTCGCCGCCGGCTACCGCAACGGGCTGCTGTGACCCCGGCGGGCGAGGCGCGTCAGGATCCGTCTCGCCACACCGTCCGCAACCGCCACCACTGCCGCACCGTTCCCCGGACCCGACACCCCTCAGTGACCACCGTGCCCGCCCCCGTCCGTGACGACCGACGACGCCGCCTCCTGCCCCGCGCCCACGACGACGAACTGGCCCATGAGGCCCTCGTCCTCGTGGCGGAGCAGGTGGCAGTGGTACATGTACGGGCTGTCCGGGTCGGTGTAGTCCTCGAACCGCATGATGAGCCGGTAGTCGCGCCGCGGCTCGAGGTAGACCGTGTCCTTCCACCCCGCCAGCTCCGGCGGCGGGGCCTCGCCGTCGATGTCGAGGACCTGGAACTGGACGTCGTGGATGTGGACGTTGTGGGTGAAGGGGTCGATGCTCTCCACCTCCCAGATCTCGGTCGCGCCCACCGTGACGACCTCGTCGATCCGCTCCGGATCCATCCGTCTGCCGTTGATCATCCGCACCGCGACCTGGAAGTCACGGGTCACCGTGGCCTCGGACTCCGGGATACGCGGCACGTCGGCGAGCTTCTCGGGCAGCTCGGGCGACGGCGCGAGCGACTGCGCGGCGCGCAGCTCGAGGATGGGGACGACGTCCTCTCCGCCGTAGGCCGCGGGCGCCGCCACGCGGCCGAGCGCCGGGGAGTCGGAGTTGAGTGTCGTCGTCTCTCCCGGCTCCACCGCGACGACGAGCTCGGCCCGCTCCCCCGGTGACAGACGCACCCGGGTCGTCTCGTGCGGGCCGGCGAGGAGGCCGCCGTCCGTCCCGACGAGCGCGAAGACCCGGTCGTCGTCGAAACCGATGTTGTAGGTCCGGGCAGTGGAGGCGTTGAGGACGCGCAGGCGCACCCGTTCGGTCGTCACCTTCTGATAGGCCCCGATCGTGCCGTTGACCATGATCGTCGAACCCATGAGCCCCGGCTCCTGCCGGCCCGTGCCGAGGGTGAGCTGGCCGTCGTCGTCGAACTCCTTGTCCTGCACGACGACGGGGATGTCGTCCACGCCGTACTCGCGGGGCAGCTCCGGGGAGACGGCGGGGTCCTCGAGGAGGAAGAGTCCGGCGAGCCCCCGGTAGACGTGCCGCTCGGTCTCCCCGTGGGGGTGCGGGTGGTACCAGAGCGTCGCCGCGGGCTGGTCCACCAGCCAGGTGGGCCGCCACATCTCCCCCGGCTCGATGACCTGGTGGGGGCCGCCGTCCATCTCCGGTGGCAGGTGCATCCCGTGCCAGTGCACGGTCGTCCGCTCGTCGAGGGCGTTGGTGACCTCGACGGCGACCCGCTCACCGCGCTCCGCCCGCAGCGTGGGCCCGAGGTAGGAGCCGTTGAACCCCCACGTGCTCGTCCCGACCCCGTCGCGGAACACCGTCGTCCCCTCCTGTGCGGTGAGCTCGAAGACCCTCGTGCCGTCGCTCGCGATGCGGGACTCCGCCAGCGGCGGGATCGCCAGCGGCGTCGTGAACTCGACGTCCTCGATCGCGACGGCGGTGGTGTCCGGGCCGTCGCACGCGGTGAGCACCGTCCCGCCGACGACGGCGAGCACGGCCATCACCACCGAGGCACGGCGCCGCGTCATCGTCGCTCTCCGACCAGTGAGCCCGAGCCGCAGGTCGTGCCCCCGGCGGTTCGCGGGCAGGTGTGGCGTGGTGTCGATCGGGTGCATGCGAGGAACGCTAGGGACGGCCCAGCGCTCGGACATCGGTCGCCAGGCGGCTGCTCAGGTGCCCCTGGTCGACACCCCGGATCCGCCTCAGGCGGCGCCCGGTGTCGTCAGCGGCACGCGCGCCCGGTGGCGTCGCTCCGGCGGTCGGGAGGCCGGTTCAGGCGCGGTCCCGGCCGGGTGCGACCAGGCCGGTCTCGTACGCGAGGATGACGAGCTGGGAGCGGTCACGCGCGTCGAGCTTGGTGAGCAGGCGCGAGACGTAGGTGCGCGCCGTGGCCGGGGACAGGTACAGGGTCTTGGCGATCTCCTCGTTGGACAGGCCCCGGCCCACCTGCTCCAGCACCTCACGCTCACGCTCGGTGATCCGGCCGAGCCGCCCGTCGTCGGTGAGGGTGCGCGGCATGGCGGCGACGGTCTGCATCACGGTGCGCGTCACCGAGGGAGAGAGAAGGGCGTCGCCCGCCTCCACCACCCGGACGGCGGCGCGCAGGTCCGTCGGGGAGACGTCCTTGAGGAGGTACCCGGCAGCACCGGACCGGATGGCCTCGAACACGTGCTCGTCCTCGTCGAAGGTGGTGAGGACGAGCACCTTGACGTCGCTCAGCGCACCGTCCGCGACGATCTGCCGGGTCGCCTCGATCCCGTCCAGCTCCGGCATGCGGATGTCCATGAGGACGACGTCCGGGCGTAGCTCGCGCACCTGCCGCACCCCGCTCCGACCGGTGCCCGCCTCACCGACCACGGAGATGTCGCCGTCGTGCTCGAGGAGCGTCCGCAGGCCGGTGCGGACGAGCTCCTGGTCGTCGACCAGCACCACTCGGATCATGACCCCACCCTCACCGGGAGCACGGCGTGCACCGCGAAGCCTCCCTCGTCGGAGGTGCCGAACGTGACCTGCCCGCCCAGCACCGCTGCTCGTTCCTGCATGCCCACCAGCCCGGCTCCCGGCCGGGTCACGGCGGTGGTCCCGCGGCCGTCGTCGGTCACCGCGATCGCCACGGCGCCGTCCCGAAGCCGCGCCCGCACGGACGCGTGCCGTGCGCCGGAGTGCCGCAGGACGTTGGTGAGGGCCTCCTGGACGATCCGGTAGGCCGCGGCGTCCACGGCACCGTCGAGGCGGTGGTCGGGCACCTCGAGCCGGGCGGTGACCTCGACGCCCGCCTCCCGCGCCGCCGCGACGAGCTGTGGGACGGCGGAGAGCCCCAGCGCACCTCGTTCCGGCTCCGTCCCGGGTTCCCGCAGCGCCCTGACCGTCGCCCGGAGCTCGCGCATCGTCCCCGAGGCGGTCTCGGCGATCTGCTGCACCGCCCGGCGGGCCGCCTCGTCGTCGCGCGCGATCGCCTCGGACGCGACGTTCCCGTGCACCGCGATGACCGAGAGGGTGTGCCCGACGACGTCGTGGAGGTCCCGGGCGATCCGCATCCGTTCGTCGTGCAGCTGCTGCTGCACCTGGCGGTGCTGCTCCGCGACGAGCACCCGGTGCAGCCGCTCCTGGTGCTCGCGGGCCTCGCGCCTGGCGCGGACACTGAGCCCCAGCGCGATCGCGGCGGCCACCAGCGCGACGTTGGTGAGCAGCTCGTAGCTGAAGAGGTAGTCCAGCGGCCGGCCCTCGTGGATGAGGGCGGTCGCCGCGACGACGACGAGCAGCGCGCCGGCCGCGACGGCCCAGCGGGTGTGACCGGCCTCCGCCGTCGAGTAGAGGGCGACCACCGCCGGCAGGGCGATCCCTATCGGCGGATAGCCGACCATGTAGTAGACGAAGATGCCGAGCACCGTGAGGCCGAGGACCAGCCGCGGGAGCCGGCGTCGCGCGAGGACGAGCGTCCCGAAGGCGAGCGCGAACAGGTACGCGCCCGGCTCCGCACGGCCCGTCTCGTCGAGGTCGGCGGCGATGACCACGGCGACCGCCAGGCTCACGCCGACGGCGAACAGGGCGTCGACCAGTCGTTGGTCGACGTCCGCCTCGGTCGCGGGCACGGTCACGCTTCCAGGGTACGAACGAGACGCCGCGACGGACACGGCTTAACCGCGACTCTGCCGTCGCCTCCGGCGGTACGGCGGGTCGCCCAGCGCGGACCGGGTGCCCGCGGACGCCTCACTCCTCCGCCCGAGGACTGCCGGCGTGGTCAGGCCGCGCGGCTCAGACCGCGCGGCCGTCCCGGCCCGCCCCGTGGACGAGCACCACCGCCGCGGCACCCATGAGGCTATTGCTGCCCGTCCGGAGCCCAGACGCCGCGGGCAGCGGCCTCGACGGCGTAGTCCCTCAGGTGGCGGCCGGGACGCCCGAGGACCCGTTCGACGGTCCCGGTCGGCTCGGTGTCGCCCCTCGCCGCGAGCCGCGTGAAGCCCTCGATCAGCTCCTCGACGACCTCTGCGGGCAGCCCCGCGGCCGTCATCTCCCGGCGGTACGCCTCGACGCTCCCGTCGAACGTCACCTCCCGGCCGGTGCTGCGGCCGATGTGGTCGAGGGCCTCGCGGAAGGACAGCGCGACCGGACCGGTGAGCTCGAGGACCTCACCGAGGTACGCGTCGGTGGTCAGTGTCTGCACGGCGACGGCGGCGATGTCGTCGGCGTCGACGAAGCCCTGCTTCGCCTCCCCGACCGGGACGCACAGCCGCCCCCCGGCCACCGCGTCACGGAAGAAGGTCTCGAAGTTCTGCGCGAACCAGTCCGGCCGGACGATGGTCCACTCCAGACCCGACCCACGCACGGCCCGCTCGGCGTCGGCCAGCCGCGTGACGCCCATGACCTCGACGCCCCGGTCCGAGTGCAGGACGACGCGCCGAACGCCCGCCCGGTCCGCGCGCGCGAGGAAGCCGTCCGGCAGGCCCACGTCGTCGGGCAGGAGGAGGTACATCCGGTCCGCGCCGGCGAGGACGCCGTCCCACGAGCTCGGGTCCTCCCAGTCGAACACGGGGTCGGTGTGCCTGCCGGCCGCACGCACCGGGACCCCGCGGTCGCGAAGCCGCGCGACGACGCGGCTCCCGACGGTGCCGGTGCCGCCGAGCACGAGGACGGGTGTGTCAGTCTTCATGGGTACTCCTCTCCGGTCGCCCCGGCGGGCGGACCATGAACCAGGTGGGCACGCCGAGCACCTCTGCCTCCCCCACCACGACGAAGCCGTGGCGGCGGTAGAGGCGGACGTTGGCCAGTCGGTCGGTCTCGAGGTAGGCAGCCGTGCCCTCGCGGTCCACCTCCCGGGTGTAGTGGGCGAGCAGCGCGCTGCCGATGCCGCGGCCACGCACCGACGCCTCGACGGCGACCGGCCCGAGGTGGGAGTGCTCGCCGTCAGGGTCGCGACGGCCCCACGCGGCCAGCCAGGCCAGCAGCCGCGGTGTGCGGGCTCCCGCCAGCGCCGTCGTCGGCCCGAAGCGGAGCATCTCGCGCGGACCGGGCCGGCAGATCGGGGACGGCGCGTGCGCGGCGACGCCCACGAGGCGGCCGTCGAGCCAGGCGCCGAGGGTCGTGCGTCCGTCGACGGTGAGCATGGCCTCGAACGCGCGGCGCATGACGTCCACGCGGCGGCGGGCGTTCGGACCGAGGGCGGCGACGTGCATGGGGTTGTCCCGCATCGCCCGCGCCGCCAGCGCGGCAGCAGCTGTCAGGTCGTGCGCAGGGACGGGGGCGACGACCACGCCGACGTCCTCCGTGCTCGTCCGTGTGTCCACGCCCCGACGGTAGGGCCGCTGGGCCGCACGGGGCATCCACCTGAGGTGGGGTCTGCGGGTCCGACGTGCGTGGTCCTCGTGTCGCCCCGGTGCGTACCCCGGGGTCGACGGCGGTCAGCGGGCGCCGGTGAGGGCGCGGAGGAACGTCGCGCGGCTCGTGGTGAGGGCCTCGAGCAGGGCGCGCTCGTCGGCGTGGTAGCTGCGCTCCGCGCGGCCGGTGGCGAACCGCTGCCGACCGAGGGCGAGGGCCGTGGCGGAGCGCTGGAAGCCCCTCATCGCCTGCTTCGCCGTCGGGCCGCCTCCTGCCGCCCAGGACAGCGCGGCCCGCCGCGCGGGGAAGGAGCTGAGCATGGTGACCTCGTGCGGTGCCAGCCAGCCCGCGCGAGCGTACTCGACGAGCCGGGCGGTGATGATCTGGCGCTCCCGCCGTCGCAGCCACGCGACGAGGAGGATGGCGGAGAGGAAGAGCGGGACCTGCACGAGGACGTAGAGCCCGAAGAACGACCCGGTGAAGGTGCTGCCGTTCCACAGCGCGTGGAGGAGCACGGCCACCAGCCAGCCGACCGGCAGCGACCACAGCCAGGCGAGCGGTGAGCGGCTGCGTGCGGCGAGGCCCAGGGCGATGCCGATGGCCGCGGTGAACAGCACATGGGCGAAGGGCGAGAGGATCCCGCGCATGATGAAGATCTGCGGCAGGATCTCGACGTCACGCCCGAAGTAGAGGATGTTCTCCACGAAGGCGAAGCCGGCCGCGACCATCGCTGCGTACACGATGCCGTCGACCACGCCGTCGAAGTAGCGGCGGCGCGCGAAGAACAGCAGGAGCACACCCAGTCCCTTGACCGTCTCCTCGACGAGCGGGGCGCCCAGCGTGGCGCTCAGCTGCTCGGAGGTCTCGATGTTCCCGGTGCTGAAGTAGATCGCCTCGGCCAAGGCCGTGTTGAGCCAGAGGGAGACGAGGGTGGCCACGCCCGCGCCCCAGAGGAACGCGAAGACGAGGGCGTAGCGCGGCTCGGGCTCCCACCGGTCGATCCAACGGATGCCGAGGAGCACGACGGCGAGCGGGACGAGCGCGACGACGCCGCCGACGACGACGGCCTGGGCGCTGGTGACGACGGCGATCTGCGCGATCGTGGCGATGAGCGCGAGCACGGCGACGGCGATCCCGACGACGACGAGCACGGTGCCGGCGCGGGGCCGGCGAGGCGGCCTCCACGGTGCCTGCGTGGGCGGTCCCTCGGCCCCCCACGGCGCGGTCTGCACCAGCTGGACCGGGGGGTAGCTGGACTGCAGCGGGCGGCCCGCGGGTGGGTAGGGCTCACGGGGAGGGAAGGCCATGCCGGTCAGCGTAGGGCCTGCTGATCGGCGTGCCGCGCCGGGGCTCAGCGGTGAGGGCGGGCGTCGTCCATGTCGAACGTGCGGGGCATGGTGGCCCGCCCCGCCAGCCGCAGTCCCCGCACGACCGGGTTCGCCCGCATCCGGCGGACCTCGGCGACGTGGGCATTGTGGAAGCGGCGGGCGAGCTCGAGGCGGTACCAGGCCGCGTCCAACCGCCGCAGCGGCTCGGTGGCGAGCGGGTTGTCGGTCAGCGGCTCGGTCTCGGCCCGCGACTCCAGCACGGCGCGCAGCGTGCGGGACAGCTCGGACTCCACGAGTGAGCGGTCGACGTCACTGACCTGCTCGACCTCGACGTCGGGGGTGCCCTCGAGCCCGTCGTGGACCACACCGGCGGGCGCGCTCGCGCTGGCGCGCTGGGCGACGTCGGCGAGGAGCACCGACTCCACCGGGTCCAGCGCGCCGCTCATCGCCAGCTCGTGGGCCGCGGCGGCGCGCTGCGCGAGCTGCAGCTCGAGCGTGGCCCGGGACCGCAGCACCTTGCGGTGCAGCCGGTCGACGCGTGAGGCGAGCAGCCACAGCACCCAGCCCAGCACGAGGACGAGCAGCACGACGACGAGCGTCCAGCCCTCCCAGGTCATCGTCCCGTCTCCGTCCGTCCGTCCAACGCCGCGCGCAGCCGGCCGACGACGGTCCGGGACCGGACGTCCTCATGCACGTGCCTGCCGTCGGCCGTGACCATCTCGTACACCGCGAGCACCTCGGCGGTGACGACCGACCAGTCGTACCGCCGCACGGCCTCGCTCGCGGCCTCCCGCACCTGCCGGGAGGCGTCCCGGTCCCGCAGCGCCGTGACCAGGGCCGCGGCGAGGGCCCCGGTGTCGCCGGTGGGGAAGAGCGTGCCGTAGCGACCGCCGTCGAGCACCGAGCGGAAGGCCGGGATGTCGCTCGCGACGACGTGGGCACCTGCGCTCATCGCCTCCACCAGCACGATGCCGAAGCTCTCCCCGCCCGAGTGCGGTGCCACGTACAGGTCGACGGAGGCCAGCAGCGACTCCTTCTCGGCGTCGCTCACCGGTCCGAGGAAGGTCACGGAGTCCCCGAAGCGGCTCAGCTCCTCCCGGTACTCGGCGACGTCGCCGCGACCCGCGACGAGGAACCGCGCCCCGGGCACCTGCTCCAGGACCTGCGGGATGGCAGCGGCGAGCACCGGCAGGCCCTTGCGCGACTCGTCCAGCCGGCCGAGGAAGGCGACGGTGGGCCGTTCCGCGGTCCCGCACCAGGCGTCGGCGCGCGCCGCGTCCGCGAAGCGGTCGACGAACACGCCGTTGGGGACGACGACGGCGTCCCCGCCCAGGTGCTCGACGACGGTGCGCCTGGCCTCCTCGGAGACGGCGATCCTCCCGGTGATCTTCTCCAGGAGCGGACGGACGAGCGGCGAGGCCACCTGCAGGGCGCGCGACCGGTCCATCGCGGTGTGGAACGTGCCGACGATCGGGCCGTCGGCGATCCACAGGGCCAGCATGGACAGGCTCGGGGTGATCGGCTCGTGCAGGTGGAGGACGTCGAAGTCGCCCTCCTCCAGCCAGCGCCGGGTGCGGGCCGCGGCGACGGGGCCGAAGTTGAGCCGCGCCACCGAGCCGTTGTACGGCAGGGCGACGGTACGGCCGGCGGGGACGACGAAGTCCGGCACAGGCGTGGCGTCCTCGGCCGGCGCGAGAACGCTCACCTCGTGGCCGGTGGCGATGAGGTGCTCGGCGAGGTCACGGACGTGGAACTGGACCCCGCCAGGCACGTCGAAGGAGTAGCCGCAGACGATCCCGACCCGCATCAGGCCACGCTCCCGGCCGGCTTGAGACGCGCGGGGTCGAGGTCCGCGACGAAGACCGGCTGGAGCATGTGCCAGTCCTCGGGGTGGCGGCGGATAAAGTCGCCGATGTCCTCGACCCATGCCTGGGTCAGCCGGGTGACCGCCTCCTCGCGCTGCGCCCCGGCGGGTGGCTCGATGCGGTCGCTGAAGGTGATGACGATGCCCCAGCGGCTGCCCGCCGCCTGCCGCCGCGGTCCGCGCAGCCGCTCGTAGCGGATCGTCACGGAGGTGAGGGCGTTGCCGGTGGCGACGGCGAGGGTGGCGGGCCCGGGGGCCACGCGGGCCCGCTCGCCGAGCAGCTCGACGTCCACCCCGGAGCGGGACAGGTCCCGGTCCGCGAGCAGCGGGATGATCGGGCCCCCCGAGCGGCTCTCCCGGAGCAGAGCACGGAAGGTCGACCCGTCCTGCTCGAGCGGGATGATCGTCATGCCCAGCCCGCGCCGGAAGTCGAGGAAGCCCTGGAAGAGCTCCTCCGGCTCGAGGTGCTCCGCTACGGTGACGACCGGACCGAGGAACCTCGTGGCCCAGGCGCCGGCGAGGTCCCAGTTGCCGAGGTGGGCGAGGGCGGCGACGACCGGTCGCCCGGCCGTGAGCTCGGCGCGCACCCACTCGGTGTTGACGGCCCGCACCCGTGCCCCCAGCTGCGCGTCGCTCACGGTGGGCAGGCGCAGCGCCTCCTCGTAGTAGCGCATGTAGGACCGCATCCCGAGCCGGGTCAGGCGGCGCAGCTCGCGGTCGGTGGCGTCGGGCACGGCCCGCGCGAGGTTGGCGCGCAGCTGCGGGACACCGGCGACGCCGGTGAGTGCGGCGATCTCGGCGACGCCGGCGAAGACGCCGGCCGACAGCCACGCGGGCAGCCGAGGCACCACGCGGGCAGCGGAGAGGAGCAGTGCCCCGGGGTCGATCCTCACGCGGTCTCCCCCGCATCGGCCCTGGTCTGCCGGTGGACGGCAGCCATCCGCTGCCCGGTCGTGTAGAGGCTGGCGAGCGCGAGCAGCCCGAGCGCGACGACGAGGACCGGCACCGGTGCCCCCAGTCCGACGGCGAGCACGGCGGCGAGGGCGACGAAGAGCCGGTCGGCTCGCTCGGCGATGCCGCCGGACGCGGTCATACCCAGCCCCTCCGCGCGTGCCTTCGCGTACGGCACGACGCTGCCCAGGACGAGGCAGACGAGGGACGTGACGAGCACCCACGTCTCCCCGGCGCGCACGCCCCACAGGAGGATCCCGGAGAAGATCGCGGCGTCGGAGACCCGGTCGAGGGTGGAGTCGAGGAACGCGCCCCAGCGGGTCGACCGGCCCAGCGTGCGCGCCATGAGCCCGTCGACGCTGTCGATGAGGACGACGACGGTGATGGCGAGCGGCCCGGCGACGAAGTGCCCGAGCGGGAGCAGCCACAGCGCGACGCCGACCGTCAGCACGGTGCCGGTGACGGTGACGGCGTCCGGGCTCACGCCGGCGCGGACCAGCCAGCGCGCGACCGGACCGAAGACGGCGTTGGTGAAGACGCGCCCGCTGGTGCTCAGCACGTCGCCTCCTCCCACGCCGCGGACAGCAGGTCACGGGTCTCGCCGAGCACCTGGGGCAGCGCCTTGGTCTGGGCGATGATCGGGAAGAAGTTCGCGTCGCCGGACCACCGGGGCACGACGTGCTGGTGGAGGTGCGCGGCGATCCCGGCCCCCGCGACGGCGCCCTGGTTCATCCCGAGGTTGAAGCCGTGCGGCTTGCTCACCTGGCGCAGGACGGACATCGCCGTGGCCGTCAGCTCGCCGATCTCCACGCGCTCGGCGGTGCTGAGCTCGGTGAGGTCGGCGACGTGACGGTAGGGACACACGAGCAGGTGCCCCGGGTTGTACGGGTAGAGGTTGAGCACCGCGTAGGCGTGCTCGGCGCGGTGCACGACCAGGCCCTCGGCGTCGTCCCGCTCGGGCGTCCGGCAGAACGGGCACTGTCCACTGTCGCCGTCCGCGGGCTTGTCCTGCCCGTCGACGTAGACCATGCGGTGAGGGGTCCACAGGCGCTCGAACGCGTCGGGCACCCCGGCGAAGCCCGGTGCCGGCTCTGGCAGCACCTCGCTCACGCCGTCGACACCTGCCGCCGCGTGGCGATGGCCGTGGTGATGATCTCGATCGCCTCCTCCACGGGGACCCCGTTGCGCTGGGTTCCGTCGCGGAAGCGGAAGGAGACCGCGCCGGCGTCGGCGTCCTCGCCACCCGCGATGAGGGTGAAGGGCACCTTCTCCTTGGTCGCGTTGCGGATCTTCTTGTTGAAGCGGTCGTCGCTCCGGTCGAGCTCCGCGCGCACGCCGCGGGCCCGCAGCCGGGCGACGACGTCGGCGAGGTAGTCCTCGAAGACGTCGGCGACCGGCACCGCGATGACCTGCACGGGCGCCAGCCAGGCGGGGAACGCCCCGGCGTAGTGCTCGAGGAGCACCCCGAAGAAGCGCTCGATGGAGCCGAAGAGCGCGCGGTGGATCATCACCGGGCGCTGACGGCTGCCGTCCGCGGCGGTGTACTCGAGATCGAAGAGCTCGGGCTCGAAGAAGTCGAGCTGGATGGTCGACAGCTGCCAGGTACGGCCGATCGCGTCCTTCGCCTGGACGGAGATCTTCGGGCCGTAGAAGGCTGCGCCGCCCGGGTCCGGCACGAGGTCGAGCCCCGACTCGGTGGCGACCTCCTCCAGCACCCGGGTGGCCTCCTCCCAGGTCGCCTCGTCGCCCACCGACTTCTCCGGGTCGCGGGTGGACAGCTCGAGGTAGAACTCCTCCAGGCCGTAGTCCTTGAGGAGGTCGAGGACGAAGCCGAGCAGCGAGGCGAGCTCGTCCTTCATCTGCTCCCGGGTGGTGTAGATGTGGGCGTCGTCCTGGGTGAACCCGCGCGCGCGGGTGAGGCCGTGGACGACGCCGGACTTCTCGTACCGGTAGACGTGCCCGAACTCGAAGAGCCGCAGCGGGAGCTCGCGGTAGGAGCGCCCCCTGGAGCGGTAGACGAGGTTGTGCATGGGGCAGTTCATCGGCTTGAGGTAGTAGTCCTGCCCCTGCTTGACGACGTGGCCCTCGCCGTCCCGGACCTCGTCGAGATGCATGGGCGGGTACATGCCGTCGGCGTACCAGTCCAGGTGCTTGGACGTCTCGAAGAGGTTGGCCTTGGTGATGTGGGGCGTCGTGACGAAGGAGTAGCCGGCCTCGATGTGCCGCCGCCGCGAGTACTCCTCCATCTCCATGCGGATCATCGCGCCCTTGGGGTGGAACACCGGCAGCCCGGAGCCGATCTCCTCCGGGAAGGAGAAGAGGTCGAGCTCGCTGCCCAGGCGGCGGTGGTCGCGGCGCTCGGCCTCGGCGACACGCTCCTGGTAGGCCTTGAGCTCCTCCTTCGTGGGCCAGGCCGTGCCGTAGATGCGCTGGAGCTGGGGGTTCTTCTCACTGCCGCGCCAGTAGGCGGCCGCGGAGCGGGTGAGGGCGAACCCGTTGCCGATGAGGCGGGTGCTGGGCAGGTGGGGGCCGCGGCACAGGTCCTTCCAGGCGACCTCCCCGCCGCGGCGGACGTTGTCGTAGATGGTCAGCTCACCGGCTCCGACCTCCACCGAGGCGCCCTCGGCCGCATCCTCCGCGCCGCTGCCCTTGAGCCCGATGAGCTCGAGCTTGTAGGGCTCGTCGGCCAGCTCCGCGCGCGCCTCGTCGTCGGACACGACGCGCCGGACGAAGCTCTGCCCCTCACGGATGATGCGGTTCATCTGCTTCTCGAGGTCCTTGAGGTCCTCGGGGGTGAAGGGGGTCTCGACGTCGAAGTCGTAGTAGAAGCCGTCGGTGATCGGCGGGCCGATGCCGAGCCTGGCGTCCGCGCGGACCTGCTGCACGGCCTGGGCGAGCACGTGGGCGGCCGAGTGGCGCAGGATCGCCAGGCCGTCCTCGCTGTCGATGCGCACCGGCTCGACGACGGAGCCGGGGGCCAGCCGTGACACGTCGGCGGTCAGGTCCGTGAGCTCTCCGTCCACCCGCAGCGCGACGACGGCACGGTCCTCACCGAACAGGTCCGTCCCGGTGGTCCCCCCGGTCACCGCCTGCTCGACGCCGGCGACGAGAAGGGTGGGCTCAGGGACGGATGACACGGTCGGCTCCCGCTGTGGTTCGGTCATGACTGACCGATCGTACTCAGGTCCCCGGCCGGTCCCCCGGGCGCCACCCGCCACGACCGCCAATCGTCACCGTTCTGTTGCCGGAGTTGCGCCCGTCACGCACCGCTCACAGCGTGAGCTTGAAGCCCACGTGTCCCGGGAGGTAGCCGAGCCGCTCGTAGAAGCGGTGCGCGTCGCGGCGCGACCGGTCCGACGTCAGCTGGACGAGGTCGGCCCCGTGCCTGCGGCCGTACTCGTGGACCCATGCGAAGACGGCAGTCCCGAGGCCGGTCCCGCGCACCCGCGACGACAGCCTGACGGCCTCGACCTGCAGGCGCGTCGCCCCCGCTCGGGCAAGTCCAGGGATGAGGGTGAGCTGCAGGGTGCCGACGACGGCGTCCGCGTCGTCGCGGACGACGACGAGCAGCTGCTTCGGGTCCTCGTCGATCCTCCGGAAGGCCGCGAGGTAGCGTGCCAGCTCTCCCGTCTCCCGGTCGGCGCCGAGGACGTCGTCCGCCAGCAGGGCGACGACTGCCGGGACGTCCGCCTCGACCGCCCGCGCCAGCCTGTACGGGCGTCCGCCCGCGTGCACCAGGTCCATGGGCAGAGCATGCCATCCCGGCTCACGGCGCCTCGTGGTTCCCCAGACCGAGTCGGTACCAGCGCGGCGCGGTGCGGTTCATCGGCCGTCCCAGGCCAGTCGTGTCGGCCGGGTCGACGGCGAGCAGCTCCCACCGCGGGAAGGCGCCCTCGACCTCCGCCTGCGTGACCCCGCCGATCAGTCTGCTCAGCGAGGTCCGCCCGAAGGCGAGCATGAGCATCGTCGCGCCGGGGTTCGCCAGGGCCGTGACGCCGCTGCCCTCCGCTGCGCGCGCGTCGGCATCGAGGCCCTGGAAGCACCCGACGTCGAGGAAGAAGTCGAAGCTCCCCAGGCCGAGTGCGGTGAGGTCGGTGGCGTCCCCGACGACGTAGCTCACGTCCGCGGGCCCGCGACGCCGAGCGTCCTCCACGGCGGACCGGACGACGTCGACCCCGACGGCCTCCCAGCCGCGGCGGGCCAGCTCCGGTGTGTACTGGCCACGCCCGCACCCGACGTCGAGCGCGCGACCCAGCGGCCGCGGGCGCCCGGCCTCCTCGCGGTCGAGCAGCCGGGTCACGCTGCCGTGCGCGGCGCGCCGGTAGCCTTCCCACGGCGTGACGCCGAGGCGGTACATGAGGTCATAGGTCCGCACGTTCGTCCACGGGCCGGCACCCCGAGGAAGGCCCACGGTGCGGCTCGTGCCGAGAGCCGGGGACGCAGGACGGCCGTGCCGACACCCTCGGCCCCACCCGCACCGACCTGCCCGGTCACCCGCGTCTCCACCTGGGCCGCGGTCCCGGCCCCCGCCAGACTGGGCGTGCGGCGCGACGGTGGCCCGTGCCCGCACCGGGCGGGGAGCTCGAGCCGGCGAGGAGGCGACCATGGACCATGCGGAGCTGGTGGCGTGGGTGTGCGTCCTCGTCGGCGTCCTCGTCCTCGGTGTCGGCTGCGTCATCGGCCTGCGCAACGTCCCGGCCGACGCGGACAGGGAGCTGAGGACGGCACGCGCCAGCCTGGCCACCGCGACCGGCGAGATCGCCGCGGTGCAGGAGCAGGTGTCCCGGATGCGCTCGATCGTCGCCGCCCGCCGACAGTTGGCGGCGGACGAGGTCGCGGCGATCGAGGAGATCGACGGCCGGGCCGTGGAGTCGACCGCCGTCGTGGAGGAGGCCGCGCAACGCGCGTCCGCGTCGGCCGAGACCGCCTCGTCGGCGATCGAGCAGGTGGGCAGCGTCATCTCCTCGCTCCCCGAGCGCCTGCGCTTCGCCGGCCTGCTCGTGCTCGTCGGGACCGTGCTCATCAGCGTCGGTACGGTCCAGTTCGGTGGGACCTCGCTGTTCTGACCGTCGGCTCAGACCACGGCGAAGCCGGCAGGCAGCTCGGTGCGGCCGGTGAGGGCGGACAGCACGACCGCCGCGTGCCCGGACCGGGCCGCGGTCTGCGCCGCCAGCTCGAGCGCCTCCGCGAGAGCCGCGGGCGGGAGGAGGTCGGCGCTCGCTCCGATCGCACGCAGCAGGTCGAGCCCGTGGACGACGAGCTCGAACGTGCGCGTGCGCAGGTACTCCTCGAGGCGGAGCGGTCCGAACCGGGTGGTGACCAGGCGCCCGGACGGCACCTGCCCAAGTGCCGTTCGCACGTCCACCACCAGTGCACCGACGTACGCGGCCGGGTCGCTCCCCAGCTCGGCACCGGCTGCCACCCCGCGAGCGGCCACCGCCTCGTTCGCGCCCGCACGGTCGGGGGACGTGAGGAAACGGTGGAAGTAGTCCGCCGCCGAGAGCACGTCCGCCGCGTCCGGCGCGGGCTGGTCGAGGTACTCGACGACGGTGGTGAGCGCGCGGGTGGTGTGCCCCACCAACGCGCGGACGTCCCAGACACCGAGCGCCGGACGGTCCCAGTCCTCGTCACGGACGAGCCGCACGAGACCCGCATAGGCCTGCGCGCAGTCGAGAAAGGTCTCTGCTCGCGTCATCGTGCCTCCTCGGCCGCACCGCTAGCGGTGCACCAAGGGCCCTGACCGGCGTTCCCGCCTGTCAGGGCCCTTTGCTGCCTCTGAGACCTCCGTGGGCCGCTGGTGGGCCTACGTCTCGGATCGTTACCGAGCGCGACGTCGCCGGACTGGCCTTCCACGCCCAGAGTGCCGGAACATCCACCAAGGGGGCGCAGCAGCAGATTCTGACCGGTCCGAATATCCGCGGTACGTTCCATCCGAGTCGCCATTTGGCCGAGATGCGCCTCGGTCGCCGGGCTACCTGTCAGACTAGATGAGAGAAAGCTGTCGTGGAGTCCTTGACCCATTGCTCCACCAATGCTTCCCCATCTACCTCGTACGCAAAGTAGCCGTTGGGCTTCCTTCCCCAGAGACCCTTATAGTCAATGATGGTTTCACCATCGCATAAACCATGGGTTTCCACGTCCATCGCGACATGCATGGTCTTGAACCAGTCCGGATTGATCAGGTAACCAGTGGTGGTCAAGTCGTTCAAACCGATGCCGTCATTTCTGGATTCGACCTGGTCGGCAGCCTTCAATTCTCCGACAACCTTCCCCTCCGCGTCCTTGATAATCTTCACAGCATCGTATCTGCGGTAGCTCAACAGCTTCGTCAAGAAGTCGGTGACCCTATTGTTGGCTGCCGTGATAGCATCCAAGTCCTCCACCGATTGCGTCACGAGATCGCACACATCCAAACCAAGTTGGACTACAGGTATGTCGGAGTTGTAAACAGCTTTCGCTGCTTCGGGGTCTACCTTCACGTTGTAACTCGCCCTTGGCGTCTCGTTCCCAGAGAAGCGCATCACCCCGCCCATGAATATCACTTCCTTCACGTGACGGGCAAAATCGGGGTCAAGGGCGATTGCTATCGCAATGTTGGTCAATGGCCCCAGCGCCAAGATGGTTATGGGTTCGGGGGACGCCTTGGCAATCTTGATCATCTCGACCGGGGCATAGCCGTCGGCTGCCGTTGCGACAGGTAGCGGGAAACCCAGGTCGCCGAAGCCGTCTTGTCCATGGATCCAGCTTGCTTCTATCGACGGGCGAACAAGCGGCTTGTAAGCCCCGCCGAAAACCGGTATGTCGGTTCTATCAGCAATTTCTAATGTCCTCAGCGCGTTGATGATGCACTTGTCTACGCCGACATTTCCGTTGGTCACCGTGAGTGCTTTGATGTCGAACTTGCCGCTAGCGATTACCCAGAGAATTGATGTCGCATCGTCGTCTCCTGGGTCTGTGTCTATGATTAGCTGCTTCTTGATCGCTTCCATTGTGCTACTCCTTCTCAGTCCGCAAGACCTCGGTCATTTTGAGCGTGTGTCAGTCGCGCATCTCGGCTCATGACAGCCACGGCATGAACACTGCCAGCTTCGCGGCAGATGGCATCGGACCGAGGAGTCCATTGTCCGATCTGGCCTTTTTCAGCGGCGCCGGGCTGTGCTCGTCCAAGACAGTCTAGCCTTTGTGCACCCCTGTCAAGCCACAGCTAGGCCGCGAGCCGCGAAGATCGGAAGGAGCCACCGATGATTCCCTGTCCTCGTACCAAGGATAGGGTCCCAGCTTTTAATTCAGTCGCTTCATAAAATCACGGTGGCATGCGCCGAGTGGCGAGTCAACCCTCTTTTTGAGCGACGCCCTGACCGAGCAGCAGGAGCTCGGTTGGCACCTATGGAGGAGGATCGGTTGGTCACGTCCACCTTCTCCCGCCGAGCGTACTCAAACCGCAGCTGTCACTGCCGACATCGCACCAACGCATCGGCTACGGAGCAGTCATAGACAGCTGATGCCGTGTGAGACCGCCGCAGCGTCGCTGACCTGGCGTGTCGGTAGGTCCGGTCTTGTCGCCAGGCTGATCGACTTCGCGGCTGACAGCGGCGCCGGGTACGGGGAGACGACTTCCCGAGAGGCGCTGGCAGCGCGGATCGCGTTCACCTCCGCCGGCGTGACCGCATCCGGGATCGACGCGGGCCGATGCAGGCGGGCCGCATCGCGACGGTCAGGCGCGGCCGGCTCACGGGGTCATCGCCGCGCCGCCCACTCGGCGAACGCGATCCCGCGCTGGGCATCCAGCCAGGCGCGGCGCTCCCGCTCACGCGGGGGGTCCATAGGTCGCGGTCGATCGGGAGCCGCTCGGCGTTGAGCCAGGCGTCGGCAGCAATCTTGTCGGCGAAGCTGCGCGAGTGGCGCTCTAACTCGGGCCCGGTGTGGCGGGCGCAACAGCTGGTGACCGCGCCAGCCTGCTGGCTCTTGCGCCGCTCGAGCTCGCCGAAGGTCCGCTTTCGTCCCTGCTTGTGGGTCATGGTGCGGCGTTGAAGACCGAGGACAGAAAGCCGTACACACGCGCGGTCATCGCCTAGCCGGTCTGGCCTGCAGCCTCGTGTACCAGGAGGTGACGTCGCGCGCGGAGATCGCCCTCAGCGACTTCCTGCCGAGCTCGTCGTGGGCGAGGAACCGCTCCACGTAGCTCTCATACTCCTCGCGGGTGCGAGGGGCGAGATCGCGAACGCTCAGGTTGGCCGCGATGCACTCGTTGAGGGTCACCGTGAAGCGCGCCACCCGCTGGTCGGGCGGGAGCCACTGGTCCGGTGGTACCGGCCGTCGCCCGGCCCGAAGTACCGCGCACGCCATCCGGTCGTCTTGCCGGTCCGCGCGTTCCTGCGACGTTCGGTGTTGCCGAACCCTCGCCTGCTTCCTGTTGCCATCGGCTGCTCGCCTCCCCCGGGCTCGGTGTCTGCCGATCACCAGTCCGTGGGCCTCTGGTGGGCCTCCAGGAGGCCCACAGGGGGCATTCGGGCCCTCGCGTGTCATCTGGGGCGGACACGCGAAGGGCCCCCGACCTGCGCTTTCGCTGGTCAGGGGCCCCATCGATCTGGTGGGCGATACTGGGATCGAACCTGATACCTGTAGCTCGCTCACCTGCATCTTTGCTGCCTCTGGAACCTCCGTGGGCCCCTGGTGGGCCTACGTCTCGGATCGTTACCAAGCGCGAAGTCGCCGGACTGGTGTTCCCACGCACAGTGTGCGTTAGAACTGTTCCCAGTCTACCGCGGAGGTTCGGACGGGTCAGAATTTGATCCTGCGACCCCCTGGCGGATTCGGACGGGTCCGGGTCGCGACCACGTGTCTCGGAAACCCGCGGATTCCCTCATGATCACAGGGAACCGGACGGTTCACTCACTCCGAGCGTAGTTGGATCTCGGGGGTCGCTCACGGTTGATTGCGATGGGTAAGCGGTAGGTCATGCCTTCCACCGAGCAGGCTTCGCCCGGCCGACCTCGGGGCCGGTAGACCTCCGCACACCGCTCCCCCGTCACCAACCGCTCAAACCGCGCTGTCAGCCGACCCGCGGGTTTACCGAGCCCTTCGGAAGACGGTGCGGCGCGGCAGGGTGCTCGACAGCGCTCCTCACCTGGCTCCCGCCGGTTTCGAACCTCCGACCTTCTCGGAGGGGTGCGCACTACTTGGCGCTCCGCGGAATCCTCTGGTCTGTCAGCCGATTCATGCCTGGCTGACCTGCTGAACCGGCAGCATATCAAGAATTGTGAGATCCTTCGGAGCTCCGCCCGGGCGGCTGCCGCCAGTTCGCACTCGTCGTCAACGGTGTGCCAGAGGCCCGTGGAACACTCGCGAAATCGGCGCTTGCGTGGAATCTCGCGTGGAACCACCCGTTCGCTCCGGCGGACAAGTCGCAGGCTCGCTCGGTGCGCCACCGGGTTCGAACCATTAACCTTTCCCTTGTCAGTTTTCGGAAGTGCGTTCGCCTACGTTCCCAGGCCGATAGTAGCGGGCTCCTGACGGAGTCGACTTGGGCCGACACCCCCGGACGCAGCCGAACCACCGCCCGTCGGGTTAGCGTTGGGGTCAGCACCTCGTTGCGCGGATCGATGACAAGATCGTGGCGCCGCACGGGCCGCGCGCCCAGATCGGACCAAGCGCCTCCTTGCGGTCACGCTGGATGCAGTCGCCGGCGGTCCGGATCTGCCGATCGAGCATGCGCCACTGTAAGCCTCCATGGCCTTAGTTGGGCCTCAGCAATGACCTCTACCGCGCTGCGTCCGAGGCCTACCGGCTCGGGCTCGGGCTCGGGATCGCTGGCGACCCCCAGCCTCTACGTCAACGGGGACAGCCTCGGCACCGAGCAAGTGCTCACCCATGCCGACCGGTCCAGCAGTCACGCTTGACTAACGAGCTCATCGAGATGGGGCACAGCCTGCGACTGCCGCCACCTGCCATGAATGAGCTCGCTGGCGACCTCCGCGGCCGCGGCCGAACACGCAGACACCTCGTTTGGACGCTAGCAGACCTCCGGACTGCACGGCGCCTCCTTCCCGGCCACCCCCAACACCGACCCCGGCAACCACCACGGCCAACGTTCGAGCGGCCGACCGCCCCCGGGGCGCGGGTAAGAACCCGGCCTCGGCAAATAGAGGTCGAGGCCCCTGCTATCCCTGATCACGTCGTGCGGGAAGCGCAACACGGCCGAGCGGTCGAGGCTCTCGGAGGGGGCCTCCATCTTACGTTTAGTGGCGCCCCCCCTGCGAAGTAGGAGCGGATAGCGGCGTAGGCGCCCACGCCCACGCCAGTCATCGTCAAAAGACCACCGACAAAGTATATCGAGAAGTCGCCGGTACCGGCAAACATCATCCCGATCGCGGTGCCGATCGACGATCCGAGAAAGAGGAGCCCCGCGAAGACGCTGATCATCAGCGGGCGTGCACCTGGGGCTACGCGGGTGGCCCAGTTCTGCATCGAGGTGTGCATGAAAGCCCACGTCCCGGCGAGGAATACCGCGCCTATCAGCACCCCGGACGTCGACTGATCAATCGACATCGCGACGTAGGCAAGCACTCCGAACACTCCTCCAAGCCCGAGCATGGTGGGCAGCTGGAGGACATTGGCGGCCCGCTTAAGAATGGGAGCAAACAAGAGTACGGCCACGCCGTAGGCGGCGGTGGTGAGCCCGGCGACCGCAGCGGTGACGCCGTTCAGTTGGAGCACCGTCGGCAGGACACTGAGCACGCCGATTACCACGACTCCTTCGACGAAGACGAAGAGAAGGACCAGGCGTGCCTGCGGGATGGCGAAGATGTACCGCAGTGCCCGCCAGGAGCCAACCACGGCGTCGTCACTGAGCGGTGGGTCCACGATTGATCGGATGGCCACGATGGAGAGGATGGCGACCGCGAAGACGAGAACGAAGGAGAGCCGCCAGGTCGCGTACTCCGCCAAGAGGCCTGGCACCAATGTTCCGGCGGCCATCCCCACCGCGGTGGCAATCATGATATCGGCGAGCGGCCCCTGGCGGTTCCGTGCCGGTACGGTGTCGCCGATGTAGACGAGCGCTGCGGGAATGACCGCGGCGAGGGCGGCTCCACTGAGTGTTCGTGAGATCGCTAGGAGGGCGAGGTTCGTCGAGGCGGCGGTGACGATGCCGCACGCCGCCGCGATAAGGAGAGACAACCGCAGCGTCCGGGCACGACCGAGACGGCCAAACAGGACCCCCCATCCCCACTGCATGAGGGCATACGCGAACAGATAGAGCGTGGCGACTCCCAACACCGCTGGGAGCGGCTCACCGAGGTCCTCCGAGATATCGATGAGGATCGGCGTGAGAGCGAGGCGGTCGAACGCTGAAACGAACGACGCTAGGAGCAGCGAGAACGGCGCGGCAAACGGCCGTGCGCGTGCAGAGGCACGGCTCATTGTGCTCCCAGGAGTCGGGGGGAAATGTACCGAGCAGTCCCCAGCTCTTGTTATCGATCCAAGGCGCGCCGAAACGATGAAGTGCTACTCGGACCAGTCCAGGGCGATGTACTTGGGCTCGGTGTACTCGAGCAGACCTTCGTGGCTGCCCTCCCGGCCGAGTCCTGATTGTTTGACCCCTCCGAACGGGGCGGCGGCATCCGAAATCAAGCCACGGTTGAGGCCGATCATGCCGGCCTCGAGTCGCTCCGAGATCCGCAGGCCTCGGGCCAGGTCCTGGGTGAAGACGTACGCGACCAGCCCGTAGATCGTGCCGTTGGCCATCTCGATGGCCTCGTCGTCGGTGTCGAAGGCGACGACGGGGGCAATCGGCCCGAAGATCTCCTCCTCGAGGATCTGGGACTGCGGATCGACGTCGGTCAGAACAGTCGGCTGGTAGAAGTAGCCCGGGGAATCGGGACGAGCGCCGCCGGTGACTGTGGTGGCGCCACGCTGGACAGCATCGTCCACCAGCTGCTCCACCTTGGCAACGGATTCGAGATTGACGAGCGGTCCAACGTCTACGGCGGTGTCGAGCCCGGATCCGACATTTAGTCCCGCCATACGCTCTGCGAGCCGGCGGGAGAACTCATCGGCAATCGACCGATGGACATAGATCCGGTTTGCTGCGGTGCAGGCCTGCCCACCGTTACGCATCTTGGCAACCATGGCACCCTCGACTGCCACCTCCAGGTCGGCGTCGGCGCAGACCACGAGGGGAGCATTGCCGCCGAGCTCCATGGAGCAGGAGATGACCTGGTCGGCAGCCACGGCGAGCAGAGTCCGGCCTACCTCGGTGGAGCCGGTGAAGGAGAGCTTGCGGACGCGGGGGTCGTGGAGGATGGCATTGGCCACTGTGCCGGATGCCCTTGAGGGCAGGATGTTTACGACTCCGGGGGGAACGCCGGCGTCTTCGAGGATTTGGCCGATGGCCAGAGCCGTGAGGGGTGTCTCGGAGGCGGGCTTGAGGATGGCCGTGCAGCCGGCTGCCAGGGCGGGCCCGATCTTGCGGGTGGCCATGGCGGCCGGGAAGTTCCAGGGGGTGATCAGCAGGGCGATGCCCATCGGCTGCCGGAGGACGAGGATCTTGTTCTGTCCAGAGGGGGAGTCCGTGATCTCTCCCGGGATGCGGACGGCCTCCTCGGCGTACCAGCGGAAGAACTCGGCGGAGTACTGGACCTCGCCCAGCGCGTCGGCCATGGCTTTGCCGTTCTCACGGACGATCAGTTCCGCGAGCTGCTGCTTCTTCTCAATCATGAGGCTAAAGGCGCGCAGCAGGATGGTCGACCGCTCCCGGGGCGACGTGGCGGCCCATACCGGGGCCGCCAGCTCGGCTGCGTCGACGCAGGCGAGGGCATCTTCGGCCGTGCCGTTCGCGACCTCGGTGATCGTCTCGCCCGTCGCGGGGTCCACCACGGGGAAGGTGCTGGAGTCGGAGGAGGATCTCCATGTGCCTCCGATGTATAGGGAGGTGGGGATGGTGAGTCCGTCGACAATGTCGCTCATGTGTGCCTTTCGTCGCTGGATAGCGGATCGAGCTTGCCGTTGAAATACTGAATCAAAGTGCGGCGGGTTTCCTTGAGATGGTCTTCGACGAGTGCCGTCACGGCCTTCGGGTCTTGGTCCGCGAACGCTCGGATCATCTGCCGGTGCTCCTCATTGGAGCTTTTCAAGAGTTCGGGAGATGCATGAAGAGAAAGAGCCACATACGGCGCTGACGCAACCCGGAGAAGTTCAACAATTCGGGAGAGCCAGCCATCGTACGCCGGCACGAGTCCCGAATGGAACCGCTGATTGAGAGGCGCCCTAAGAAACTCGAGTACTTACCTTCGCGTTCATGATCAGCCGCGCTACGTGGCTGCGATTCGAGATGAAGTCTGGCGATTCCTTGGTCAGGATCTGATCCCGCTTACGCCCTAACGGAATGTCCACCGACTCCGTTACCTGCGCCGGCGATCCCGAGAGCACCACCACGCGATCCGCCATGTAGACCGCCTCGTCGATGTCATGGGTCACCAACACCACCGTCACACCGAGGTTGGACCGCAGTTCCAGCACCAGGTCCTCGAGCTCGGCACGAGTCTGTGCGTCGACGGAGGCGAACGGTTCGTCCATGATCAGTACCTCCGGCCCGTAGGCTAGCGCCCGCGCAATCGCGACCCTCTGCTGCATTCCACCGGACAACTGCCAGGGGAAGTGGTTCAGGAAGTCTCCCAGTCCCACGGCGCTTACCGCGTCCGCGACCCGCTTCTCGCGCTCCTCGCGGCTGAGCCCCATGCTCTTGAGCGGGAGCCCGACATTTTGGCTCACCTTGAGCCACGGCATCAGCGAGCGACTGTAGTCCTGGAACACCACCGCCATCTCTCGCGGCGGGCTCGTGATCACCCGCCCATGCAACATCACGGTGCCCTCCGAGGGCTGCGTCAACTGGGCGATACACCGCAACAGCGTGGTTTTCCCCGCCCCTGACGGGCCAACAATGCAGACAACTTCACGTGGGTCCGCATAGAAGCTGACGTCCGCGATGATCAGCCTGGAACCGTAACTCTTGGCCAGGCCCTCCACGTGGAGGACGCGGCGGTCACTTTCGGTCATGGATACACCTTTCAAGAAGCCCGGCTGCCCGTGTGCCAGGCCAGCATTCGTCGCTCGACGACGACGAATAGGACGTTGAGGAGGTAGCCGATCAGTCCCAGCAGAATCAGGCCCGCCCATAGATCTGGGATCATGAACTGCCGCTGGGCGGACAGGATGAAGTACCCGATGCCCCGTGTGGAACCGACCAACTCGCTGGCCACCATCACGATGACGGACACCGACAGGCTCGTCCGAATTCCGGCGAAAATCTGAGGAGCGGCCGAGGGAAGCACCACGCTGAACAGCCGGTGCCGTCCACGGATCTGGTACATGCGTCCGGTGTCGAGCACGGTCGCATCGACATTCCGGACGCCGTCGATCGTGTTCATCAGGATCGGCCACAGGGCGCCGGCGATGATGACGGCGATCCGCATCTCGAGCCCGATCCCCAACAACACGATGAACATCGGCAGCAGCGCCACCGTCGGTAGTGCGCGGAAGAAGAAGAGAATCGGTTGTACCGCCGCACTCAGCCGCCGCGAGAGTCCGAACAGCAGCCCCAGACCAATGCCGAGCACGATGGAGATCCCCATCCCCGCCGCAATCGACGTCAGGCTCGGTACCACGTGGAGCGGCACGAGATCGAAGATCCACAGCTCGCGGAACTTCGTGAGGATCTCGGACAGAGGCGGGAAGTAGACGTTCGTGCTGTCACGGGAGAGGACCAGCCACGAGGCCACCAATGCAATCGGTAGGACGATCGCAAGGCCTACCTGGAGAATTCGGGTTCGGGTCATGCGTGCACCTCCGGCCGGTGGGAGACGTGCCACCGGAGCAGCCGAGCCTCGATGGCAGCGAACACTCCGTTGATCACTACCCCTAGAATGCCGCTGATCAGGATGAACGCGTACATCCGGGGCAGCGCGCCACTCAGTTGGGACACGAGGATCTCCGCGCCTAGCCCGTCGGACGGCATGATCAGCTGCACGCCGATGGCGATCAGCAGGCTCACGTACGCGGCGATCCTCACCCCGGTGGCCACGTACGGCGACGCCGAGGGCAGGATTAGGTAGCCGACCTTACGCAGGCCGCCGATCGAGTATGCGCGGAACGACTCCTGCGCCACTCGATCGACGTCTCGTGCCCCATAAATGGTCTGCAGCAGGAGCGGCCAGAATGCCGCAAAGGCCACGAGCAGGACCACACTGAACAGCCCCGTGCCGAACAACAGCACGGCCAGGGGAATCAACGCCACCGCGGGGATCGACCGCAGGAAGTCGATCACTACCACGGAGGCCTTGTAGGCGAAGTCCAGGCGTCCCAGCAGAAACCCGAGCGGGACGGCCACGAGAATCGCGATTCCCAACCCTGTTCCCCATGCCTGAAGGGTGTGCCGCAAGGGTTCCCACAGGTCCCCGTCCGCAATGATCGATACAAGGCTGTTCAGCGTCTCAAGGGGAGATGCGACAGAGCGCCGATAACTCACTAGGGACAGGAACTGCCACAGGACGCCCGCGATGAGGAGCGCCAGCACCTTGTCTGCTATGGGCACCAACCGAACGCTCGTCGCTCTCATATCGTGCTGTCTCCTTAGCGTGGCCAGATTACGTCTGCCACGTCGACCGGCTCCTCGATGAACCCGTAGGTCACCATGGCGTCGATCATTCGGGTGACGTCATCCTCGGGCAGTTCGATCGAATATGACGTAAGCGGCACCGTTGCGAGGGCCTCCGGATCGATTGGTGAGTAACTGGCAATCGCCTCTCGCGTGGCGTCCGGGTTCTGGTTTGCGAATTCTGCCGCCTTACCCATGGCTCGCGCGAACGCCTCTGCCGTGTCGGCATTGTTCTCGAGGAAATCGCGGCTGGCCGCCCACGTTCCGCCCACGCCGCCGGGGAAAGCCACGGGGAAGGGATGCATGATCGAGGCGAGCTCGTCGCTCTCGTTCACGGCGGGGCCGAAGAACGGTGGCGCGAGCAGTCCGGCGTCGACGCGGCCCTGGGCGATGGCTCCCGCCATCTCCGGGTACGGGATTTCGACGAAAGTCACCGTGCTGGAATCGCCTCCGGCCTCGTCCAGGGCCACACGCGTCGCCAGTTCAGGTGCGGATCGGAGTGCGACGATGGCGATCGACTTGCCGTTCAGATCGGCGGCACTGGCAATACCGGAGTCCTGTCGGACGACGATGCCCAGGTCGTCCAGGCCCTCCTCGGTTTCGTAGAGGTCATTGCCGAGGGCCATGGCGATTGGCATGCCGTTCGAGATGGCGGTCACAAGTGGCACGGAGGTCAACAGCGTGTAGTGCAGCTCGCCGTTGAGGAGCGACGGGATGGCACTCGCTGCTGCCTGGATGACCGACACCTCGACGTCAAGGCCCTCATCCTCGAAGAAGCCCTCCGACACTCCGAGGTGGGCGGTCGCGGCCTGGACCGTTGTCGTCGCGCCGACTTGTACGTCGGTGAGGGAGCCCTCGCCCTCGGCGCCCTGCGTGGTCCCCGCGTCCGGCGTCGCGCCGCCTCCATTGTCGCCCCCATTGCTGCCACCACATGCGGCGAGCGCGAGCGTCGTGCCGAGGAATGCCGCCGCGGCGGCCGCGGCTGTAGACCTTCTTCTCATGTCAGTCTCCCTGCATCACAAACGTCGGTGTTCTGTGGTTGTTCTGGACGGGATCCTTCTTTGGCCTGCCGGCCTGTCTCTCACGGGATCCGTCGGGAGGACCGGCTCCTTCTCTGGATTGGTTCGTCCCGACTAGTGTCTTGAAGTCACAGGGCTAGTTGCGTCCCTTGAAGAAGTTGCCAAAGGGCTCCATGCTCGGCTCCATCCCGGCCATGACGAGGCCGTCTCGCAGCGCCTTCATCTGCGCGTCGTGGATGCGCATGGTCGGCAGACGCAGCGGGCCACCGTTGTAGCCCTGGAGCCAGCCCTGGAATTTCCACGCCTGGCGATTCAGGAAGTTGCCGCCGTGCATCGTGGCCCCAAGGTTTGCCTTGATGCGGCGGGCAGGGTGGAGTCGCCAGTAGATCTCGGTGGCCTCGTCGTACTTCTCTTCCCGCAGCAGGGAGAGCACGTGCGGAATCGTAGGACCGTAGTACTCGTGATCGCTGGTGGCGGACAGCTGCAGCGGCATGACCTGTGCCAGCGGGATAAAGTCGTTCTCGATCGGCGCGGAGATGACCACCTTGTCGCCGAACAGCCGCTGGCACTCGATGATTCCCTGGATGCTTGGGAACCCGCCCTCGGCTTTAATGACGGAGACGTTGGGGCACTCCTCGATAAGGCGTGCGATGACTTCCACGGGAATGTCGGATGGGTGGACGCGTGGGCTGAAGCCCCACAGCGTCATCGGGAACAGGATGACGCCCATACGGGTCGCGTCGCACACCGCCTTCGTGTACTCGAAGATCTCGTCGGCGGTCTCCGGATAGAAGTTGGGCGGGTAGGAGATCAGCATCATCTCCGCGCCGGCGTCTTCCGCTGCCTTGGCAGCCTCGATGTTCTGCTCGAGCGTGCTCCAGCTGGCGTGGTGAACGATGACCAGGTCTTGACCGGCCTCGTCCTTCATGATCCGGAGGAACTCGATGTACTCCGGCAGGGTGATCGACACCTCGGAGACGCCTAGCGTCCCGATGAATCCGTGTTCGATCGCCAGGCGCACGTCGTGGCGTATGCCGGCCTCGTTCAGCCCGGTCAGGTCCTGGGTGAACGACGGGATCGTGCAGTTGATGGCACCGACCAGAGTCGTGCGAGCCCACTCCCGGTGGTTCTCGTATGGGGACAGCGTCATTGTTGTTACTCCCTCAATCTTCGTGATGCGGAACTTTGGTAGGAACTTGGGCGATGTGCGCGATTTGTGGGTTCAGTTACTTCCGCACGGACTGGAAGACGTCGGTGGTCGTCCCGATTCCGCGCGCCTGCGCCAGCGTTCGCGCGAGAGCGGCGACTGCGAGGTCCTGGATGGCGGAACCCACCGACTTGAAGAGCAGGACCTCGGTGTCGTCCTGACGCGCCAAGGCCTCGTTCGCCACCAAGGCCGTCAGCTCGGACGTCTTTGCCCGGACGTCGATGGCGGCGCGGCGCGCTTCAATCATGTCGCCGGTATCGTCAATGACCTCGTCCAGCATGTCGACGACAATGCGGTCGACCCGGTCGATCGCCGTCACGTCGAGTTCGCGCTGCTCCGGAAGCGTCGACCCGATGGAGGCGATCGTCATACCAGGCTGAATCCAGTCGCCGTGGAAAGTGGGTGCCTCACCGCGGGCGCGGGCGGCGCAGAGCACGACGTCGACGTCCCGTGCCGCCTCCTGAGGGCTCTCGCAGTCCTCGAGGTCCATTGCCAGGTCACCCATCCCCTCGATGAACCGTTGTCGGCTGGCGGGGTTCGGGCTGAACACCTTGGCCGACGCCACGTCCCGGACGGCTGCGAACGCCCGCAAGTGGCTCTGGGCCTCGAAGCCGGAGCCAATCACGCCAACGGTGAGGTGGTCTCGCTGCGGGCTCAGGTAGTCGAGCGCCAGGGCCGTCGTCGCCGCGGTGCGGAAACCAGTGATGGAATTGCCATCCATGATCGCGAGAGGTCTCGAGGTCTCCTGATCGAAGAGGGAAATCAGGTAGCTGGCCGCCCCACCCCGGATCGAGAGGCTGATGTACTTGCCACCCATGAGGGAGCCGTCCGGCATGACACCGCTCAGGTTGCGCAGCCACACTTGGTCTCCCCGCGCCATCGTGCGCTCCGGAAAGTTCTCGGTGCGCGACTCCGCGCGGTACGCCTCCCGCAGCGTTTCAACTGCCTCCGTCCAGCTCAGCACCTGGCGCACATCGGTGTCGCTCAGTAAAAGGGTCATGCACTCCGCCTCTCGTTCGTCATCCACGTGAGGGCGCCGAGGGAGACAAGGAGCGCGGTGCGGCGACCGCGCACGCTCATGCGGGACATTCGGTACCTTCCAGCAGGGGGCCTCATTGACGCCGAGCCCCAACCTTCCAACACGGCTGGCGTCTCCCGCAATGGGTCCCCGCACTGACAGATGCTGGTGCGCTGTGTCGTACCACAGTCACGGCACTTCGCTGCTGGCTCTGGTGGCCGATGTGGGTACAGCCAACGGTGACGTCGCAACCCTGGTGGTGCCACACAGTGAGCACCCAGTGCGGGACCAGGTGCGTGGCAGACTGAGGTATGCCCTCGGCCATCACCAACCTGCAGAAGCTGTTGCACGGGGTCGCAGAGATCTCCTCCGCCGTCAACGAGCCCGTGTCGGTCCCGACCCTGCTCAACCTGGTGGCCGAGATGGCCTGCGAACTACTCCGCTTCGACTTCTGTGGCGTCTTCCTGGCCGATGCCCGCGGCGAGGTGCTCGTCGTCGAAGGATCGCACGGTTTCACGCCCGCCTACATCACAGAGGTCAACGCGTTGCACCCCCTCGTCCTGCGCGAGGGAGAGGTGCAGGCTCCCTCCACGCGCGCGTTCCTCACCAAGCAGTCGGTGCAGGTTACCGATACCCGGACCGACCCGGCCTTTGCGCCGTGGGGCGAGGGCGCCCGAGCGCAGGGGTTCACCTCGATGATCGCTGTCCCCCTGCTCGTCTCCGGCTCCGCCCTGGGCACCTTGAACGGCTACACCTCGGAGTCCCACGAGTTCACCCGCGACGAGATCGACCTCGCCACCACCCTGGCCAACCAGGTGGCCATCGCCATCGCCACCGCGCGGCTCCGCTCAGCACAGGCTCGGAGCATCGAAGAGCTGCAGGAGCTCAACAGGTCACTCGAGGAGCAGCACCGCCTGCTCGAGCAGGGCGAAGAGATCCACAGGCGGCTCACCGGGGTGGCGTTGCGGGAGGGCGGGGTGGCTGGTGTCGCCGAGGCCTTGAGCGCGCTTCTCGGCCGGGCCCTCGTCGTCGAGGACGCCTCCGGCCGGCAGCTCGCGTCCGTCGCGCTCGACGGCGTGGCGTTGGAAATCGCCGACCTCCACCGAGACTTTCTGACGTCGTCCACCGCCGATCCCGGCACCAATGGGCTTTGGGAACTCGCACTGCCTGACGGTGAGTCAGCGGACGCACGGCGGGTCCACGCACCGATCTGGCTCGGGAGCGAGCTGGCCGCCCGCATCTGGGTCGCAGGGGGCGTTGACGACCTCGGCGCGCTGGACCGCCGCGCGATCGAGCACGCCACCACTGTCCTGGCCCTGGAGCTCGTGCGACTTCGCACCGCCATGGAGGTCGAGTGGCGCACTGCGGCGGACCTGGTCCGGGACCTCATTAACGGGCACCCCGCTGACGCTGTGGCGCTGCGTCCGCGGGCGGAGCGCATGGGGCACGACCTCGACCTTCCCCACGTCGTCGTCGTCGTCCGTGCGGACACCGACACCGACGACCTCGGCGCGGCGATGATCAGCTCGACGCGCGCGGTCGCGTCGCCGGTCACCCCGCGGCCGCTGGTCGCCACCTCCGGCGCTCTCGTGGTCGCCCTGTGGCCTGTCACCGACTCCGGCGCCGGCGCCACCACCGTCGCGGACGCCATCCGCGCAACCTTCCGGCGAATGCGGCCGGACGCGACCATCTCCGTCACGGTCACGGCCCCGTGCCACTCACTGGACCGGTACGCTGGCGCCTACCGGATGGGGCGCGGCGTTGCCGAGCTGGCACACCGGCGCGGGGTCACCGACACCACACTGCAGCTTGGGGACCTGGGGCCGCTGAGCCTGCTCCTGCAAGTCGAGAGCACCGACGAGCTGATGACATTCATCGACCGCGTACTCGGCCCCCTGCGCGACCACGACGAGCACCGCAACGCTTCGCTCGCCGCAACGGTGGCTGCCTACTTTCGCCACGACCTCAACACGGCCGCGGCGGCGGCCGCACTGCACGTGCACCCGAACACGGTAGGACTGCGGATCCGCCGGGCCGAGGAACTCCTCGGGATGTCATTCACCAAGGTCGACTCGGTCGTCCACGTCGGCTTGGCGTTGATGGCCGGCGAGGTCGTGCAGGTCGGCGGGGAGCCGGGTCCGGCCGAAACGTCCTCGGCAGCATCGCGATCGGCGTCAGCCAGAGCACGGCGAAGACGATGAGAGCAAGGGTCGTCCTCCCACTCTCGATGGCCCCGGCCACCACCGGTGTGCCGAGGACGACGAGGAGGTTGGCACCGGCGTTAAGCATTCCCACAGCGGCCGCCGGCCGGTCCGGGCGCCAGCGCTGGGCGCTGGCCAGGACGGCGGAGAACGGCAGACCACCCGCCACCCCCAGCCCAAGCGCCGCAGCTGCGGCGACTCCCGCCGACGAGGGGAAGGCGAGTGCCACCGTCGACCCGGCACAGACGAGCAGACAGGACACGGTCATTGGCCGGACACTGCCGGGGTACCGCCCGACTATCGCACCGCCGAGCGGCCGGCTGACGATGGTCAGGACGAGAATGAGGGAGGCGATGGACACGGCCGACGTCCGGCCCACCCCCCACCGGTCGGTCAAGACCACCGCGGCCCAGTTGCTCAGCACCACACCCAGGCCGAGTGTCACGGCGTGGATGGCGGTCAGGCGGTAGAGCTCACCGTCGCGCAGTAAGGGGCGGCGGGTGACTCCACTCCCCGCCGCCACAGACCGGCCGCCGTCCCCCGCCGGCACCATCAGCCAGACGACGACTGCCGCCGCCACAGCGACGACCGCACACGTCGACCAGGCAGAGGTCCACCCCAGCACCGGCTCGAGTGTAGGGACGACGGCGACGGCCAGACCGCCGAAGCCGATCGCGAACCCGCCGAAGATTCCCAGGCCCACGAGCCCGGTGCCGGCGCGCCGTGCGAGCTCGGCTCCGGCCACGAAGCCGACGGCACTGCTGACGCCCGCGACCGCTCGCATGACGAAGGCATTCCCAAGCACAGGGACGAGCAGCGCGACTAGGTAGGCCGATGCTGTCAGGCTCGTTCCGGCAAGGGCCGTGCGGCGCACGCCGAAGCGGTCGATGAGCTGCCCGGCGGGGATCTGTAGACCCGCGTAGGCGGCAGCGAAAACCGTCGTGAGCAAGCCGACCGCAACGAAGCCGGTGCCGTACTGGTCAGCGAGCGTGGACGCCCCAGCGCCGGCCGCCGTCATGCCCCACCCGCTCGCGCCCGCGACGAGGCTGGCCGGGACGATCAGACGGGGGGACTTCGCGTCCCGCCGCTGCTCTGTCAGGTGGTGACCTTGCACCACGTGGTCAGCCGTCGCCCAGTGGCAGCGGGGAGTTGTCACTGTCCAGGTGTTCGACGGTGGTGAAGACCAGATCCTCGGTCCCGATGTTCTGGATGTCGTGGAGGAGGTACTCACCCGGGCCGAAGTGGAAGTGGCGGGTCTCCCCCGCCTCGTACTCGACGTCTCGGGTAGTGCCATCGAAGGTGCGCTGCCGGCTCTTGCCGGCGGTCACGGCGGTCCAGAAGTAGTCCAGCACGTGGCGATGGGCGTGCCACCGTTCCCCGGGCGCAAGACGGATCTCCCAGACGCGCACGCGCTCGTTTTCGCTCAGGAGCCGCGAGCCGACGTGGCCGTCGTAGGCCTTCCGCTCGAACTCCTCCTTGGTATCCTCCGACCAGCCCTCGAAGTTCTCTCCCACCAGCTCTCCCGCCAACGGGAGGTTCTGAGGAAATCCCGGTGTCCTCACGTGTGCACCACCTTGTCGTGTTCGGTCCAGCGCGGTTCCGCGCATCGTGTCAGTCAGAACCCTTTGGGCGGGGCCTCGCCGCTGGGTCAGACCACGGCTTGTTCGGCCGGCTTCGTCAGGACACCCGGGCCGTACAGGCCGAACTCCATGGCCCGTTCGCCAGGGATCCAGGTGTTGTCGAACTGGGCCCGCCTGCCCATCTCTGTGACGCGGTCGACCAGCGAGTTCCCCAGAGCCAGACGGGCGGGCTCCCAGTCCGCCAGCGTGGCCGCGATGTCGCCATCGCCAGCCTCGAGTGCCTCGGCCAGGGCCCACGCGTCGGCCGCGGACTTCGCCGTCCCGGCAGCAGCGTGCGGACGACTGGCGAACGAGGCATCACCCACTAGAGCCACCCGACCGGAGACGACCCGCTCGGAGCGGATGTCGTACAGCGCCTGGATGTAGGGCTGGGCGGTGGCCTGGACGAGTTCCGCGGCCGCAGGCGCAAGGAGCTCGGGGACGGCGGCCTTCATCTCCTCTATGTAGCGGTCCTGGACCTGACCTGGATGAATGGAGATAGGGCGTGGGATCCCCTGCTTATCTAGCATCATCTCGTCGAGTTCGGGCCCCTCGGGCACGTTGCGGTACCAGACGTAGTTCATCAGCCGCTCGCTACCGGCGACCGACCCGTCCGAGCCTGGGATGGGATACATGCAGATGTGTGTCGACGGACCCACCGAGTAGGTCAGTGCATCCAGCGCAGCCGCCGTCTTCCTCGACAGCCGCCCCTCCAAGACGGTGCCGCGCCATCCGATGTAGCCGGCGTAAGACTGCGTCGCGGCGGGGTTGAGCCGCTGACGCCCGACGGACGAGATGCCGTCAGCGAAGACAACCAGCTCCGCTCGCTCCTGGCGACCGCTGACGAAGCGAACGTCCACGCCCGACTCGTCTTGGCTGAAGCCGGCGGCGTACTCGCCTAAGACGTACTTCTTCGGCTTGAAGTCCTCATACAGCGCCCGGTAGAGCGTGCTCCACGAACTGTAGCGCCACTCGACTTTCTCCTCGTACACAACCTCGTTGCCGGGGCCGAGGTAGCGCAGGTGCCGAGTGGCCGTGCTGACGTCCTCTGGCTTCCGACTGCTGCGCTCGGTGAACCACCGCACTGTGTCTGGCTGGAGCACGATCCCCCCACCTCGGTCGGTCAGGAGCTGGGGAGTGCGCTCGAATATCGTGACATCGAAGCCCAGATCCCGTAGGAGCAGCGCGGTGGTCAGCCCACCGACCGAGCCTCCTATCACCATTGCACGTACGCCGTCAAATCGTGTGGCCATGGAACCCCCTATGCGCTGTCTGCTCATCTGGTCTGTACCGAGAACCACGTGCGGCACTTGAGCCAGTATGAAAGCGGGCATCGGGCGAGTTCCATGGGGTGCTCAACAGTCTTTCGTGGCAACCCTGTGGCACGCCCTAGCGCCGGAACAAACGCTGATCGCGACGTCCCACAGTTCCCGCGCGAGTGGAGTCAGCGGTAACCTCCCACCAACACCCCGTTCATGCAGCGAAGGAGTCCTGCCGCGGCTACTGCTGTTGCCGGCCGCGCCGGGGTAAGGACGTAGGCGTCGTGGTCGGTGAGGACGGTTCGAGGTGAAGCAAGGCCCCGTCGGCGGTTTCCGGCGGGGCCTTGATGGTCGCGGCGTCGCGGCCGTCGTCACGCATGTCGGGCTGGTCATTCGATGGTGACCTCGGTGACGGCGGCGCGGGCGGCGGACTCGTCGACGATGGCTTTGCCGGCGGCGAACGCGTCGACGAGGGCCTGGACGGCGAGGTTGTTGACCGCGCGTGGTTGCCCCGATTCGGTGGATCATGGCGGTGGCGTCGTCGGAGAACAGTGTGTCGGAGCAGCCAGCCAGGGCCAGGGGGTGAGCGAAGTAGCTCTTGGTCTCGGCGTCGTTCATCGCGGTGAGGGTGTAGCGCAGCGCGATGCGCTGATTCAGCGCGTCGACGGTTGCCCAGCTTGATGCGCCGACGCAACGTCGGCTTTACCGACCAGCGGGCAGGGCGAAGGGTGAGTGGGAGTCCAGCTTGGCGTTCGTCACTTGTCGACGGCGCTTGAAACTGAGCAGTAACGGCGCTTGAAAAGTGAGCACTCTCCCGACGATTGGAGCGTGATCACCATGGAGGACTGGGCGCTGATCAGGAGGCTGGACGCCGAGGGGGTGCCGAAGGCGGCGATCGCCAGAAAGCTGGGTGGCTTGACGAATACGGTCATCAAGGCCGTGGGCTCGAACGGCCCGCCGAAGTACGAACGCCGGTCGAGCCCGACGTCGTTCACGCCGTATGAGACGCGCGTGCGCCAGCTGCTGGCGGAGACGCCGGACATGCCCGCGACCGTGCTGGCCGAACGGGTGGGGTGGACGGGGTCGATCCGCTGGTTCCGGGACACGTGAATCGGCTGCGTGCCGACCACCGCCCGATCGACCCGGCCGACCGGCTGATGTGGGCGGCCGGGGACGTGGCGCAGTGTGACTTGTGGTTCCCGCCGCGCAAGATCCTGCTGGAGGACGGTTCGCGGGCGCTGCTGCCGGTGCTGGTCATGACGTGTGGCTACTCCCGCTTCACGCTCGGGAGGATGCTCCCGACCCGCAAGACCCCCGACCTGCTGCTCGCCTCCTGGGCGCTGCTGTCCCAGCTGAGTCGGGTGCCGCGCCGGCTGATCTGGGACAACGAGCCGGGCATCGGACGAGGCAAGGCGACCGAGCCGGTCGCGGCTTTCTCCGGGACGCTGGCCACGAAGGTGGTGCTGCCGCCACCGCGGGATCCGGAGTGCAAGGGCCTCATCGAGCGCCGCAACCGCTTCTTCGAGACCTCCTTCATGCCCGGTCGGCACTTTGAGTCCCGGCGGACTTCAACGCCCAGTTCACCCACTGGCTGACCACCGCCAATGCCCGGGTCGTGCGCACGATCAAGGCTCGTCCAACCGATCTCCTCGCCGCGGACCGAGAGAAGATGCTGCCCCTACCGCCGGCGGTGCTGCATCTGGGATGGCGCAACCACGTGCGCCTGGGTCGGGACTACTACGTGCGCGTCGACACCTCCGACTACTCCGTGGATCCCCGCGCGATCGGGGCCCGGGTCGACGTGGCCGCCGACCTGGACGTCGTGCGGGTGCGCAGCGGCGGGCAGCTGGTGGCCGAGCACCCACGCCGGTGGGCGCGAGGCATGACTGTCACCGACCCCGCCCACGTCGCCACCGCCGCAGCGCTGCGCCACGACTACCAGCACCCGACCGTCCCGAGCTCGGGCGAGGAAGGGGTGGTGCGCGATCTGGCCGACTACGACCGCGCCTTCGGCCTGGGTGAGGCGGGCCAGTCATGACACCCAGGCCCGCCCCAGCCGGGACCGAGACGCTGAAGCAAATCAACCACCTGGCTGCGGCGCTGAAGGCGCCACGGATCACTGAGTCCGCCGCGACGCTGGCCGACCACGCCCGCGACGCCGGATGGACCCACGAGGACTACCTCGCTGCGGTCCTGGAACGGGAGGTCGCCGCCCGTAGCGCTTCGGGCCCGGCTGCGGATCCGCGCCGCTGGCTTCCCGGCGGTCAAGACCCTGGAGGACTTCGACTTCGACCACCAACCTACCGCGCGCACCCCGATCCAAGTTCTGGCCTCCGGCGCCTACTGGCCGAGCACCGAAACGTCGTCCTGCTCGGGCCACCGGGCACCGGTAAGACCCACCTGGCCACCGCCCTGGGCGTCGCGGCCGCCAGGCAGGGCCACCGCGTCTTGTTCGCTACCGCCACCGACTGGGTCACCCGCCTGACCGAGGCCCACGACCGCGGCCGGTTGGCCGCCGAGCTGACCCGACTACGCCGCTACGGACTGATCATCGTCGATGAGGTCGGCTATCTGCCCTTCGAGCAGGACGCAGCGAACCTGTTCTTCCAGCTCGTCTCCTCACGCTACGAGCACGCCTCCCTGATCCTCACCAGCAACCTGGCGTTCAGCTCGTGGGCCGGGGTGTTCGGCGACCAGGTCGTGGCGGCGGCGATGATCGACGCATCGTCCACCACGCCGACGTCATCGCCCTCAAGGGCGCCTCCTACCGACTCCGCGACCGCGGTGTCGACACCCTTCCCAGCATCAAAGCCGAACAAGAATCCCTAGACTGAAACTGCTCACTCTTCGACCGCCGAAACTGCGCAGTCTTCGAGCGCCGCCGACAGTCACTTCCGCGTTCCCAAAGTATTAGGCGACCGGCGTGGTCGACCGGGAGTACGTGTGGTTAATTCGCCGCTACGCAGTCGGGTCCGGTCTCCTTGCTGGATGGACGTTCACCCGCGCCATTACGATTCAATGTGACCCATGCGTGCAGGAGGCTCGAGAGTGGCTCATGGCCGGACTACCTAAGGCAGGCGCTGGGCAGCGGCGCAGCGTCGGGCAGGTCGCGGAGCTCATCCAGCCGTCGGCCGTCTCTGCGGTGAGTGTCATACCCACGACCGACGAACCTGTCACGGCCGTGGACATCTTCGCGAGCGACACCGCAGTGGCGCCGGGGAGCATCTTGCTCGTGCCTGGGGCACACAGTGTCTCGGCGCAACGCGCAGCGCTCGAAACCGCACGGGCAGGCAAGGCCGCCGGCGTCGTCCTGGACGGCCTGGAGCCTGCGAGCAGCGGTGACCCGTTCAGCGGGCCCGAGCGGCAGGACGGATTGGCTGTGTGGCGCCGGGTCCCCGGCGCGTCCTGGACGGCCATCCTGGAGCACTTGCGGACCGTGCTGTTCGTAGCCGAGGTGGACGTTGCGGCGGAGCTGCCCGGTATCGCGCTGGGCGACATGCAGCGGGTCGCCGACGGCCTGGCGGCCCTGCTCGGCGGGCCGGTCATCATCGAGGACCAGCAGCTGGAGGTGATCAGCTACTCCAGCTACCAGGGACAGGTGGACCGAGGCCGCGACGCTGCGATCCTGGGACGCCGCATGCCGTACGAGTGGATGAGGTACCTCCAGAGCACCGGGGACCTTGATGCGCTGCTCTCCCAGGACGCCGTGGTCATCGACGTCCCGAACGGCCCCCTCGACGCTCGCCGCCGGCTCCTGACGTCCGTCCACTCCGAGGGCGAACTCATGGGCATACTCTGGGTCGCCGAGGGTGAGAGCCCGCTCCCCCACGACGTGAGCGAGCTTCTCGCACGGGCGGCACAGATCCTGCTCCCACACCTTCGCGAGTACCACCTTGCCCGACTCTCCCAGACGCGCCAACGCAACCAGGACCTTCGCAGCGTCTTCGAGGGCGAGACGGTTAGGACTGAGCTCCTTCTCGAACTGGGACTCGCCCCGGCCGCCGGGTACGTCCTGGTCGCAGCGCGACGAGCGGACGGCGAGCCCTTCGGCGGCCGCGAGAGAGCTCGCGTCATGGACATCATGTCGCTCTACTTCCAAGCGTACAGGTGGGGCGCGGCAGCCATCGTGATCGGTGGGACCGCCTACTGCCTCCTCGCCGTTTCTGATCGCACCTCCGACGAGGTGATCCAGGCCGCGGTGCAGGGTCTCGTGAAGACCTGCGTGAAGAACCTCGGAACGGAGCTCCACGTGGCCATCAGCGAAGCCATCCCAGACGTCAATGAGCTTCCGCGCGTGCGATCCGACGCGGAGCGGCTGCTCGCGAGCCTGGGCCGTCAGGCGTATCAGGTAGGCCGCATCATGACGGCCAGCCAGGGCGCGGTCACCCTGGCCCTTGACCGGGCTGCAGAGGCCGCACTCGCGGCGGGGGCCACCCCGTACCAGAAACTGGCGCTCCTCGAGGCCTACGACCGCAAGCGTGACTCTGACCTCGTGGAGTCGCTGGCGACCTTTCTCGCCCACCGTGGCAACGTGTCGGCCGCTGCGGACCGTCTCCACCTGCACAAGACGAGCCTGCGCTACCGCCTGCGCCGGATCGCTGAGATCTCGGGGATCTCACTGGAGGACCCGAACGAGTACCTCCTGTGTCTACTCCTACTCCGAGACCGCGCCAAGTGAGCGAGTGGCGCGCACTGCGCGCACAGAGATCCGGGTGCCCAGTTCAGCCGGGCACCCGGACCGGCCGTCAGGCCGACGTACCAACCTCGGCCGGTGCCCACGGCACCTGCTTGCCGCGGTACTTCGCGGCACGGATGTCGCCGGAGCGGGCGTGGCCCTCGAAGCTCTCCGCCCGGCTCGCCCGGCCGCATAGCTCCCCCAGGACGGCGCTGGCATCGGTGTCCCGGACCTCCTGGTAGGTGACCGTCTTGAGGAACTTCCCCACCCAGAGCCCGCCGGTGTACCGGGCGCTCTTGCGGGTGGGCAACGTGTGATTCGTGCCGATCACCTTGTCCCCATAGGACACGCACGTGCCCTCGCCTAGGAAGAGGGCCCCATAGTTCCGCATCTTCACCAGCGCCTCGCGCGGCTCGCGCGTGAGAATCTGGACGTGCTCGCTCGCGATCTCGTCCGCGAGTGCGAACGCCTCGTCGAGTGTGTCGACCACCAGGACCTGGCCGTGATCGCGCCAGGCCGGCCCGGCGAAGTCCACAGTCGGCATGCCAGGCAGCACTGCCTCGATGTGCGCGATGACCTCGTGGCCCAGCTCCTCGGACGTGGTGACCAAAACCGCGGGTGAGTCCGGGCCGTGCTCTGCCTGACTCAGCAGATCCACCGCAACGACGAAGGGGTCGGCCGAGTCGTCGGCGACGATGAGGACCTCGGTCGGGCCGGCGAGGAGGTCGATCCCGACCTCGCCGAACAGCTGACGCTTGGCCTCGGCCACATAGGCGTTGCCGGGTCCCGTCAGGAAATCGACGCGCCCCATCGACTGCGTGCCGATCGCCATGGCGGCCACGGCCTGGATGCCGCCCAGGAGGTAGATTTCGTCGGCGCCCGCCAAGTGCATGGCCGCGACCGTGGCCGCGGGGACCTCTCCACGGATCGGCGGGGTGCAGGCGCGGACAGTTTCCACGCCGGCGACCTTCGCCGTCAGGACCGTCATGTGTGCAGATGCCAGCAGCGGGTAGCGACCGCCCGGAATGTAGGCACCGACCGCCTGGATCGGGATGTTCTTCTGGCCGAGGAAGACGCCGTGCTGCGTCTCGACCTCGAAGTCGCGCAGGGAGTCGCGCTGATGCTGGGCAAATGTCCGAACGTTCTCCTGGACCGTCTGAATGTCGGCGAGCACCTGCTCCGGAACGCTAGCGACGATCTTCTCTATCTTGCCGTCGGTCAGCCGGAACTCCTCGGGGGACCACTTGTCGAACTTCTCCGAGAACTCTCGAACCGCGGCATCCCCGCGGCGCCGGACGGCTTCGATCACGTCGGCAACGGCGTTGCTGACCGCTGCGTCTGCGGTGGTCGGACCGGTCGTGCCGGTTGCTTCCTTCAGAACGCGTGCCATGGCAGGTTCCTTTCGTTAGTGATTGTCGCCCTTGGTGTCGGGTCATCGGGTGATGGCGCTGGGCTCGCGCCGCTGGCTCTCGAGCTCACGGTCAAGCGCCTCGAGAGTCTTGTCCTTGGTCTCGATGCCGAAGAAGGCGAACATCGCCGCGCATAGGAGGTACCAGATCGCGAAGTATCCGAACGCTGGCACTAACTCAGTGGCAGCCACTTCCGGCTTGACGAGGTTGCTCGAGCCGATTATCAGAGCGAGGCCGAGGGGGCCAATGACCTTGCCGATGCCGCCGATGCCGTAGGCGAAGCCCATGCCGGTCGTCCGGAGCGAACTCGGCCAGATCTCGCCGGAGTACGGGCCCACGACAGCGAATCCGCCCTCGCCAAAGAAGTAAACGACGATCATGATCAGGAAGAAGACGGACAGGCCGCCCAGCATGGCATGGTCGAGCATCGCGGCGACCATCAAGAACCCGGCCGCGCCCAGCCCTGCCAGGGTTCCCGTGCGGCGCCGCCCGATGCGCTCAGAGAGGAACGACAGGCCAAATCGGCCAGCAAGTGCGCCCAGCGTGATGAACACCATGTAGAAGCCCGACTGCGCGGGGTCGATGCCCATGACCAAAACGAGCAGGGTGGGGGTCCACAGGGTGATGCCGTAGTAGCCGGTCTGAATTCCGAGGTTAGCGAGCGTGGAGACCCAGAAGCTCCGCCTGTACTTGAAAAGCTGGGCGATCCCGACCTTCCTCTGCTCGTGGACCTCCGGGACGGCGAGCGGCAAAGACTCGGGCGCAACCTCCAGGGCCCAGGCGATCGACCGGCGGGCGCCTTCGGCGTCACCCATGCGGGCCAGGTAGCGCGGCGACTCGGGAATGGAGAGCCGCAGCAGAAGCACGGTCATACCAAGAACCGTCGCGACCACGAGGATTCCCCGCCACCCGATCGCGTCGGACAGCAGCCAGACGAGGAGTGAGCCGACGAGGAACCCAGCCGGCACGGCGGATGTGACGAGGCCGGTCACCTTGCCGCGCTTGGCGGCCGGCATGAACTCCTGCACCAGCGGCAGGTCGACGACGTACAGGCCACCCGCGCCGAAGCCGACCACAACGCGGAAGAGCACGAGGTAGAGCCATCCCACCTGCGGGTCGTCGGGCGTGAAGACCAGGGCGCCGGTTGCGAGGGTGAACACCGTGATAGTGATCAGGAAAACCTTGCGCCTGCCGATCCGGTCCGCCAGCCGACCGAAGTAAAGCGCGCCGAAGATCGCACCGATGCCGGAGGACAGGAGCACGAAGGAAGACTGTCCGAAGCTCAGCTCCCAGGGCGCCGAGACGAACGTCAGAATGAAACCGATGAGAAAGTAATCAAGAAACTCTAGGCACACGGCCCAGGTGGCGATGAGGGCCAGTTTCTTCTGATTACGGGTCAGCGTGGTTTGTCTGTCGAGAATGTCGAACACGTCGATCCACCTCGTTGTGGTTGGGGGCAAAAAGCGCGCCACTGTGGGTTGGGGTTAACAGGTGAGGGCAGGAGTCGGTCAGGCCGACAGGGTCAGAAAAAGTTGCCTACTCCGCGGTCCAACCGCCGTCGAGCAGGATCGAGCTGCCCGTCATCAGCGCCGAGGATGAGCTGGCGAGGAAAACGACGGCGCCGCCGACATCCTGGGGCTGGCCGATCCGGCCGAGCTTTATCTTCGAGAGCACCTCGCTCTTGAACTGTGGATCGGCAAAGAACGGGGCCGTCATCGGTGTCTCGATGAAGGTCGGGGCGACGGTGTTGACGCGGATACCATGGGGGGCGAGCTCGATGGCGATCGCCTTCGTCATGCCCTCCAAGGCCCACTTCGAAGCGCAGTACACGGACCGGTTCGCTGCACCGACATGCCCCATCTGCGAGGAGATATTGATGATCGCCCCTCCTCGTCCCGCGGACACCATCCTCGCGGCGACAGCCTGTGTAACGAAGAATGTCGACCGAACGTTCAGGGCCATCACCGCGTCATAGTCGCTCGGCGACACGTCGCGGAACGGACCTGGCCGGTTCGTCCCTGCACTGTTCACCAGGATGTCCAAGTCAGGGCCCCGGCTAAGGACGTGCGCACAAGTTTCGGTGTCCGTGACGTCCAGGACGACCGGCTCCGCCGAGCCGAAGCGTTCAGAGATCTCGTCGCTCGCTCGCTCGACGTCAGACTCCGTCCTCGCCGCCACCAGCACGTGCGCACCCGCGGCAGCAAGGGCGGCCGCGCTTGCGAACCCGATTCCTCGGCTGCCACCGGTCACTAGAGCCGTCTTGCCGGAGAGATCAAAAGACGGCGGCGAGAACGAGGGTGTGTCGATGGTGCTCGCCTGGGGCGCGGTCGCACCACCGTTCCCCTCAGCCATCGCGCTACTGATGCTGACCACCTCCGATTCGCTCGTACTGCCGGCCCTTAGCGCACACTCCATCTAGCCGGTTGCTGGTTCCCACGCCGAGCATCCTCACTCGCGCGACCACCCCGTCAACCTATCCAGCGACACGACCCGCCTGTTCCTACAAAAGTAGGCAGAACAGCACGATTCATTGTTCGTTCGGAGAAACAGGTGGCGACCAGGCCCGACGTATCGTGATTTTGCTGGGCCGCTCCGGGAGGTGCGGCGGATCTCAACGACGAGCGATAGGGATACGAACGTGTCGCACACGACAGACACCGATGCCTCGGTCGAGAGCGTGACTCTTGACCTGTTCGAGGAGTACTACAAGTCGTTCTCCAACTGGGGTCGATGGGGCCACGACGACCAGCGGGGAACCCTGAACTTCATCACTGAGGAAAAGGTCGTCGAGGCCGCGGGCCTCGTCCGGCAGGGCAAGGCGATCTCCCTCCAGCTCCCGCTCGACGGAAACGGGCCGCAGACAGGGGCGTTCGGGCGCGTCAACCCCGTGCACCAGATGGTCGCGACTGGCACCGACCACCTCGCAGGCAAGCAGGTCTACAGCAACGACCCGCTCGGCTGGGGATTCGCCGACGACAGCCTGTTCCTGTTCCTGCAGGGGGGCACCCAGTGGGACGCCCTCGCCCACATCTTCCGTGAGGGGAAGATGTACAACGGCTTCAGCGCCGCTGAGGTCACCTCTCACGGCGCGAAGGTGGGCGGCGTGGAGAACATGCCCACGGTGGTCTCTCGCGGTGTCCTGCTGGACATGCCGAGGTATCTCGGGGTCGACTACCTCGAGCCTGGCTACGCCATCACTCCAGAGGACCTCGACGGCGCATGCGCACACCAGGGCGTAAGCGTGGGCCGGGGCGATGTCGTCCTCATCCGCACCGGCGACATGCAGGCGCGGCGGACCGAGCCCGGCTGGGCCGGATACTCCGCCGGTGACGCCCCGGGATTGTCGCTCCGCACCGCTCCGTGGTTCTACGAGCGCGATGTCGCCGCCTTGGCCACCGACACGTGGGGAGCGGAAGTAAGACCGAACGAGATCGACGGAACCTTCCAGCCGCTGCACCTCGTCCTGATCGTGAGCATGGGAATGCTCGTCGGGGAAATCTGGCAACTCGACGACCTCGCCGAGGACTGCGCGAAGGACGGACGTTACGAGTTCCTGTTCGTTGGTCCGCCGCTTGTAATCCCGGGAGCCGTCGGCTCGCCGTTGAATCCGCAGGCGATCAAGTAGCGGAGTTACCGCTCAGGTGGCTCGCCGTTCGCGTCCTGGCGGGCCACCTGAGAGCGAAATCGAGAGACCAGTAAGGGCTAATCGTCACCGGTGCCAGGACGCCGAAGTTTTCTCCAGAAGCGCCCGCGGGCCCGCGGCCAAATCGGCCACCGTCCGTTCGCGGATCAGCTATGGGTCGAGCTTGGCGAAGGGAGCCCATCGTCGTGAAGAAGAACTTTCCCTCCCCTGCCGGCTGTAGGTGCCGGCGAGCGTTCATGTAAGAACGCGGAGCGCGATCCCCTGTCACTTGGCTCTAGAGCCGCGGACCTCGACGGCGACACTTCCCCCTCGCCTGTCAGACTGTAGGTGCCTGCGAGCATACCGGTGAGCACGTAGAGACCGGTCCTTCGATCGCTGGGGTCGTCGGCGACGGTGAGGGTGTCCTTAGACCTGTCCAGCCCGTAGAGCCTCCACACCGCCAGGGTATCGATGCCGTCGCGCATGAACTCGAGCGGGTGGGCCAAGCCAGGGCGGTGAGTCAATCGGCTGCTGATCTTCTCTTCGAAGATCTGATGGAGCCCGCGGCCTCGAGGGCGCCGCGCTGGAACTGGGCGTCTGCGCCGTTGGTCGATACCGGGCCAAGCCGACGAGGTTCCGAGTCACCGCTCAAGAGTCTCAAAACGGGCGCAGAACCGGCCGGTGACACGGAGGATTTCTAGACCGGTTGTGGACGCAAATCAGGCCCATGGCGATCGGTTGCCAGGCCGTCTCGGAAACGATCGTTTGTGGTCTTCCTTCGTCTCACTCGAGGTCGAGCGAAGGGAGCCCGTCGACGATCCGCATCGTCTCGACCGAGACGGTGACGACGCGCTTGAGCAGGTCCACTATGTAGCGCGGATCGCCGACCTCCGCGGCCCAGTCGTTGGGGTCATTGACGATGCCCGACGCCTTGTGGGTGGTCACCTGATACTGGCGCATCACCCACTCGATCGCGCTGCGGGAACCGAGCAGGTAGCGGTGCGCCTCATCGGGAATGCCGCTGAGAGTCAGGTGGCTGTTGTAGATGACGGCGCTGCGGTCCTGGTTCTTGCCCCGGCCCTGGTAGCGCATCTTCTGCACGCGGTAGAGCTCCGGCTCGTCGGCGGTGCCGGTGACGCTCTCGGTCAGCGGGTACGGCTCGACCGTCTCGTAGCCGATGTGGAGGTCGGCCAGGGCCCGGCCGGCCGCGCTGAAGGCATGGAAGTCTTCGGTGGATGCCACCTGCGGGATGCGCGGCAGCATCTTGCGCAGGTCCGCGGCGTAGCGTTCGCGGTAGTCCGGAGAGTGCAGCAGGCCGTAGACGTAGGAGAAGACGTCGTCCTTGGTGACGGCCTCGCCGTAGGAGCGGCGGTAGGCGACGAGGGTCGCATCGGTGATGTTGTCGAGGCGTTCCCATTGCACAGACTCGTCGCCGTCCGCAGTTAGCGAGAAGAGGTCGTCGCCTGCTTTGCGCACCTCATACTTCCACCGAGGAAAATACTGTCCACCTTCTGACCCATATAGGTTTAAGTCCGGGAGCAGGGCAGTCGCCAGAACGGAGAACTCTTTCTGAGCCCCAAGACCGAGTATATAGAGCCCCACATTACCTACAGTCGGGGCAGGGAAGAACCTCTGTTGGATGGCTGGGCGGTGAATGAGATCTGGCGAGACATAGACTTTCTGCCTGAAAAACGGTCGATACAGGGCCGTCGTAACGAATCCGTCGTTGAAGGTCAGTAGTTTTCCGCGCGCAAATCGGTTGAGAAGCGATGAGGACCAACTGATTGCCGTCGGATCTCGATCAACATTCTCAGTCGAGACCAACTTCTGGACAATGCCCTTCGCTCCGGACGTCGCACGTCGAACTTCGCCGTTGTAGAACGTGATCGTGTTCATGACGTTGGTTCGGACAGTGGCCTCGGAAGACGCGTAAACCCAAGCATCGCGGCTTGTGCCGAGACCATTGACGTACCCTTCGAAGACGCCGGGCCGAGTCTCTCCGCGCGAAGCGCCCAGCGGCCTGGCCTCGTTGAACTTGTCGTCGCGCTGGCTGAGCCAGTCGCCGTGCTCGTTGGGCTCGATGGTCTGCCAGTCGAGCTCGGTGTGCTCGGACTCGTCTAGGATCGCGAGCTTTTCTTCCCGAGTGAGGTAGTCGCCGATGTCTCGGTAGTAGACCGTGGCCGCACCGGCGTGGCCCGCCTTCTTGACGAGGAAGGTGATGGCGACGGTGTTGCGGCTGCCGGAGCCGAAGATCTTTCCGCCTTCGCGTCGGGACTGCTCACCCGCGGTTCGCTGGTTGCCGCGGAGGTTGTAAACGTAGATGGTGGAGAACTCGTCAGCGAGGACCATGCGGAGGCCGTCAGCAGTATTGGAGTCGATCCAACCGCCGTTGGTGACGTAGCCGATGATGCCTTCGGGTCCGATGCGGTCTGATGCCCACCGGATAGCGCGGATGTAAGAGTCGTAGAGCGAGTTCTTGTTCGTCGCCGTCGAACGCGTCGCGTACGTGTTCTCGATCTGGCGGTCGAGCGTCGGGTACTTGAGGTTGGCGTTGGCGTCGTTGACGCTTCCCTGCTTTGCCGAGTAGGGCGGATTCCCGATGATTACCCGGATGTCGAGGTTCTTCTGGGCCTCGGCTCGAGCGTTGTTGGTGGGGAAGATCGCCGAGTCGAGGGTGTCGCCGTCCTCGGTCATCTGGAAGGTGTCGGCGAGCACGATGCCCTCGAAGGGCACGTACCCGGCGTCAGGATCGTTCTCTCTGAGCAGGCCGTGCAGGGTGGCCTCGATGTTGATCGCGGCGATGTAATACGCGAGCAGCAGGATCTCGTTGGCGTGGAGTTCGCTGGTGTACTTGCGCAGCAGGTCGGCGGGATCGATGAGCCCGGACTCCAGCAACCGCACTATGAACGTCCCAGTGCCGGTGAACGGGTCAAGAACGTGGACGCCCGGATCGCTGATGGAGACGCCAAACTCCTGCTGCAGGATGGCCTGCACGGCGCGCAGGATGTAGTCGACGACCTCGGTGGGGGTGTAGACGATGCCCAGGGACTCGGCGGTCTTGGGGAAGGCGTGCTTGAAGAAGGACTCGTACAGCTCGGTGATGATCTGCTGCTTGCCGGCCGCGTTGTCGATGCCGGCGGCGCGGATGCGCACCGACTCATAGAAGTCCTCCAGCGACTCGGCCTCGGCGGCGAGATTCTGCCCGTCCAGGGCGTCGACCATGTCCTGCATGACGCGGGAGACGGGGTTGTGGGCGGCGAAGTCGTAGTCCTCGAACAGGGCATCAAAGACGGGCTTGGTGATCAGGTGCTGGGCGAGCATCTCGATCGCCTCGTCCCGACTGATGGAGTCGTTCAGGTTGCCGCGTAGCCCGGTGAGGAAGTCATCGAACCGCTGAGACAGACCCGGGTAGGGGTTGGCCAGGATGGTCTTGATACGGGTGATGTGGGTGGCGGCGATCTGCCGGATGTCGGCGGCCCAGTCCTCCCAATAGCGGCGGGTGCCGACCTTCTGCACGATGCGGGCGTAGATCGCATCGCGCCACTGGTCCACCGCAGGCAGGTCGAGCATGCCCTGCTCGTAGTCCCTCGTCTTCTGCTTGGCCTTCTGCGCCTGGTCGGGGTCCTCGGCGTCTCCGGGGCCGTCGAAGTCGGTGAAAATGACCTCTAGGCGCTCTCCTGGCGCCTTGTTGAGGTCGATCTGGTTGATCATGGCGTCGAAGCGCTCATCGTGGGCACGCAGGGCCTGCAGGACGTCCCAGATAACCTTGAACCTGGTGTCGCCCAGAGCGATGTGGGGCTCGACGTCGGCGGGGATGGCCACGGGCAGGATGATGTAGCCGTACTTCTTGTCCGGGGCCAGGCGCATCACCCGCCCCACCGACTGGATGACGTCGACCTGGGACCGGCGCGGCTGCAGGAAGAGCACGGCGTCCAGTGCAGGCACGTCCACGCCTTCGGACAGGCAGCGGGCGTTGGACAGGATGCGGGCAGTGTCGGTCCCGGGATCCTCGCGTAGCCAGTCGAGTTTGGCGTTGCGCTGCAGGGCGTTCATCGACCCGTCGACGTGGTCGACCTGGCAGCGCAGCGCCCGCTCGGTGCCGTTGCCGGCCTGGTCGTCGTCGTAGTCGGCATCGAGGTCGTTCGAGGTGATGTAGTGGTCGGTGATCCGCTCGAACTTCTCGGTGAACGCCTTGGAGGCGGCGATGGTGTGGGAGAAGGCCACCGCCCGGCGCATCGGTGTGGCGTCTTCCCCGAACCCGGAGTCGGCCTGGCCGCGCTTGGCCAGCCCGTTCCAGCAGCCCACCATCTTGGCCACGTCATCCAGGCGCAGCTGCAGGTGCTCGTCGGCGAGCTGGGCCTGGAACGTCTTGGAGACCTGGTCCTCCGAGACGCCAAGCACCAGGACCTTATAGTCGGTGAGCAGACCGCGGGAAACGGCCTTGCCGAAGGACAGACGGTGGAACTCCGGCCCATAGAGCGTCTCGTCGTCCATCGAGGACAGCACCGCCTGGGCCTCACCGGCCTTCGCCTTGGTCGCATCGCCATACACCCGCGGGGTCGCGGTCATGTACAGGCGCCGGTCGGCCAGAATGTACTCGGGGTCGTGCACGCGCACGAAGGGCGACTCATCCTCGTCGTCGACCAGCGTGACGCCGGTCGTGCGGTGAGCCTCATCGCAGATGATCAGGTCGAACGGGTCCACCTCGCCCATGCGCTGGGCCTCGGCGACGACGTCGATGGACTGGTAGGTCGCGAACACCACCCGCATCCGACCCGGGACCGCCGCCGTGAGCCGCTCGTGCAGCACGTTCGGGTCCGTGGTCGAGGCTAGGGGCAGGTCGACAGAGGAGATGTCCTCGCCGGGGTTGAGGCGGCTGGCCTTCGGGTCGGAGCACACCGCGAACGCCTGCAGGTCGAGCTCTGCCTCGATCGTCCACTCCCGCAGCGACTGGGACAGCAGCGCGATGGACGGCACCAGAAACAGCACCGACCCGCCCACCCCGACCATCTGCTCGGCCAGGCGCAGCGACGTGAACGTCTTGCCGGTGCCACACGCCATGATCATCTTGCCGCGGTCGTGCTCGGCGAACCCGGCCTTGACGTCGGCGATCGCGTTCTCCTGGTGCTGACGCAGGCGCTTCTTGTCCTTCAGCTCCAGCACCTCAGGGGTGGCTAGACGGAACTGGGACCAGTCGATGCTGGAGTCGGCCAGGTCCCTGAACCGAATGCGCTGGACCGGGATCTGCTGCCCGTGAATCGCGGCCTCGGCGTTAGCGCCCCACTTGTCGGTTGTGGAGACGATGATCCGCCGCTTGAAGGGGTACTTACCCGAGGCCGAGAGGAAAGAGTCGATGTCCGGCTTGGCCAACGTGCCGGCCGGGTCGTAGAACTTGCACTGGATCGCCACCACGTCCCCGGTGTCGCGCTCCCGGGCCACCAGGTCGATCCCGTGGTCGCCTTGGCCGTCGCGGTCGGGCCACTCCATCCACGGCCACACCTCATCGAACTGATCGGCGTACTGCGGGTCCGTGCGCAAGAACGAGGCGATCAACCGCTCGAACTTCGAGCCCTTCTCCACCTCCGACGTGGAGGAGTAGTACAGCTCGTCCAGCACCTCTTCGATCGTCGCCGACATACGACGATTGTGCCCGACCCAGGCGCGAGGAAGTGCAGGACTGCCCCAGTCCGGCGCGCCGCCCAACACATCGGAATTGCCGTCGTGTCTTGCGAGCAGTGCAGCGTGGAGTTCTGCCCGTTGACGGGCGCGAAGCGCCGCCGTTTCTGTTCGCGTTCGTACGCCTCGAAGTACAACCGGACGCGGCAGTCTGTGAGGGCTGTCGTACCAGCGGGCCAGGCCAAGCTCCCTCCGATCGCGTGCATGCCGACGGCCCCGTCCTCGGCGGATTGGTGTGCGCGGCAGCATCGGCTACTCCGCAGGCCACCGCTGGTGTGCCTCGAACTGGCGCGCGGTGGGTTGGCGTAGCTTCCGGCGAACCCAGATGAACGGGCTGCGGACTGCGACGTGTGCGAACTTGATCGTGTTGATCGCGCTCCACAGCGTCGGCACCCACCACCAGCCGGAGCTGTCGACGTTCAGGTGCCCTCCGCTCCAGGTCATCGTCAGGTAGTACAGGGGTGTGAGAGCGGCACCGATGGGAAGGCCCCACTTGATCCCGCGGTCGGTGTTGACCAAGCGGACGAGGTGGCTGGTCGGCATCCATGCATGGAAGAAGGCGTAGACGTGGAGCGCGAGCGTGAACCAGAACCGGAGGATGAGGTAGAAGAGCACGATGCCGCCTCTCGCTTATGGCCGGCTGGGCTTCAGCCCGCCTCTCTCGGTGAAGGGTGGGCGCTACCGGTTCCGGTGTGCCTCGTAGACGGTGAGGTTGTGGACAACTCCCGTATCCACAGATTCCTAGGCAGTGGCCCCGTGCTCGGGTACTTTCGCCCACGCTGGGTTCCATGCGCGCGATTCCGGCAGAGGCCTTGGGCGTCCTAGACACTGCGCGAGTGCGTGCGCGAACGGGTAGCCCCGGCCCTGCGGGCGTGGGCTGTGGCTTCGGCACGGCGGAGGGATTCGGCGGCGCGGCGCCGGTCGCGTTCTTGGACGAGTGTCTGGGTCGAGGCGCCGAGTGGCGCGGGGCCGGTGATGCCGTATCGGTCGCGATAGGCCGCAACGACCGCCAGCTCGTCGAGCCACCGTTCGCGATCGCCGGCACCGAGCGGTCGTTCACCAATACGAGACAGCCACGGCGCCTGTTCGCGGACCGCAGCCTCGGTGAGGGTGCGGGCGCGGGTCTCGATGAGCTCGCGGCGTTCGGCGAGTGCGCGGGCGGTGTCGGCGGGCAGCGGGCCGATGACGGCCGGGATGAGTCCGGCGATCAGATCCGGCGTCGTACCGGGTGCAGGCCGGGCTGTGGCTCGGGCGAGGCGGGCGGTGAGGACGGCGGCGATGTCGTCGGCGTCGAGCAGCGTGCGCTGGGCGACCAGACGCGGCAGCAGGGTGTCGACGTTGTGGCGGTTGGCCTCGGCGCGGCGCAGCTCGGCCATCATGACGGTGAAGGCTTCGGACTTGATGACCCGGTCGGCTTCGGCGGTCGTGAGCTCGCCCGCGCGGACGAGGGCGTCGGTGACCTGCCGTGTCCAGCGGTCGCGTTGGGCGGTGGCGGCGATGGTCTCGTACTCGGCTGCGACCTGCCTGATGCCGGTCCACCGCTCCTGCTCGGCGGTGATGGTCTGGTGCGCGGTCAGCTCGAGCCCGGAGTGGTTGAGGACGCCGAAGAGGACGGTGCGGGCGGAGGTGTCGGCGTCGGCCGGGGTGGCGTGCAGCGGGTTGGGCTTGTCGAGGGCGACGTAGGCGGTGTTGGCGCGTCGGCCGCGGGTCATGGACACGTACAGGTTTTCGCGGGTAGTCGACGGGGAGATGACGACGTGTGCGCTGTCGACGGTGATGCCCTGGGCGCGGTGGGCGGTGACGGCGTAGCCGAGGTCGACGTGCCGGGCGACGTACCCGGCCGGGAGCGTCACACTGGCCCCGCTGGGGTCGCCCGCTCGGCGCACGTCGAGCGTCCCGTCGCTTCCGACGTGGGTGACGGTCCAGCGGTCGCCGTTGCGGACCCACGTGTCTGGGCTGGGGCGCAGTCGACGGTCGTTGCGGCGCGTGATGATCACATCACCGGCCGACGCGCGGGCGTCGTCGCGCAGCGGGGCTTCACGCCGCGTGGACGTGAGGCCCGACTGGATGCGTTCGGCACGGGCACGCTCGTTGAGATGCCGCACGGATTCGGCGGCCTCGGTGACGAGGATGGACGAATGCCCGACGCGCAGGTCCTCCTGCCAGGCCTCGTACGCGGCGTCAATCATGGCGTCGGTGGTGCCCTCGAGGATGCGGCCGTGGTTCTCGTACGCGTCGATCGCAGCGACATCGCCGTCACGCAGCGCGAGAGAGGCGTCCTTCTCCCACTCGTGGACGAAGCGCCGCACCTCGACCAGCCGTGCGATGTCGCCATCGCGGGCCTCGACGAGCATGGAGAACGCTCCGCCGGCGTCGACGGACTGGAGCTGGGCCGGGTCACCAACGAGCACGACCTTCGCGCCGACCTCGGCCGCGCGTGTCGCGATGACCTCGAGGGTCCGGGTGGAGGCGAGGGTGGCCTCGTCGAGGATGACCAACTGGCCCGGGCGGAAGCCGGCCTTGCCGCGCCGGTGGTCGTGGACCCACTTGGCTGTGTTGTCACAGCCGATGCCGAGGTCTTCGGCGAGTACCTGCGCGGCGGCGGCCGACGGCGCCATGCCGGTCACGGACCCGGACCCGTGCTGGGCGGTCCAGGCACCGAGAAGGGCGGCCATCGCAGTGGACTTACCGGAGCCCGCCGGGCCGACCAGCAAGTCCAGGCGCCAGCCCGAGGTGAGGACCCGGGAGAGCGCGGCGGCCTGCTCCCCGTCGACCACCGCGCCACCGACACGGGCGCCGGGCACGGTCTCGACAATGTGCGGCGGGACGACGAGAGCCGTGACGTGGTCCTCGGACAGCGCGAGCAGCCGGTCCTCTGCGGCGAGCAGGTGCTCGCTCGTGTAGTACGTCGAGTGTCGGGGGCGCAGGGTGCTGGTGCCGTCGTCCCGCCGCATGGCGGCCGGTGTGATGGTGACCTCGCCTGGGGTAAGCGGGACCGACTGTCGGGTAGCGGCTTCGGTGATGAGTGCGACGACGAGCTCGCGGTCCTCCACGGTCTCGAAGCGCCAGCCCATCGTGCGGCGCGAGGCCTCGGCCCACAAGTTCCAGTGCCGCCAGGTCGACCGCTTCTCCGAGACCGCGTCCACGACGTCGGCAGCGGCCTGGTCGATCAGGTACATGGGCACGGATTCTTGGGTGAGGACCTGCGCGGGAGGTGTCGTGGTGAGCTTGCGCGCCCACTCGGTTGGGTCGCCCCGGACGATCTCCTGTGCGCGTGCGCGCCACTCGGCGGTCAGGTCCGCCAGTGCGCGAATGTTCTTCTCCGGGCGCGTGGCGAGCGTGGCCTCGGCGCGCATCCGCACGATGCGCGCGTCGGAGGGGTAGTGGCCGTGCTCGCCGAGGTAGTCGGCGATCCTCGCGTCGGTGGCGATGTCGATCGCGCGGGCACGGCTGGAGAACTCGGCGACGAGGTCCTCGCTGACGCCCTGGATCTC